>JANNDT010000340.1:0-16424 GCA_031387905.1 Deltaproteobacteria bacterium
CTTCTCGTCGACGCGCTCGGCCGCGGACAGCTCCTCGACCGCGCCGAAGTGTTCGAGCATCGAGAGCTGCTGCTCGGTGGTCGAGCCAGTGACGCGCGCGATGTCCTTCATGATCTCGGTGCGCTGCGTGCGATCGAGATCGATCGCTTTCGCGTGCTGGAGCACGAGCTCGGGTGCGAAGAAGTGCCTGATGAAATCGGGCTCCGCGTCCGCTTCCGCGCGCACGCTCGACGCGAGCGACAAGAGCAGCACGGCGACTAAAGGGAGTGGACGGATCATGCGGGGAACCTCCGAGCGGGTACGGCTCGAGAATGGGAGTTTGCGGGCGCTGCGAGTGACCCGGACGGCGAGGGAATCAGCGAGCCCGAGAACCCGCGCGGGAGCGAGGCCAGCGGTGAAGCGAGCAGCGCATCGGTGGGGGACTGCAAACTGCCGAGAGCAATTAGGGGCGGTCGCGCAGCGGGCGGAGCCGGTTGCGGCGCGCTCGCAGAGATCCACCACGCGAACGCAGTCATCGCGGCGCCCGTGAGTGGCAGCGCGAGGCGCAGCCACGCGAGGCGCGGCACGCGCGCAGCATCCTCGCGGTTTGCGCGGGCGACGAGTTCCGCGAGCGTAGGTGCGCGCGGCGCCTCGTCGTTGCGCAGGCGCGCGAAGGCGGAGCGTAGATTGCGCTCATCGCCCTCGTCTTTGTGCTCAGACATTCGCGTCACCCGCATGCGCAAGATCGCCCAACAACTCGCGCAGCTTCTGCTTGCCGCGGGCGTAATGCGTGCGCGCCGTGCCGAGCGCGACGCCGGCCACGCGCGCGGCTTCCTCGATCGTGAGATCGGCGTAGAACACGAGGTGCAGGATCTCGCGCTGCCGCGCCGGGAGTTGCGCAAGCGCGGCAACGAGGCGCGCGCTCTCGCGCGAGTGATCGAGGCGCGCGTCGGGCGCCCCCTCGCCGTGCGCCAGTTCGCGGGGAGCGAGTTCGTCGCGCGCGATCGGGCGCAGCAGGATCACGCTGCGCACGAGAGCGCGGCGGCGGCGCTCGCGCGCGGTCTGGCGAATCACGCCGAACACGAACGTGCGGAAGCTCGAGCGCCCGTCGAAGCGCGCGCGGCCGTCGAGCAACTTGAGCACGCTCGCCTGCAACACGTCATCCGCCTCCGTCGCGTTCCAGCTCGTTTGCGCGAGCGCCCAGCCGCGGCTCACCGCGAGCATGCCGTTCAGTTCCTGCTCCAGTTCCGCGCGCGTCATCGCGGCTCCGAGCGTGAGTGATCCGGCGGCGCTGGCGATAGGACCGGGTGGGCGCGGATGCGGGCACGCCGCCTGCGTTCAGAGCTTCACGCCGATCGGGCAGGCGACGCCGGTGCCGCCGATTCCGCAATAACCGTCGGGGTTCTTGTCGAGGTATTGCTGGTGATAGTCCTCGGCGAAGAAATACTCGGGCGCTTCGCGGATCTCGGTGGTGATGGCGCCGTGGCCTGCGCGCGCAAGCTCCTTGCCGTACAGCTCGGAGCTTTCGCGTGCGGCGGAGAGCTGCGCGGGGCCGTGAGTGTAGAGGGCGGAGCGGTATTGCGTGCCGACATCGTTGCCTTGGCGCATGCCCTGCGTCGGGTCGTGGCTCTCCCAGAAGATGCGCAGCAGCTGCGTGTAGGGGAGCTGTGCCGGGTCGAACACCACGCGCACCGCCTCCGTGTGACCTGTTAGACCCGAGCAGACTTCTTCGTAACTGGGGTTCGGCGTGTAGCCGCCCGCGTAGCCGACCGAGGTGCTCCACACGCCGCGCGCTTGCCAGAACTTGCGCTCGGCGCCCCAGAAGCAGCCGAGTCCGACGAGCGCGAGTTCGAGGTGAGCCGGGTAGGGCGGCAGCAGCGCGTTGCCGAGCACCGTGTGGCGCGCCGCGACGGGCAGCTTTTGCGTGCGCCCGGGCAGCGCGCTCGCGGGCTCGATCATGCGCGCCTTCTTGCGGAAGTACTCCATGCGCGGTGGCTCCTCGGTGAAGCGTTGCAGCGTAGCCTGCGCATGCGGCGCGGTGTGCGCGGTTGAACCTAGGTGCGCGCGGACGGAGGCAGGCGTAGGTGCTTTGACGCGTTGCGTCGCCCAGCGAAAGAACGGGGTCAGACCCCGTTCTTTCGCTGGGCGCGTGTCCGTGCGTTCTCGCGTTCGCGGCATCGCGAGTCGCGGCGGCGGCACGAGAGGCCCAAGAGCCTGAGTGAGAGCGAGCGCCGCTTAGACCGACACGCCGGGATCCAGGCGAGGTGCGCGGGTCGCGCAACCCACCGCAGCGAAAGAAAGGGGTCTGACCCCGCTCTTTCGCTGAATGACGCGCTGAGCGGGGTCACGGCAGCTCGGCGCCGCCTTCGAGCAGCGCGCTCGCGATCGCGGCGCGCTGCTCGCGCGCGTCGCCGAATGCGGGGCGCGAGGCGAGCGCGCGTCGCAAGTAGAGGTGCGCGTCGCAGTCTTCGGTGAAGCCGTAACCGCCGTGGAACTGCACGGCGCGCGAGCACGCGAACGGGTACGCCTCGCTTGCCGCCGCCTTCGCCATGCGCGCGAGCAGTGGCGCCTCGCTGCTGCCCGCATCGAGCGCCGATGCCGCGGTGTAGACGAGCGTTCGCAGCTGCTCGATCGCAACCAGCACGTTCACGAGCGGGTGCTTGATCGCCTGGAAGCTCCCGATCGGGCGATCGAACTGGACGCGCGTTTGCGCGTAGGCCGCAGTCATGACGAGCGCCGCGTCCGCGCCGCCCGCCATCTCCGCGGCGAGCGCTGTCTGCGCCCACGGCCGCCACGCGCGCCACGCGGCGTCGCCGTCGCCCGCGAGCACGTCGCACGCGGCTCGCTCGAAATGCACGCGTCCTTGACGGCGGCTCGCGTCGAGCGTGGCCTCGGCCAGCGCCGTAACACTCGGCGCGTTCGATTCGACGACGGCGATGCGCAGCGCTCGGCTCGCGTCGCTGCCAGCTTGCTCGCGTACAGGCACCACGAACAACTGAGCGGTCGGCGCCGCCCACACGTGCGCCTTCGCTCCACTCACGCGCCCCGCGTCGAGCTGCGCGCTCGTCGCGTCCGCCTCCCACGCCCCGCTCGCCTCGACGTGCGCAATCGTCGCCAGCGCTTCGCCGCTCGCGATGCGCGGCAACCAGCGCTCGCGCTGCGCATCGCTCGCCGCGAGCTCGATCAGCTTCGACGCGAGCAGCGTCGCGAGCAGCGGCGAAGGCAGCAGCGCGCGCCCGGTCTCCTCGCACAGCACCGCGAGCGCAACCGCGCCAAGGCCCGTGCCGCCGCACTTTTCAGGCGCCACGAGGCCCGCCCAACCGAGTTCGCTCAGCAGCTTCCACCACGCGGGCTCGTCACCGCGCGCGTCGCTGGCGAGGCGTCGCAGCTCGGCAGACGTCACGCGCCCCGCGAGCCAGCGCCGCGCCTGCTCGCGCAAGAGCGCATGGTCTTCGTCGTAGCCGAGCTGCACAGTCATCAGGGGTTCACTCCGCTCACAGAGCGTTGCTGGAATACGAGGCGACCGCCGGCTGGGCTGCGTCGCGCGGGCGCATCGCCCTAACGACTCTTCGCCAGCCCGAGCACTTTCTCGCCGAGCACGTTGCGCAGGATCTCGCTGGTGCCGCCGGCGATGGTGCCCGCGTAGCTGTTGAAGTAGCTGTGCGCCCAGTCGCCGGAGTTCGCGGTGTTCGGGTCCTTCCAGAGCGTCGCGCCCGAGCCGAGCAGTTCGAGCCCGAAGTCGGTGTAGCGCTGCGCGTGCTCCGAGCCCGTCAGCTTGCCCATTAGGGGGATCGCTTGCGGGCGATCGGCGATGAGCCCCGGCAGGCTCTGGCGCGCACCGGCGTAACGCAGCGCGGTCGCCTCGATCGCGAGCGCGGCGAGGCGGTCCCGCACCACGGCGTCGCTGCGCAGCGCGGGCGGCGCGCTCCTCAACATCTGGACGAGTTCGCCGAAACTCACGCCGCCCATGCTCGAGCCGCCCGCGGAGCCCTCGCTCGCGCCGCGCTCGAAGGAAAGCGTCGCAGTCGCGAGTTCCCAGCCTTGGCCTTCGCGGCCGAGTAATGCATCCGCGGGGATGCGCGCGTTCGTGAAGGTCACCTGATTGAAACCGCCCTCACCGGTGAACTTGATCAGCGGGCGAACCTCGACGCCCGGGATGCGCATCGGCGAGAGGAAGTACGAGATCCCCGCGTGCTTCACCGCGTTCGCGTCGCTGCGCGCGAGCAGAATCATGTAGTCCGCAAAGCGGCCGAGTGAGGTCCAGACTTTGGCGCCGTCGATCGCATAGGAGTCGCCCTCGCGCACGGCGCGGGTGCGGAGCGAGGCGAGATCGCTGCCCGAGCCGGGCTCGCTGAACCCTTGGCACCAGATCTCGTCCGCCCGTAACAACTTCGCGAGGAAGCGCAGACGCTGCGGCTGCGTGCCGTATCGCAGGATCATCGGGCCGGCCCAGGCGAGCGCGACGTTGTTCACGAGGAATGGCGCGCCCGCGCGCGCGAACTCGGCGTCGATCGCGCGCTGCGAACCCCGCGCGAGATCGCGGCCGCCGTATTCCGCGGGCCACTCCGCGCCAACGAAGCCGGCGTCATAAGCGCGCGCTTGCCACGTGCGGAGCCACTCCAATTGCTCGTCGCTTTGCACCGTGAGCGCGTTCTGAGGCACCGCGAACGGCGGTGCGGGGGGAGAGTTCGCGCGCACCCACTCGCGCACGCGCGCGCGAAGTTCGTCGAGTTCGTTGGCCATAGGGCGCGCATCCTAGTGCGAGAAACGCGAGAAAGGCTTGGGCCCGCGCTTGCGTTTCCGATCTCCACTCGCCGCCGCGTGCTACCTCCCGCCGCCATGCGCCTCGCAACCTGGAACGTGAATGGCCTCCGCGCGCGGCTCGATTTCGTGCAGCATTGGCTGCGCGCGCGGCAACCCGATGTGGTCGGCCTGCAAGAGCTGAAGCTCACCGACGACCAGTTTCCGCACGACGTGTTCGCCGCGCTCGGTTACCGCGCCATCACGCACGGGCAGAAGGCCTGGAATGGCGTCGCGATCCTCGCGCGTGAGGAAGCGAGAGTCGTGCAGACGGGGTTGCCCGGGCAGGCAGAGTTTGGCGCGCGGCTGCTGAGCGCCGAGGTCGCGGGAGTCGTGTTCAGCACGGTTTACGTGCCGAACGGCAAGCAGCTCGAGCACGAGGACTACCCGCGCAAGCTCGCCTGGCTCGACGCGCTCGCCGAGCACTTCGCCGCGCGCGGCGTCGCGAGCGCGCCGCATTTGTTATGCGGCGATTTCAACCTCTGCCCCGCGCCGCTCGATTCGTGGAACGAGGCCGCGCTGCGCGGGCAGATCTTCCACACGGACGCCGAGCGCGCGCGCTGGCAGCGTCTGCTCGCGCTCGGCTTCACGGACCTGTTCCGCGCGCAGCACCCCGAGAAGCAGGCGTTCTCGTGGTGGGACTATCGCGACGGCGCCTTCCACCGCGGCCACGGCCTGCGCATCGACTTCGTGTTAGGGAGTGCGCCGTTGCTCGCGCGGATGAAGGCGGTCGAGATCGACCGCGAGTACCGCAAGAAGCAGGATGGCTTCACTGCGAGCGATCACGCGCCGGTGTGGGTGGACTTGGAGTGAGTGCATCCTGACGGACTCGTTCCGCCGCTCGCATCACGCGCAGGAAGTTCCCACTCGCCAGCTTCGCGAGATCCTCATCGCTCCAGCCGCGCATCGCGAGTTCCGCAAACAAATTAGGGAACATCGAGACGTCGCTGAGTCCCTCGGGCCAGCCGAACGCGCCGTCAAAATCGCTGCCGATGCCGACGTGATCGACGCCCGCGATGTCGCGCACGTGCTCCACGTGGTCGGCGACTTGGGCGACCGTCACCGGCGGCGGCTTCAACGCGCCGAAGATCTCCGCCTGCAGCGCTTTGCGTTCGTCGTCGCTCTTCGATGCTGCCGCGCGCTCGCGATACGCCGCCATCGCGGGCGCGACCGTATCCGCGACCTCCTGCGACACGAAGCCGCCCACGAATGTCAGCATCACGATGCCGCCGTTCTCGCCGAGCGCGCGCAGCACATTGTCGGGCGCGTTGCGCGGGATGTTGCAGAGAGCGCGCGCGGCTTGGTGCGAGAAGATCACCGGCGCTTTCGAGACGCGCATCGCATCGAGCGCGGTCGCGTCGCTCGCGTGCGAGAGATCGACGAGCATCCCGAGCCGGTTCATCTCGCGCACGACGTCTTCGCCGAACGCGGTGAGCCCGCCGTGCGTCGGGGGCAACGCCTGCGAGTCGGCCCAGGCGAGTGGCGCGTTGTGCACGAGGCCCATCGAGCGCACGCCAAGATCGTAATAAGCCCGCAAGGCGCCCAGCGAGCCCTCGAGCCCGTAGCCGCCTTCCATCGCGAGCAGGCCAGCGACTCTGCCGCCCCGCATCGCGTGCTCCACGTCGTCCGCGCCCTGCGCGAGCGTCAGCTGCTCGGGATGTGCCGCGATGACGCGCCGCATGAGCGCGATCTGCTCGAGCTGTGTCTTCGCGAATCCGCCCTGCGCGTCGCCGGGGATGTAGACGCTCCACAACTGCCCGCCGAGGTGGCCTTTACGCAGCCGAACCAGATCCGTCTGGCCCTTCTCACGCTCACCGAGTCCGTAATCGCCCGAGAGTGCGTTGGGTCCCAGCTCCCCGCGCAGCGCAATCGCGAGATCGTTATGCCCGTCGATCACCGGCGCGCGCGCGAGCACCGCGTTCGCGCGCGCCAGCGCCTGCTCGCGCGTCATCGCCGCGGGTCGCCCGGACGCGCTCGCGGCGAGCATTAGGGAGAACACACCAGCAGCGAGCGCGCGCGTCACGCCGTTCTTCCGCGCTAACCCGGGAAGCTCTCGCCCAACAACTGCTCCGAAATCGCCCACAGCTTCTTCGCGCTCTCCAGATCGAGCGCATGCGGCGCGCAGCCCGCAGATCCCGCCGGCGGCGTGGTCCCGGATACCTGCACGTCCTCGAGATACAGCCCGCCTTTGTTCGCGAGTTCGGGCGCCGTCGCTCCCCACACCTGAGTGGCCGCGCCTTGCTCCGGTGTCTTCCACGTCATGCCGCCGCCGGACGTGCGGACCGCGGCGCGGTCCCGGATGAACTTGATGTCCTCGGGCGTCAGGTGGCGGCCGAGTTCGGTCATGATGCCGCCGGGATGATTCGCGAAGGCGCGCACGCCACGCGCAGCGAAGCGGCGATCGAACTCGAGCGCGAACAGGATGTTCGCGGTCTTCGCCTGGCCGTAAGACGCCCACTTGTCGTAGGCGCGCTTCTCGAACTGGATGTCGTCGAACACGACCGGCGAGAACTGGTGGCCGGCGCTGCTCACCGAGATCACCCGCGCCGGCGCGCCAGCGATTAGGGCCGGCAGCAGCGAGTTCGCCAGCAGGAAGTGGCCGAGGTGGTTCGTCGCGAACTGATTCTCCCAGCCCTCGGCCGTCCGCATGAGCGGGCAAGCCATCACGCCGGCGTTGTTGATCAGCAGGTTCAGCCTCGCGTGCTTGGCGAGGAACGCTTTCGCGAACGCGCGCACGTTCGCGGGCTTGTCGAGGTGCAGCTCCATCACTTCGAGCTGCGCGGCGGGATGCTTCGCGCGGATCGCAGCGGCGTGTTGCTCGATCTTGGGAACGTCGCGCGCCGCCATTACGACGCGCGCGCCTTTCGCCGCGAGCGCGCGGGCGGTCTCGACGCCGAGGCCGCTCGATGCGCCTGTTACGAGCGCGAGCTTGCCGGTGAGATCGATGCCTTCGAGCACCTGATCGGCGGTCGCTTTCGCGTCAAAGTCGCGGGCCATGGGTTCTCCTCGTGAGGCGCTCGTTCGAGCGAGCGCGGGCGCGGCGGGAATTACACGGCTTTGCGTCGGCGAGGCCGTGCAGAAATCCGACCCACGTACTTTGGCGCATCAGCAAGACGCGCCCAAGGAGAATCGCCATGAACGAGACCGCTCGTCTTCGCGGCTGCGGCGCGGCTTCGGTTTGTCGCGGCTCGGCGTAGACTGCGCCGCCGTGTCGGAACTGCAGCTCACGCACCGCCTCGCCGCGATCGTCTCCGCCGACGTCGCGGGCTACACGCGGCTGCTCGCCGCGGACGAGACGGCGACGATCCGCGCGGTCTCGAACGCGCGGGAGCGCATCGCCGCGAGCGTCGCACGCCATAGGGGCCGCGTAGTCGACTCGCCCGGCGACAACGTACTCGCGGAGTTCGCCTCGGCGCTGAACGCTGCGCTTGCGAGCGTCGAGATCCAGCGGGTGATGGAGGACCGCGACGCAGCTCTCCCAGAGGAGCGGCGCATGCGGCTGCGCATCGGCCTGCACCTCGGCGATGTCGCGGTCGAGGGTGAGCGCATCTACGGCGACGGCGTGAACGTGGCGGCGCGGCTGCAAACGCTCGCGGAGCCGGGCGGGATCTGCCTGTCGGCTGCGATCCACGACATCGTCGCGAGCCGCCTCGACCTCGGCTTCGTGGATCTCGGCGAGCAGAACCTCAAGAACTTCCCGCGCCCGGTGCGCGCCTTCCGGCTCGGCGGCGCGGCGCCCCCAGCCAAGGAGAGCGCAGCGCCGGAGCCGCCGGATCGGCCGTCGCTCGTGGTGCTGCCGTTCGCGAACGTGAGCGGCGACGCCGAGCAGGAGTACTTCGCCGACGGCATGAGCGAGGACCTAATCACAGAGCTGGCGCGCATCCCGAATCTATTCGTGATCGGGCGCGGCTCGTCGTTCGCGTACAAGGGGAAGAGCGTGTTGGCGCGCGAGATTGGGCGCGAGCTCGGGGTCAAGCACGTGGTCGAGGGCAGCGTGCGTCGCGCCGGCTCGCGCGTGCGCATCACGGCGCGGCTCACCGAAGCGCGCAGCGGGCGGGAGATCTGGTCCGAGCGCTACGACCGCGAGCTCGGCGACGTGTTCGCGCTGCAGGACGAGGTGGTGGGCGGCGTGGTGACCGAGCTGCGGCGCGCACTCGGCACGAGCATCGAGCACACGCCGCGCGAGCGCGCGGTACGGCCCGACGTGTGGTCGCTGCTGGTGCAGGGACGCGCGCAGATCGAGCTTCTCACCCCGGAGAGCGAGCACGCGGGCCGTGAGCTGCTCTTGCGTTGCGTCGCACTCGACCCCGAGTTTGCCCTCGGCTGGGCCGAGCTCGCGCGCAGCGAGCACTTCCTGAACTTCTTTGGCGTGGAGGCCGGCGACGCGTATCTCGAGCTGGGCCTCGAGCACGTTCGGCGCGCGCTCGAGCTGGATCCCGCGGAGCCGGTTGCGCACTCGACACTCGGGCTGCTGCTCGCCATCCGCGGCGAGGGCGAAGCCGCGGTTGCGGCTGCGCGGCGCTCGGTCGAGCTGGCGCCGGGCCGCGCAGATCTTCGCGTCTGGTTCGCAAGCGTGCTGCTTTTCGGGAATCGGGCGGAGGAAGCGATCCCGGTACTCAAGAACCTCACGCGCCTCGATCCCGCGCTGCTCTACATGCACCTCTTCCAGCTTGCCGACTGCTACCGGCAACTCGGGCGTATCGACGAGGCGATCGCGAAGCACCGCGAGAGCCTGCAGGCGAATCCCGACTTCTACTTTGCCCAGATGAACTTGGTCGTGATCCACGCGCAGCTCGGCGAGATGAATCAGGCGCGCGAGGCGCTCGCCGAGTTGCTGCGCATTCGGCCCACCTTCTCGTTCGCCGAGATCCCGCGGCTGCCGAATGAGCGCGCGTTCCTGGTCGAGAATCTGCGCAAGGCGGGGGTCCGCGAATAGCGCGAGGGCCGTGGCCGCGGGCTGCCCGAACCCCGCGCATCGGCGGTGCGTTACCGTGGCTCCGCGCCCGGAGAACCACGTGCCTCGTCGCCCCAGCTCTTGTGCCGCGCTCCTCGCGCTGGCTTTGGCATCCGTCTCTCTCGCGTGCGGGGGCGCAGCGCCGCCGCCCATGCAGACCGCCAAGGCGGAGACCGCGCGCATCGAGCGCATCGTGGTGGCGACCGGCACGATCGAGCCCGCCAAAGAGGTCGAGGTGCGGCCGCGCATTCCGGGGATCGTCGAGCACATCCTCGTGAAGGAAGGCGAGCGAGTCGTTGCGGGCCAGGTGCTGGTCGAGATCGAGCGCGAGTTGCTCGAAGCGCAGGCGCAGGAGGCGGCGGCGGAGCTGACCGCGGCGAAAGTCGAGAGGCATTACGGCGAGCTCGACCTCGCGCGCGCGCTCGAACTCGAGAAGAGCGGCGCCGTCTCCTCGCAGAAGCTCGACGAAGCGCGGGCGCGCAGCGAGAACGCGATCGCGGGCGTCGCGCGCGCCGAGGCGAAGTTGCGCACGCTGCGCACGCAGCTCTCGTACGCGCGCGTCACTTCGCCGCTCGCGGGCCGCGTGCTCGACATCCCCATCGAGGAGGGGCAAGCGGTCTCGCCGGTCACGGCTGTTACGGGCGGCACGCTGATGCTCTCGCTCGCGGCGACCACGGGGATTCACCTCGAGGGCCTCGTCGACGAGAACGAGGTGGCGCGCGTGGCGATCGGGCAGCTCGCGCGCATTCGCACCGAGGCTTACGGCGACCGCGTGTTCGCGGGCGAAGTGATCGAGATCGCGCCGGTCGGGCAGCGCAACCAGAACGTCACGTACTTCGAGGTGAAGGTCGCCGTGACGGATGCGGACGCGCAGCTGTTACGGCCGCGCATGAGCGGCGATGCCGAGATCGTGGCGGAGACGGTGGAGAGCGCGCTGGTCGTGCCGGAGACGGCGCTGCGGTATCGCGGCAAGGAAGTGTTCGTGGAGTTGCCGAAAGGCGAGGGTGTGGACGAGCGCACCGTGAAGATCGGCATCATCGACGGCGCGAGCGTGCAGATCGTCGAAGGCCTCGCTGTGGGCGACCTGGTGAAGTTGCAATGAGCGCCGCCACCTCCGGAGTGGCGCCCCTGATCGAGCTGCGCGACGTGCACAAGCATTACGCCACGGGCGAGGCCGACGTGCACGCGCTGCGTGGCATCGATCTCGAGATCGCGCGCGGCGAGCTCGTCGCGATCGTCGGGCCCTCGGGCTCGGGCAAGACGACGCTGATGGAGCTGCTCGGCTGCCTCTCGCGCCCGAGCGCGGGCTCATACCTGTTACGCGGCCAAACGGTCGCTTCGCTCTCGGGCGATGAGCTCGCGCGCGTGCGCGGGCGTGAGATCGGCTTCGTGTTTCAGGCGTTCAACTTGCTGCCGCGGCTGTCGCTCACCGAGAACGTCGCGTTGCCGCTGCTGTATCAGGGCGTAGCGCGCCGCGAACGCCACGCGCGCGCGCTCGCCGCGCTCACCAGAGTGGGCCTCGAGCACCGCGCCGAGCATCGCCCGAACCAGGTTTCAGGCGGCGAGCGCCAGCGCGCCGCGATCGCGCGCGCGCTCGTGAACGATCCGCCGCTCGTGCTGGCCGACGAGCCCACCGGCAACCTCGACACGAACAGCGGCCGCGCGATTCTCGACTTGTTATTCGAGATGAACGCCGCGGGCGCTACGGTGGTGATCGTCACCCACGATCCGCTGATCGCAGCGCGCACGCGGCGGCGCATCGAGATTCGCGACGGCGCGATCGAGCAGGACGTGGCGCAGGTGGCGCAGTGAGCCCGCGCCGCGCGCGAGTCCGCAGCGCTCCGATCGCGCTCACCGAATCGCTGCGCGAGGCGCTGCGCTTGTTACGCGCGCAGCCGATGCGCTCGGCGCTCACGCTGTTCGGCCTCGTCTGGGGCACCGCGGCGGTGATCTTCCTGGTGAGCTGGGGCCGCGGCCTGCAAACGATGATGGAGGCCGCCTTCGCGCGCGCCGGCAAGAACATGATCTTCGTCGTGGCCGACAAGGTGAAGGAAGACTTCTCACCGGCCGCGGACCGGCGGTACCTGTGGTTCATCGCGGAAGACGTCGCGACGCTGCGGCGCCGGGCGCAGCTCATTGAGCTGGTCGCCGCGGAGACGCAGAACTTCCGCACGGCGAGCTTCGGCGCGCGCTCGGCGAGCCTGAACGTTCGCGGCGTTGAACCCCTGAACTTCGAGATTCGCGGCATTACGCTGGCCGAGGGCCGCGCGATTTCGCGCTCGGACGGCACGCTGCGGCGCCGCGTCGTCGTGCTCGGCGAGACTGCGCAGAAGCGCCTCGGCGCGCAAATTGGCAGCTGGATAAGACTCGGCGGCACGCCCTTCCGCGTGATTGGACGGATGGCGCGCGTTGGCACGCAACTCGCGCGCGACGGCCCGCTGATCGACGAGCAAGTCTGGGTGCCGCTCGCGACTCATCAGGTGCTCTGGCACAACGAACTCGTCGCGGACGACGTGATCAACGTGATCCTCGTGCGCATGAAGGACAAGCGCCGCATCGACGAGACCAAGGCCGAAATACGCTCGATCCTCGCGGAGCGCCTGCGCGTGCCGGCGGACGACGACGAGGCCGTGCTGATGTTCAGCCCCGAGGACGTGCTGAAGAGCATTCCGCTCGACCAGCAAAACGTGCTCTACCTGCTGATCGGCGGCACGACGCTCGCGATCGGCGGGATCGGCGTGCTGGCCCTAATGCTCGACGCCGTGCGCGAGCGGCGCCGCGAGATCGGCGTGCGGCTCGCCGTCGGCGCGCGCCCGCGCGACGTGCTGATGCAACTGTTCCTCGAATCCGTGCTGCTGGTCCTGCTCGGCGGCGCACTCGGCGTCGCGCTCGGCGTCAGCGGCGCGCTCTTTCTCGCGAGCGAAGCCTTCCGCAACAACATCGGCGCCGATCTGCGCGATCTCGTGCCGGCCCCTGAACTCTCGGCCGATGTCGTGCTCACAGCGCTCGCCGTAATGACTGCGGTCGCGCTGTTCGCGGGCGTCGTGCCGGCCTGGCGCGCGATGAAGATCGATCCCGCGCTCACGCTGCGGGCCGACTGATGCGCGAACTGCTCCGCGAAGTGCTGCGCAGCATCGGAGCGCACAAGCTGCGTTTCGCGCTGACGTCGCTCGGCGTCGCGTGGGGCGCCCTGATGCTCACGTTCTTGTCTGCGCAGATCGGCACCATGAATCAGCACTTCCGCCACGAACTCGAGGAGATCGGGCCGAAGCTGGTGATCATGGGCCGCGGCGTGATTCCTCACGACCGCGTCGGCGAGCGCATGGCGCGCGAGCTGGATCTCGAGCCACGGCACGTGGAGCGCATCGAGTCGCTCGCGATCGTCGAGCACGCGTCGCCGAGCATCGAGTTGCGTAACACCGTCGTGCGTCACGAGGGCCGCACCAAGCTGCTCGAAGTGGTGGGCTGGGACGACGACGGCACGCTGGTTCGCAACATCGCGCTCGCCGAAGGGCGCTTCCTCGACAAGGGCGACATCGCCGGCGCCCGCCGCGTTGCGGTGCTCGGCCCCGAGGCGCGGCGGCGCTTGTTCGGCGCCGGACCGGCGCTCGGCACGACGCTCGAGCTGAACGGCATGCGCTTCCGCGTGATCGGCGTTTCGCAGGAGAAGGGCACGCAGATCTCGAACGTGGGCAGCCCCGACGATCAGCTCGTAATCATTCCCTACACGACGGCGCAGCGCTGGTTCCAGCAAAACGACAACGTCTACGAACTTGTGCTCACGGCCGCGACGCGCGAGCAGAGCCAAGCCGCGATCGACGCCGCGCGCGGAATCGTGAGCCTGCACGAGCGCTTCGACCCAGGCACCGACACGTCGATGTGGGCGATGAATTATTGGGAAACGCTGAAGACGCTGTTCGGCATGTTCACCGCGCTGCAGCTTTTCTTCATAGTCGCCGGACTGGTCACGCTGTTCGTCGGAGCGATGGGCGTGATGAACATGATGCTCGTGGTGGTCGGCGAGCGAACCTGGGAGATCGGCCTCTGCAAAGCGCTCGGCGCGCGCAGCCGCGACGTGTTCGCGCAGTTCCTGCTCGAAGCCGTGATTGTCTCCGGCGCCGCGGGCTTGCTCGGCACCGCGGGCGGCATCGCGCTGCTGCACGCCACCAAGTCGCTGTTCGCGCGCGGCGGCATTTACCTGACGGGCTGGCCCGACCCGCTCACCACGGTGGCGATCACGGGCTCGCTCGTGGGCGTCGCGATCGTCGCGGGCGTGATGCCCGCACTCCGCGCCGCGCGCATCTCCCCCGCCGAGGCGCTGCGGGCGTACTAACAGGCACGATCGCCGCCGAGCCCGCCCGCGCCTCGCCCCGAATAGCTAGACCGAAAGGGGTCAGACCCCTTTGGGACTCGCTATTCGACCAGACAGCGAGTTGGGGAGCCAGAGGCGCACCTCAGGTCGAGAATCGAGACACTTGGGGTCTGACCCCTTTTGCTTCGATTCTCCTGCGGGCGAACGGGGGCGAACGCCTGCGGACGCCTTCGGATAGAGTCGCGCGCTCTCGTACACGTAGGAGCCGCCGATGTCGTCCGCCTTGGAGCGTGCCCGCGCGCTCGCGCCGCTGATCGAGCAGAACGCCGCCCGCGCAGAGGAGTTGCGCACGCTGCCGCCCGAAACCGTGCGCGCGCTCGCCGACGCGGGCCTCTTTCGCTTCGGCCTACCGCGCGAACTCGGCGGCGAGGACGCGGACTTCCGCACCGCCATCGAGGTATGGGAAGAGGTGACGCGCGCAGACGGCTCGGCGGGCTGGACGCTCATGGCGAACGGCTCGGGCTCCGCCGCGGCGGCTGCGTTCCTCTCCGACGACGCGGTCGCGAAGATCTTTGGCGGCGACGCAGCGGCGACCGTTGGCGGGCAGTTCGCACCGCGCGGTAGCGGCGTGCGCGAGGGCGACGGCTGGCGCGTCACCGGCAGCTACAGCTTCGGGAGCGGCAGCGGGCACTCCCGGTACGTCTCGGCCGGCTTCATCCCGCTGGAGAACGGCGCGCCGCGCATGCTGCCGAACGGGCTGCCCGACATGCGCGTCGGCTTCGTGCCGCGCGAGCAAATCGAGTTCACCGACAACTGGCACACGCTCGGTCTGCGCGGGACCGGCAGCTTCGACTACGAAGTGCGCGGCGCCCTAATCCCTGATGGCTTCCACTTCGGCCTGTTCGACCGCGAGCCGCGCCGCGGCGGCCCCGCTTATCAGGCCGTCTTTCGCCTCAACATGATGATGATGACCGCGGCGGGCCACGCGGCCTGGGCGCTCGGCGTCGGGCGACGCGCACTCGACGAGTCGCGCGCGATGGCGACCACACGCCAGCGCATGGGCGACCCGACTGCGCTCGCGGGCCGGCTCACGTTCCAGCGCGGCTACATCGACGCCGAGGCGAGACTGCGCGCCGCACGCCTGCTCGTGCTCGACTCGTTCGGCGCGGTGCAGGAGACATCGCTGCGCGGCGTCACCGAGACCCAGGAGCAGCGCGCGCTCGTGCGCGCCGCGACCGTGCTCGCGACCGACGCCGCGCGCGAGGCCTGCGACTTCGCGCATCTGCGCGCAGGCACCGTCGCGATCCGTACCGGCAGCGCGCTCGAACGCTGCTTTCGCGACATCCACACCGGCTCGCAGCACGCCTTCATCGGCGAGAAGGTGGCGGCCGACGCCGCGAGCGTGCTGCTCGGCACCGCCGAGAACGTGATCGGGCTGTGACCCGCTGAGGAACCCCACGTGAAGCCCGCCGACCGCACCCTGATTGCCGACGCGATGGCCTTCGCGCTCGAGGCGCACGGCACGCAGACGCGCAAAGGCACGAAAGTTCCGTACGTGAGCCACGTAATTCGCGTGTGCGGGCTCGTGCTCGAATATGGCGGGGACGCGAGGCAGGCGGCGGCAGGCCTGCTGCACGACACGATCGAGGATTGCGACGTCACGGAGGCCGAGCTGCGCGCGCGTTTCGGCGCGGACGTCGCGAAGATCGTGCGCGCGCTGAGTGATGTGCTCGAAGGCGACACCGCGCGCAAGAAATCGCCGTGGTTGAAGCGCAAGCAGGCCTACGTCGCACACCTCGCTCGCGTGTCGCGGCGCGTTCGGCTGGTCTCCGCGTGCGACAAACTCGACAACCTGCGCGCGATCGTCGATGACAACGCGGCGAACGGCGTTCGCTCGCTGCGCCGCTTCTCAGGCACGCCGCGCCAGATCCGCTGGTATTACGAAGAAGTGATCGCCGCGCTCGGCGCGCACATCCCACAGCGCCTGCGCGCCGAGCTGCGGCTGCTCGCCGCCGAGCTAGCGCGCTTCATCCCGGAGGCTTCGTCGCGGCCATGAAGATCGTTCGCACTGCCGGCATCGCGCTCGTGTTGTTGGGCGTCGCCGCGTTCTGCGCGTTGCCCCGCGTCGCGGATCGCAGCATGAACACGGTTGCGCGGCCTGCGGATCCATTCGCGATTTCCGCGGGCGCGCGCGCGCTGCACGCCGAGTTGCGCATCGCGGATCTACACGCCGACCCGCTGCTTTGGCCGCGCGATTAGTCTGATCCGCGGCCTGTTTGGTCGCCTCTTTTACTTTGTTAAAAATGTTATCTAAACCTGCAATATCTATCTCACGCTATGTCTAAAGAAGAAGAAGAAGAAGAAGATACCTAAACTGTT
>JANNDT010000347.1:0-12842 GCA_031387905.1 Deltaproteobacteria bacterium
CGCGGCGATTCGCGATCGCCGCGCGCTCGCGGTGATGGGCGCCTACGACCGCGAGCAGTGGATCGCGTCGCTGAGGACGCTCGCTGATCTGGCGCCCGATTGGGACTGGGAGCTGTTCCGCATCCTGACGTGGAACCGGCACGGCCGCGTGGCGGCGGGCCACGTGTTCGGAAATGTCCGCGACGGCGGCCCGTTCGAGAACGTCTTCGTCGCGGTGCTGTTGACCCGCGGCGAGCACGTCGAGCGCTACGAGTTCTTCGACGCTGCCGACGCCGAGCGTGCGCTCGCGCGTTTCGCGGAGTTGTGCGCGGAGCGGGATGCGCGCGCCGAATGAGTGAGCCGTTCGCGTGATGCTCGGCTGCGCCGGAGCACGACGTCACGGATGGATGCGCACCCCGAAGTGCCGCTCGAATGCGTCGTAATAATCGGCGTCGGCCTCGAGCGCGCCCATCGCCACCCAGTCTGCGTCGCTCATGCGGCCCCTGCCCTCGATCATGCCGGCCGCGCCCCACGAGACCGCGTAGCGAAGCCGCGGCTCGCGGCTGGTGATCGCCTCGTGGACGACCGCTGCGACCTCGAACGGGTCGCTGGCCACGGCGATCCCGCGCGCGTAGAACTGGAACATGCGCCGATAGGGCGCCTCGTAGGCGCCCGTCTGATTAGGCGCATCGACGTTCTTCGCGAAGATCGCCGACTTCGTGACGCCCGGCTCCACGATCGCGACGCGAATGCCGTGCGGCGCGACCTCTTGGGCGAGGCCCTCGGACATGCCTTCGAGCGCCCACTTCGAGGCGAAGTAGGGCTGCTGCCCGATCGCCGCCACGCGGCCGACCACGGACGAGATGTTCACGATGGTCCCGCTGCGGCGCTCCCGCATCTGGGGCAGCACGGCCTGGATGCAGCGCACGGCGCCGTAGAGGTTCACGTTCATCACGTCGGCGTACAAACTGATTGGGCACTCCTCGGTGACGGCGTTGCCGCCGACGCCGGCGTTGTTCACCAGGTTGTCGATACGACCCGCGCGCTCGAGGATCTCGCGCATTCCGTTCCGCACGGATTCGTCGTCGCCGATGTCGACCACGACGAGCTGCAGCTCGACTCCGGCCTGCTCCGCCATCGCGCGCAGCTTGGCGGCCTTGCCCAGCGAGCGCAGCGTGCCGAAGACCTGATGACCTTGCTGCGCGAGGTGGACCGCGGTAGCCCGCCCAATGCCGGAGTTCGCGCCCGTTACAACCGTCACCTGATGCATGGCTCGAGTGCCCTCCGTTGGCGCCGACGCGACGCGCAATCAAACGCTGCGGCGCTCAGAAGTCTGCCTTCCAGCGCGGCTCGTCGCCGCTCTCCGCCCAGATCGCCTCGTGGGCATCGCGCCCGTTGAGATCGATCCGCAAGAACCCGTTCGTGACGCGGAGTTCGTAGGGCGCTTGATCCCCCGCGTTCACCGTCTCGTGCCAGAGGATGACGCCGTCACACTGGCGCTTTGCGAGATCGCTCGAGCAGCCAAACGGATACGCACCGTGGCCTATTAGGCGGCCGCGAAACTCTCCGGGCGCGTTCGCGTAGACCGCGGCGTTGTGCAGGTGACCCCAGGCCCAAAGATCCGGCCCCTCGGTGCCGCAGTTGTCGCGAAACAGATCGCGGACTTCGTCGTGGAGGCCCTCGCGCTTGTCGCGCGTCAGGTCGAACGGCGCGTGGTGCGTTAGCAGGATCACCTTTTGATTGGCGCTCTTTGCTTCCTTCAGGCGGTCCGCCGCGAAAATCCTTTGGGCTTTGCGCTTGGGCCCGAGCGTGCCGTTCAGGAACATGGGCTTCGCGAAATAGGCGGTATCGAGCGCCAGGACGAGCCAGTTCGTGTTGCTCATCGCGAAGCAGCTCACGCCGTTCTGCGCCGGGAAATACTTCGGGAGCCGCTTCATGAAGGGCTCACCGCCCTTGCAGTACATCTCGTGGTTCCCGCGGATCGCGAAGGCGTAGTCCGTCTTGGCCTTGGGCCACAGGCCGAGGTTTTCGTCGATCTCCCACGGCCTTCCGGCGTAATAGGTGTCCCCCAGGTGGATCGTGTATTCCGCTTGCAACATGCGGTCGGCGACGCGCTTCCCCGCCGTCGCGTCGCCTTGCCAGAAACCGGTGGCCCAATCCCCCGCGATCGCCAGCGAGGTCTTCTCCGGCAGGCTGATCTCTCGCGCGCCGACGAAGCTCGATCTGAACTTCTTGGGATGCTCGAGGTACTGGATCAGGGTTTCGAGCAAGTGGATGTCGAGTTTTTCGTACTTGTGCGAGCCGACGAGACCGCCGGCCGGGTTCACGTAGCTGGGTCTCGCGTCCCTCGGGAGCTTGCCTTTGCCGAGATGCGTGTTCGCCCAAGCGAGTTCCGGCTCGTCGATCGCGCCATCGCCCTCGCCGCGGCGCGCGGCCTCCGCCTGGGCGTGCGCAGCGTCGAGGCGTTTCATCAGCTGTGCGACTTCGGCCGCGGGAGCGCTCGCTTTGTACGCAGCCAGCGCGGCCTCGAGCCGAGTCGCGCGATCGGCGTCGAGTTCTGCTTCGGATTCATCGGCCACGTGTTTGCTCCTCGAGCGTCAGGGGCGCGGCGGCAGCTGGAACAGGTCGTGTTCGAGGAACTCGTTCAGGAACACGCGCTCGGGATCCCAGCGCTTGCGCACTTCCAGGAAATCGCCGAAGTGCGGGTAGAGGTCGCCGGTCACGCGCGGCTGGAAGTAGAGCTTGCACCAGTGCGGCCGCGCGCCCTCGACTTCGAGCCAGCGCTTCTCGAGCTCCGTGTAGAACTCTCTCCAGTTCGGCGTCCCCTCCGCAGTGGTCACCTCGACGTAACAAGTGTCGCGCCCCGAATCGGGCGCGAGCCAGCCGGCGCCGGCCGTACTGAAGCGGCCGTGCAGCGCGAGATTGATCGGATACAGACCCGCTTTCGCGTACTGCATGACGAGATCGTGCATGTCTCGCCAGACGCGCGCGGTGTCCTCCCGTTTGAACGCGTACTCCATGTCCCAGTTCTTGGGATACGCCTTCTGGAAGTGGAACGCGTCCGAAGCGGTCTGCACCGTGACGGATTCGCTGTTGGAGCCCCAGTTCGCGAGTCTCGAGAGAGTTGGCGTGAGGTTGGGCATATGCCTGGCAATCCACGGCACGAGTCTCCCACCCATTACGTTCTCGAACGTGGTGGTGACGTTCTGCGAGAGGCGCGTCCACCAGGTGTTTGGATCCGGCCACGATTCGGTGCGGTTCATGCAAAAAACCCACATCGTGTCCGCGAACGGGAACCAGAAGAGCTCGAGGTAGTCGGTGCTCGCGATCAGGTCGTCGAAGTTCGCGAGGACTTCGCTCGCCGCGACCTTTCGCTTGTCGACGCGCACGTTGAACTGCTCCCCGAGCTGCAGCTTCACCGAGTAGACGATGCCGAGGCTGCCGAGCGCGACCTGCGCCGCCGGGAAATCGGCGTCGCCGCGGCGCAGTGTGTGCAGCGAACCGTCGGCGCACACGATCGTGAGCTCGAGCACGTCGTCCGAGAAGCTGCCGGCGCTGGACGAGGTGCCGTGGCAAGCGGCGGCGATCGCGCCGCCCACGGTCGGCAGCGGGAACAGCGTTGGCGTGATTAGGGTGAGTCCGTTCTTGCGCGCGATCTGGTCGAGCGCGGCGATCGTCATGCCGGCCTCGACTTTCACGGTCCGCTGCGGCACGTCGAGCTCGAGCAGGCGGTCGAGGTTCCCCATCACGATGATGGTGTCATCCGTCGTAACGACCGGCGCCCACGAGTAGCTGCCGCCGGCCGCGCGAATGCGCGGGTACGGGCGCTCCGGCGTCGGCCGCGCCGCCTGCACGACGGCCGCGCGCAGCGACTCGAGATCCGCCGGGTGCAGCACGCTCGCATGTGAATGTTGATTGCCGGCCCAGTTCCGCCAGGTGGGTTTGGACATCGCGCGCCTCAGATGTTCGCGCTGTTAGGGACGAGCGACGGCTTCATGAAGTCGCTGCGCAGCATGCGCTTGGCGTCGCGCTCGGCGATGCTGCGCTCGATCTCGGCGAGCGCGCCGTGCAGATTCTCGATCGCGCGCTGCGCGCCGGGCGCGCTGCCGAGCGCATAGCGGCGGTAATCCCCGAAGCGGTCGTAGCGGAAGACGTCGAGACTGTTGTCCGCGAACTGCTCCGCGGCTTCACTGACTGGCGGCAGCAGTCGGAGGAAGCTCGCCAGATCCGCGGCTTCGCCTCTCGCGAGCGGCGGCCGGCAGGCAGAACTAGGGAAGACCGGCGCGTAGCGGTAGTAATAAGAGCTACCGAAATGCACGGCCGCGTGGAATGGCCCCGCGGTGAAAAGCAGCTGCGCGAGCAAATCGGCGAGCTGTGCTCGCGTCGCCAGGCGATCGTCTTCGAACAGGCCGCGCAGGTTTCCGAAGCGTGGGTCCATCAGTTCAACGGCGAAGGCCTGTAGCTGCGCGTCGCCCTGCACGTCCTCGTCGCATGCATAGTGAGCGTCTAGGTACTCGCGCACGAAACGCTCGAGCGCCGCCACCCAGAGCAGCGCGTCGTCGCGGTAAGGATAATCGGCGGGCGCCGTCAGCACGCCGCGGCGCGCGAAGTCGCGCAGCGGCGCGAAATCCCGGAATGGGCGCTGTTCGTGGTCGAGTCTCGCCAGGTTGCGGTCGACCTCGAGGGTTCCAGAGTGCGTTTCGTAATACGCGTGCTTGCGGTTGACGAAGTAGTCGTACGCCGGCTTCGCAGAGGCGAGCGTGTAACGCGTGTGCGGGCGCAGCAGCACGCTCACCGGGTGATTCGGCGCGAGTTGGCGCGCGGCCGCCAGGCAGAAGGCGCTGAGCGCCATGTGCGTGCGGCCCGGATGCGTCGCCAGCGATTGAAAATCCGAGTCGGCCGCCTCGAAGAACGCCTTGGCGATCCGCCAAGCGTCGCCGTCGTCCGGCGTGTAGACGGGATTGTGGCCAGGAGCTTTGGGATGGTCGACCTGAATCGCGAGCGGCACCAGCTCGCAGCCGTCGTGGAAGCCCGGCGCTTCGAGAAACACAGCGATCGGCGACGCAAGGTACTTGTTACGCCAACGCGAATCGCGCAGGCGGCCGTTGCCGAGCGCGCGCTGAATCAACCGGTAGTCGACGGCGAACAGCCGCCCGTGCGCGGCCTCCGCGGCGAGATCGAGCGCGCGGCCGCGCGCGGCGAAGCGCGTCTCGATGCGCGGCACGTCGAGCGCGATGCGCTCGCGCAGCGAGGCGAGGCTCCGCTCTTGCTGAAGCACGACGGGGTTCAGCGCGGCGATCCGGTAGAAAGCGAACGCCGCGTCCGAGCCGCCTCTCGCGTCGTCTGCGAACGGCGGAGTCTCGCCGGCGGGAAACAGTGAGCGAAAGGCCGCGCGCTTCTCCAAGCGAAACGTCGCGCGCTGGACAGCGAACTGAATACGCTTCGCGAAACGCCGGCCGTTCGCGCGCAGGGCCCCGGGCAGAATTCCGAACAGCCAGCGCGGCCCGTATTGCTCGGCGAAGAAAGGCCACGCGGCGGCAGTCGCGATCGGCGCGAGCTGGTTCTCCGCCGCGCTCCGGTAGCGGTAGCGCTCGCGCGCGGTTTCCGAGACACCGGCCGGAGGAGTCACCACGCGCATTCCCTTTGACTTTGAGGCTGGACGAGTGCTCGGAAGCGACACACTCGCGCGCCCATCTTCTCACATCGAAGAAGCAATCTGTGCGGCCTCGTCAGGCGCCGAGCGCCCGCAATAACCGGCGCGCTTCGCGCAGCGAGCGCGTCTCGGCGCCTTCGCTGAAGCTCGCATAGAGCTTCGCGAGGCGCGCTGCCGCCGGGGCGTGTTCGCCGGTTCGCAGCGCGAGCTCCGCGAATAACAGCGCCGAGCGCAGCTCCATCCACGGCGATTGGTAACGCTCCCAGCCGGCGAACGAGTCGAGAATCAGGCGCTCGGCTTCCGCGAGGTCCTCGGAACCTGATGCGAGGATCCGCTCAGCGCGATACAAGAGGATCTGCGGTTCGTACGCGCTGCGCTCGCCGGTGAGTTCGATGACGGCCCCGCCGCTCGCGAGGGATTCATCCACGCGATCGTAGTTTGCGAGCTTCAAGTGCGAGCGGGCGGCGAGCATGTGGTGGTTGACGAGCCCCGCGTCCGTCCCGGAAGCGACGGCAATCGCGATTCCGCGCTCGATGTCTTCGATCCCGCTCGCGTCGCCAAGCTGGACTCGCGCCCAGCCGCGATACACGAGCGGGGTCGGCAGAAGGTTCGTGAAGCCGAGCCGCTCTGCCGGTTCGAGACACACGTTGGCTAACTCGAAAGTGTTCTCGTAGTCGTCCAAAAAATAATAAACGACCGTGGACGTGCTGTTGGCGCGGATCAGCGTCTGCGCGTGGTCGATCTCGCGCGCGCGGCGCAGCGCCGCCTGACAGGCCTCGATCGCGCGCTCCGGCAGGCCCGACAGCACCAGCGCGATGCCTTGGACGTTCGAGACGAGCGTCAGCACGTCGATGTCGAACGCGCCGGTCGGCGCAGCTGGCGGCGCTTTGCGCACCAAATCGTAAGCCTGCCCTAAGTGTTCGCGCGCCTCGGGCACGCTGCCGGCCGTGATGGATGCCGACCCGATCATGGCGTGCGCCGCGACACAGAGCGGCGCGATTCCGAGCGGCTCCACGACCGCGAGCAGGGCCTCCGCCCAGTAGCGCGCGCGCGGGAGATTGCCGCGCACCTGATTGAAGCTCGCGAGCCCGAGCAGCGCGGGGATGCGCGCCGGACCCGGCGGGAGGCGTTCGCACAGCTCCGCCACGCGTTCGACGTTCTCGATCGCAGCGGGCTTCTGATACCCGAGGGCGCCGAGCGGGCCCGATAGCGCGAGCCGAAGCGCGATCTCCTGCTGGGCGCGCTCGGGCTCGTCCGGCAAACCACTCAACAAGGAGAGCGCATTCGAGAGGTAATCGACGGCCTCCGCGCGCGCGTAGCGCGCGATCGCCTGCTGCCCCGCTTGCCGGTAGTACTCGATCGCGCGCGGCACGAGGCCACCCTCGGCGCAGTGCCGCGCCATCAGCTCGGGCTCTGCGACAGCGCGCGCGGGGAAGCGCTCTTCGATCGCGTTCGCGATGCGCGCGTGGACCTCGCGCCGCCGGCTCTTCAGCTGCGATTCATAGGCGGTGTCCTGAATCAGCGCGTGCTTGAACGTGTAGGTGGCGTTCGGCGGCTCGCCGCGCTGGAACAGGATCTCGGCGTCGGCGAGCTGCGCGAGGCCGCTGCGGAGGGCAGGCGCACCCTGGTCCGCGACCGCTTCGAGCAGCGCGTAGGAGAACTCGCGCCCGAGCGTCGCCGCCAGCTGCGCCACCGGCTTGGCCGCGCTCAGGCGGTCGAGGCGAGCCATCAGGGAGCCTTGCAGCGTGGTGGGAATTGCGAGGTCGGCGATCCGCCCGCGCAGCTCGAAGCGATCGCCGACCTCGACCAGCAGGCCCGATTCGATCACGGCGCGCGCGAGTTCCTCCGCGAACAGCGGCACGCCGTCGGCGCGCGCGGCGATCTCGTCGAGCACGCGCTCCGGCAAGCGCGCTGCCCCCGGCACGCTCGCGACGAGGTTGCGGGTGGTGCGGCCGCCGAGGCGCGCCAGCGCGATCGGGCTCACGTACGAACGCGCGGTCGGCCAAGGCGGCGTGAACGACGGCCTGAACGTCATCACCAGCAACACACGCAGGGTGGGCGCCTGATCGACTAGGCGGCCGAGTAGTTCGAGCGTCGAAGGGTCGCTCCAGTGCAGGTCCTCGCACACCACCAGCACGGGTCCGCGCGTCTCCGCGGCGAAGATCGGCGCGAGCAGCGCCCGCAGCGTCCGCTCGCGCTGCGAGTCCGCACTCATCGGCGGCAGCGGGTAGCGTGGCGACGCTGCCATTCCTAACAATTGGCCGAGATACGGCGCGACGTCGCCGAGTTCGGCGCTCGGGATCTGCGCGAGTCCGCGCTCCAGCTTCTCGAGTCTCGCCGCGGCCGAATCGTCTTCCGCGAGTTCGAGGCTGCGCTGAAGGGAGTCGACCAGCGGCTGAAACGCGCTGCCGGAGCTGAAGGGCGAGCACTGGAGTTCGACCGAGCTCTGGCCGCCTGCCAGCCGCTCACGCAGCGCGCTGAGCAGACGCGACTTCCCGAGCCCCGCGTCCGCCGAGATCAGCGCGACTTGGCCGCGCCCCTCGCCGGCGCGCTCCCACAGATCGAGCAGCTGGTCGAGTTCGCGTTCGCGGCCGACGAGCTTCGTCGATGAGCGCGCCGCGTCGTGAAGTGGCGAGAAGACCATCGCGCGCTCGACCGCGTGCACGCGGATGCGACTCGTTAGGCCCTTCGCTTCTTGCAGGCCGAGGTCGCGCGTGACGAAGGAGCCGCCCGCGAGTCGCAGCGTTGTGTCGCTGACCACGATGCCGCCTGGCGACGCGAGTGAGTCGAGCCGCGCGGCGATGTTCACCGTCTCGCCGAGCGCGAGCGTTTCTTGACGCGCGTCGCTGCCGAGCGTGCTCACGACGACCGGGCCGGTGTGGATGCCGATGCGCGCGGCGATCTCGGTTTGGCCCGTACTGAGCCGGCCCTGATTGATCGCGGCGAGCGCGGTCTGAATCGCGAGCGCTGCGCGGATCGCGCGCTGGGGGTCGTCTTCGTGCGCCTGCGGGTAGCCGAAGTACACCAGCACGCCGTCGCCAAGATACTGCGCGACGTGTCCGTCGAAGCGTTTCACGGCGTCGGCGCAGGCGCCCTGATAAGTCGAGATCAACTCGCGCAGTTCTTCGGCGTCGATGCGCTGGCTCAACTCGGTCGAGCCGACCAAGTCGCAGAACATCGCCGAGAGCTGGCGCCGCTCGCCGGCGGAGGGTGCGGCCGCGGGCGCGACCGGCTCGGGGCTCGCTGTCGGCGTTTCGGCGCTGGCGACCGCCCGGCCGCACTGCGCGCAAAAACGCGCGCCGGGAGAGAGCGCCGCGTCGCAGCCCGGGCAGACGCGTTGCAACGCAGTGCCACAGCTCTCGCAGAATCGCGCCGATGCCGAGTTCTCGTTTTGGCAGCTAGCGCAGTTCACAACGTCGGCTCCGCATCCCGCGCGCAGCCTATCAGGTGCCAACTGGGCTTGCAGGCGCCGTCGCAGTTCAGCGCAGCTTCGCCGCAACCTCGAGCATGAAGCGATCGAGCGTCGCGAGCTTTTGCGAGCGCGGGCCGAGCGTGAAATCCGGCACGATCAACTCGTCTACGCCGGCGTCGCGATACGCGCGCACGCTCTCGCGCACTTCGTCGGCGCTGCCGATGATCGTCGGCCGCTCGCTCGGGCGGCTGCGCAGCTTCTCGGCGCGCGCGCGGTCCTCGGTCAGGAACAGCAGCGCCACGGCGGAGCGCTGGATCGCGCGCGGCGAGCGCCCGAACTCGGCGCAGTAACCATCGAGGATCGCCATCTTGTGGCGGAGCCGCGCGACGTCGCCCCACACATTCCACTCGTTGGCGAAGCGTGCGGCGATGCGCAGCGTCACTCGCTCGCCGCCGCCACCTATTAGAAGCGGCAGCGGCTTCTGCACGGGCTTCGGCTCGAGCACCGCGTCCTCGAGCTGGTAGTGCTTGCCGCGGAACGTCGTCGTCTCGTTCGCGAACAGGCTCTGGATCAGCTCGCACGTCTCGGCGAGCCGTTCGAGGCGCTCCCGAACCGTGTAGAAGGGAATGCCGTACTGGCGGTGCTCGTTCTCCTGCCAGCCGGAACCCAGGCCGAGCACGAGCCGCCCGCCGGAGAGATGATCGACGGTCGCCGCCATCTTCGCGAGCACGGCCGGATGGCGGTAGCCGTTCCCCGTAACAAGCGTGCCGATCCGCATGCGCGGCACGGCGGTCGCGAGCGCGGCGAGCGTCGTCCAGGCTTCGGGCCACGGAGTGCGCGTGCTCGCGCCGTCGGGCATGAAGTGGTCCGCGAGCCAGAGGCCGTCCCAGCCAGTGGCTTCGGCGTGGCGCGCGATCTCGAGCACGTCCGCGAAACTCTGGGTCGGCGCGGGCCAGACGCTGAAGCGCATCAGCAACCTCCTTCCGCTTGTTGCGCCAAGGTAGACTCGCTCTCATGAAAACCGAAGGCTTCTGCGCGCCTCAGTTCGAGCCCGTCCGCGACGCGCTCGTCGCGAACTTCAGCGCCGGCAACGAAGTGGGCGCGAGCGTCGCCATGACAAAAGACGGCGTGCCCGTGGTCGACCTGTGGGCTGGCGACGCGGTCAAGGGCGGCGCGGCCTGGGAGCGCGACACGATCGTGAATGTCTACTCCACCACGAAGACGATGGCGGCGCTCTGCGTACTGATGCTCGCCGACCGCGGCGTCATCGATCTGAACGCGCCCGTCGCGCGCTACTGGCCCGAGTTCGCGCAGAACGGGAAGGACGGCGTGCTGGTGCGTCACGTCATGAGCCACAGCGCCGGGCTCTCGGGCTTCGATCCGCCGCTTGCGAACGTGAGCGATGTCTACGACCGCGAGTCGATCGTGCGCAGGCTCGCCGCGCAGAAGCCGTGGTGGCCCCCGGGCGACGGCTCCGGCTATCACGCCATCACTCAAGGATTTCTGCAGGGCGAGATCGTGCGGCGCGTGACGGGCAAAACGCTCGGCACGTTCTTCCGCGAAGAAGTCGCACAGCCGCTCGGCGCGGATTTCCACATTGGCCTCGCGCCCGAGCACGATGCGCGCGTCGCCGAACTCGTTCCACCGCCCGTCGGCCTCGACGCGACGCCCGGCGACCCGGCTTCGATCGGCGTGCGCACGCTGAAGAGCTGCCCGCTCACCGGCTACGAGCCGCGCACTTCCGGCTGGCGCCGCGCCGAGATCCCCGCTGCGGGCGGCGTTGGCAATGCGCGCTCCGTCGCGCGCGTGCACTCGGTGCTCGCCTGCGGAGGCGCCGTCGACGGCGTGCGCCTGCTCTCGGAAGTCGGCGTGCGGCGCGCGCTCGAGGAGCAAACCAACGGCATCGACCGCGTGATGAACGCGCCGCTCCGCTTCGGCATGGGCTTCGGCCTTCCGAGCATCAGCATGCAGCTCAGCCCGAACCCGAACGTGATCTATTGGGGCGGCTGGGGCGGCTCGTTCGCGATCATCGATCTCGACGCGCGCGTCTCGATCGCGTACGTGATGAACCGCATGGACCCCGACATGCTGAGCGACTTGCGCGCCGCGCTGATCGTGCGCGCGGCGTACCAGGCGTTGGCGGGCTGACGCGCGCTGCGCTCACAGCCCCGAAGTCGGCGCCCCCAACAAGTCGAGCTTTCGCCGCACCGCGCTGCGCGAGTTCTCGTCGTCCGCGAGCACGATGGCCGTCGCGAACGCTTCGCGCGCGTCTTCCGTCCTGCCGAGCTGGCGGTAACTCATCCCTAACAGCGAGTAGAAAGTCGGGTCGTTGTCGGCGTGGCGCAGCGCCTCGTGCAGCTGACGGACAGCGGCGCCGAACTCGCCCGCGGCGTACGCCGTCTTGGCTTGCTCGTAGCGGTAGTACGGGTTCTGCAAGCGGTACTGCGTCACGCGCTCGCGATACGCGCGCGCTGCCTGTACGTGGCCCTCGCGTTCGTGCAACTCGGCGAGGTTGCTCATCGCGACGAACTCGCGCGGGTTGATGCGCAGGGCTGCGAGGTAGCTCGCCTCGGCGAGCACGGGCGAGCCCTGGCGCCGGTACCACGCGCCGAGGTTCACCCACACCTGCGCGAGCGTGCGATCCATTGCGAGCGCTCGCTGGAAATACGCGAGCGCCGCGTCGGGCTCGCCCGCCTGCATGCGCTCGACGCCAAGGTTGCTGTAGTAGTGCGCCGCGGCGCGCGCATCCGAAATCGCGCGGCGCGGATACGCGGCGCGGAACTCGGCCATGTTGAAGTCGACGACGTGGCTGGCCGTCTTGCGCAGCGTCACCACCGCGTTCATGTGGCGGCTCACGACGAACGCGTCGCCTTGCAGCGTCCAGGTCGGCGGCACGTCGACCTCCTGATAACTCACCTCGAGCCCGGCCTCGCGTGCGAGCGCGACGAACAAGTTCGTGAACGAGAGACAGTTGCCGCGCAGCGAGCTGAAGGTTGCGGCGGCGCTGCGCGTCTCCTCGCCGTATTCGACCCGGAAGCGCGGGTTCTCGATGACGGCGCGGATCAACTGGCGAAGCTTGCTGAGATCGTCGCGGGCGACGACCTCGCTTTCGAGAAAGGCGCGCATGTCGGCATCGACGAGCGTTATGCCCGCTTCAGTGAGCGAGAGGCCTTCGGCGGAGGGGATCGCCACGAACTCGCGGGGGAGGTCTCGCGCCGCGGGTGTTACGGGCAGCGCGGCGCAGCCGCCGAGTGCGAGGGGTACGAGCAGGCTCGCCACGTGGAGTGAACGGCGAACGAGGGCGTGCTGAGCCATCTCGGTACCTCGGACGCGCTGAGGCGCGCGGCTCGATAGTACGCCGCCCACGCCAACGGGCGAGCCGGCGCCCGCGCGTGGCATTCGCAGCGAGCAGCTGAGTACGCTGCCGTGGCGCAGCCAAGGCCGCGCGTAGGGAGCGACGCGATGAACGAGGCAGAGCAGCGCACACGCGAGCGCCTGCTGCCGCTCGCCCGCCGCGCGCTCGCGCACCTCGAGGCGGGGAGCACGGATCTCGCGCCGAGCCCGCGCGCGATGCCGGTGAGCGCATACAGCGACCCCGCGCGTTTCGAGCGCGAAGTTGCGCGCATCTGGAAGCGCGTGCCGCTGGCGCTCGCGCTCGGCGCCGAGCTGCGTGAGCCCGGCGCGTACAAGGCGCTCGAGGTGTTAGGCGTTCCTGTGCTGCTCGTGCGCGGGAGCGACGGGTCGGCGCGCGCGTTCGTGAACGCCTGCCGCCACCGTGGCGCGCCGCTGCGCGAAGCG
>JANNDT010000439.1:0-5792 GCA_031387905.1 Deltaproteobacteria bacterium
AGCGGCGAGTCGCCGCCGATCCGCCCGAGCACGTTCCACTCGCTCTCGCCGTGGCGCGTGATCCAGACCTGCCGCTTCGTCACCTGCAAGTTCGTCAGGAAGAACACGATGCGCCCCTGCACGTAGCCGTAGACCTCGTGGATCACGACCTCGCGGCCGCGGTCGACGTGGCGCACGAAGCAGCCCTCGTCGGCGCCCAGCGGCTCGTAGACGCTCGCATAATGAGCGATGCGCGCGCGGAAATCCGCGAGCGCCTGCGTCTCGGAGCTCTTCGCGTAATCGGGGGAGGCGAGTTTCGCCTCGCGCAGATTCGTCTCGATCACCTCGGGTTCGTTGTTCACGAGTTCCACGAACAACAAGTCGCGATCTTCGGCGGCGGCGCGCGCGCGGATCGAGTCGCGCTGCTCGCGCGTGGTATTGGTGGCGTCGTAGATCGCGACGCGGCCCTCGCCGCGCAGATACGCGAGCGCTTCATCCAGCACGTCGCTCGCGAGCGCGCGGCGCTGGGCGACGGCGTCCTTGTTGTTGGGATCGAAGAACTCGTGACTCTGCCCTGGACCGAGCTGCGTGCGGCGCCGCTCGCCGACGTTGAAGACTCGCGTCGGGTAGCCGAGCCAGGCGAGGTAGCCCGCGAGCTTGCGCGCCGTGAAGGTCTTCCCGCGCGCCGGCAGGCCGACCATCGCGATCACGTGCTTTCGGCCTCTTCTTGGGCGTGCCATCTGGGTGCCTCGGAGCTGCTCATTGGTTCGCGCGCCTCGGTGGCGCATCCGGTGGCCGAAATCTTCCTTGTTTACTTCGCTCGGCTCCGAAGACTGCGCCTCGCTGCGCGCTTCGCTTGCGGCCTCAGCGCCCGGAATCGAGGAGCTGCGGCTGCGAGGTCATTCGGGCGTTGGGTTTGGCGCGGCAATGCGTATCTCACTCGCGGGCGGTAGTCATCGCATCGATGCAGGTGCGAAGTAAGGAGAAGAGGATGACGACGCTTGCTTTGTTGGTCGGAGGCGGCCCTGCGCCCGGCATCAACGGCGTGATCGGCGCCGCCGCGATTCTCGCGCGCCGGCGCGGCGCTCGCGTGCTCGGCATTCCGAACGGCTTTGCGCCGCTGATCGCAGGTGAACTCGGCGGTGTGCGCGAACTCCACATCGCCGAGGTCTCGCGCATTCACCAACTCGGCGGCTCGGTGCTGCAAACCTCGCGCGCCGACCCGACGCGCGACGCGGCGTCGCTCACTCGCACGCTCGATTCGCTGCAGCGTCTCGGCGTCACGCACCTGATTACGATCGGCGGCGACGGCACCGCGTTCGCCGCGCGCCGGGTCGCCGAAGCGGGCACGGGTCGCATCGCGGTCGCGCACGTGCCGAAGACCATCGACAACGATCTGCCGCTGCCCGCCGGCGTGCCCACGTTCGGCTTCGAGACCGCGCGCGAAGAGGGCGCGCGCATTGTTTCGCGCTTGCTCGAAGACGCGCGCACGATGGCGCGCTGGTACGTCGTCGTGATGATGGGCCGCAACAGCGGGCACCTCGCGCTCGGCGCCGCGAAATCCGCCGGCGCCACGCTCGCGATCGTGTCCGAGGAGTTCGCGCCCGGGCCGATTCCGCTCGCGCGCGTCGTGCGCGTGCTCGAGGGCGCGATGCTGAAGCGGCTCGCGCTTGGGCGCCCACACGGCGTGGCGGTGCTGTCGGAGGGAATCGGCGCGCGCCTCGCGCCCGAGGAATTAGGGGAAGCCGCGCACCCGCGCGACGATCACGGCCGCGTGCGCCACCGCGAGATCCCGCTCGGCGAACTCGTCGCGGACGGAGCGCTGAGCGCGCTCGCGGAGTTCGGCATTTCCGCCACCGCGATCGCGAAAGACGTCGGCTACGAACTGCGCTGCGCCGCGCCCAACGCGTTCGACGCCGAGTACACGCGCGACCTCGGCGCGGGCGCCGTGCAGGCGCTGCTCACCGGCGCGAGCGGCGTGATGATCACGCGCCAGGAGCAAGCGATCGTGCCCGTGCCTTTCGCCGCGATGCTCGACCCCGCGACCGGCCGCACGCGCGTGCGCCTGCTCGACACCGCGAGCCCCACCTACGCCACCGCGCGCCTCCTCCAGGTGCGCCTCGAGCCCGCGGACCTAATGCCCAGCGCGCTGTGCGACGCACTAGTCGCCGCCACCAAGCTCACCCCCGAGGCCCTCCACGCCCGCTACTTCCGGAACATCACCTGACAAACGCTTCGAACACCCCAGGGACGTTCCACGACGAAAATCGCAATGAACTCGAAGGGGACGTTCCACGACGAAAAGGAGCGCTCGCTCGCGCTCCCTGAGTTTCGCCGTGGAACGCCCCGGGGTGTTTCGAGGCGTTCGTCGTGGAACGTCCCGCTCACTTCCTCGGTTCGAGGCCGGTCTTGCCGCCCAGCCGCGGCAGCGCGTCGTTCACCTCGGTCCACGGCGCGCGGTCGTCGAAGTACACGCGCAGCTGCGGCGCGCGGTCGATCGCGCCGCGCATGTTCGCGAGCGGGATGTCGACGCGCTCTGGGTGATGCTCGTTCTCGCAGAACAGCGACGTGCCGCAGCGCGAGCAGAATGTGCGCGAGCCGTGCTCCGACGACGCGTAGCGCGTGAGCAACTCCGCGCCCGCATCGAGCGTGAACCGCTCGCGCGCGGCGCCGAGCCAGGTGACGTACGCGGCGCCGTGGTTGCGCTGGCACATCGTGCAGTGGCAGTGCGCGCAGAACAGCGTCGGCAGCGCGACCGTGAAGCGCACCCCGCCGCACAGGCACGCGCCGGCGACGCCGCGCGCCTCGCTCACGTGAGAGTCTCCTCGAAATCATGCTCGCCGAGCGACGCGCCGCGCGTGCGCGCGAAGCGAACCGCGAGGTAGAGCAGCAGCCCGAGCGGCCCAGCCATTAGGGTGAGGAACAGGCACGGCACGAGCAACCAATGCGGGACGCCGTGGCGCTGCGCGTCGCGCGCCTGCCAGGCGCCTACGAACAAGTCGAAGCACAGGTAATGCACCCAGCCGACGAGCAGCACGCGCGGCTGCGCGAATGCGGCCCCGATGCCTGCGAGGCCCGACAGGTTCGCGCCGCCGGAGGCGTCAGCGCCGCCGCCGAACGTTGCGACGAAGCCCACTGCGTACGCGATGCCGAGCAGCGCAGGGTAGAGCGCCGAGTGCACGAGGCGCCGCGTCCATAGCCAGCGCGGCGCCGCGGCGAGCAGCAGCCACGCCGGCATTACGGACGCGTTCGCGAGCTTGAAGAGCAGTTCGTCGCTCACTTCGCCGTCTCCGGCGCCGCGAGCTCGTCGGGCAGATCGAAGCGCAACACCACTTGTTGGGATTCCGCGGACGCGTTGGTCGCGTACTGCCAGTTCGAGACGGCATACAGCGCGACCGCGTCGAAGATCAGCGGCGGCGAGGCTTCGACGACGCGCACGTTGCTCACCGAACCGTCGTTGCGCACGTCGTAGCGCAGCCGCACTTTGCCCTCGATGCCCGCCGCTTCTGCGATCGTCGGATACGCGGGCTGCGGGCGATCCTTCGCGACCGGCTTCGGCCCGGCGTAGTCGCTGAGCGGCGGCAACTCCGCCGCGTCGATCTGCCGCACGCGCATGATCGCGGTCGCGGACGCCTCGCTGCTCGGGTAGTTCGTGATGATCGCTTCGTAGAGGCCGCGCGCGCTGGCGGCCGACTCGCGCTCGGCGCAGTACGCCAGTAACAAGTCGCGCTGCGGTCTCTGCTCGGGCGTCTCGCACGTAGCGCAGCGCTCGAGCCGCCTCCGCGCCACGCTGCAGCCGCCCGCCGCGTACTCGCGTGTTGCGGCGATCAGCTCGCTCGCGTCGCTCGCATCCGCGCTGGGCGCCGAGCTCGCGGCGGTGGCGTCGCCAGCGCCCGCGGCCTCAGCGCCAGCCGCCGGTGCCGCTTTCTCTTCATCCTTGCTGCACGCGCCAAACGTCAGCGCGGCAATTAGCAGCGCGGCGCCAGCCCCTGTTCGCTTCCGGTCCGTCATCGATGTCCTCGGCGTTCCATGTTGAAGCTCAGTCTCGCGACCGCGCGCTCGCGGGCGGCGGGCTTGTAGTACCAGCGCGAGACCGCGAGCGCAGCGGAGAGGCACTAGCATCGCGCGCCATGCGCTTCGGAATCAATCTCCTGCTCTGGACCGACGACCCGACCCGCGAAGAGTTCCTGCCGCTTTACGAACGCCTCGCGCGCATGGGCTACGACGGGCTCGAGTTGCCGATCTTCGGCGGCGAGCCCGAGCGCTTCCGGAAACTCGGCGGGCGCCTCGCGGACTTAGGCCTCGCGCGCACCGCGACGGCGGTGTGCCCGCCCGAGGCCGACCCGATTCATCCCGACGCCGCGGTGCGAAGCAAAGCCGTCGCGCACCTCGCGCGTGCAATCGACTGCTGCGAAGCCGCAGGCGCGGCTTTGCTCGGCGGCCCGCTCTACGCCGCGATCGGCAAGTTCTCAGGGAAACCGCCGAGCGACAGCGAGTGGGCAGCGAGCGTCGACGTGATGCAAGCCGCCGCCGATCACGCCGCGCGCGCCGGCGTGGCGCTGGTGTTCGAGTTCCTCAACCGCTTCGAGATCTACTTGCTGAACGACACCGCGCAGACCGCGCGCTACGCGAGCTGCGTTGCGCGCCCGAACGTGGGCGTGCACTACGACACCTTCCACGCGCACATCGAAGAGAAGAACGTGGCGCTCGCGATCGAGAATGCGGGCGCGGCGATTCGGCACGTGCACGTTTCGGAGAACGATCGCAGCACGCCGGGGAGCGGGCAGGTGCGCTGGGCCGAGACGTTCGCGGCGCTCAGGCGTGTTCGATACGACGGCTGGCTGACGCTCGAAGCGTTCGGGGCGGCGATGCCCGCGCTGGCGGCGGCGACGCGGATCTGGCGGCGGATGTTCGTGGACGAGGAGACGCTGGCGCGCGAGGGGTTGGCGTTTACGCGGCGAGCTTGGGAAGAGAGCGGGTGTTAGGGGCGGTCGTCGGAGGTGCTCGTCGCGGGCTCCCGCTCGGGGCGGGAGGGGTGCTGGCCGGCTGCGGGCCTTGGCCGAGTGGTGTGCGCGCAGCGGGTGGCCCCGGCTGCTGGGCGAACACTGCATTGCAGTTGGGTGGTTGCGGAGATCCGCTGTGCGTTCGGTGCCCGGATGCGTGCGGGGGTGTTGCCGGGAGCGGCCCTCCGCGGCCACACCCCGCTCCCGCCCCTCGCTGGTGCCGGTGCGGTTCTCGATCGCGGGCGTTGACTCAGGGGGGAAGGCGAAGCCGGCCGCGCGTCGAACGCGGCCGGCTTCGTTTCGGTGTATCGAGGATTGCGGGAGTGGTCGCGCTGTTAGGGCGTTTTGCGGTTTACGGCTGCGGCGCTTGCCACGGGCCGCGGGCGCGCAGGGCGTAGCTCGCGATGCCTTCGCCGTCGCCGGCGGTCATGCCCCTGCCGCGCGCGCGCAGGCCGAGCCATGCGTGGGTTTGGCGCTTGTTCACCTTCAGCACCGCGTTCGCGGTCAGCGAATTGATCGTCACCGCCTCCTCGCATACGGCCGAGGCGTCGGCTTCGAGAGCGGCCTCTAGCGCGGCCAGGCTCGCGGCGTCCAGAGCGAGCCGCGCGAGGCGATCGTTGATTGCGTTTCCGCTGCCGGAGTAAGCGGTCGTGCCGATCGTCGCGGTCCACGCGCCGCCCGAGCCCGGCATGATGGACGTGTAGACGTAGGGCTCGGCGGTAACCGCGACGCTGATTAGGCCGCCGTCGCGGCCACAGCCCGGGACGCGCAGGCGATCGGCACCGGCGAGGGTTCCGCCGCCTCGGGGGA
>JANNDT010000450.1:0-2511 GCA_031387905.1 Deltaproteobacteria bacterium
TATCCATACGTGTCGACCTACTCGTTGACGCGTGCGAATGCAGCTCTCCAGGGCATCGCGCTGACTCGCGCCAGCCAGACCATCCAGCTGAGCGAGCGCGGCAACGAGCGCTTCAACAACGTAATGATGTTCGATGTGCGCCTGTCGCGGGCGTTCCGCTTCGGCGGCGGCCGCAGCATCTCGCCGCAGATCGACTTCTTCAACATCGGCAACGCCGCCACGGTGGTGAACCAGAACGTGGCCGTGGGAGGGAGCTACCTGGCACCGCAGGAAATCCTGGCGCCGCGTATCATCCGCGTGGGGTTTAGCCTCAACTTCTAACGACGAAGGTTTAGAAGTGAGAAGTTAGAAGTGAGAACGGCGCGATACCTCCGGGTGTCGCGCCGGTTCTTGCGTACGGGTGGCAGAGACTCTTTAGGGGGCACCAGACATGAGCGACGCAGCCGTCGATGCAAGCGTATGGGACCGGGCGCAGCAGGTCGACGCCACGTTGCGTGTGTCCACAAAGGGCGCTCGGGCGCTTGAACGCCGCCAAGTGACGCCCATCTCGTTTTCGAGGGGTGCCATGTTCGCATCCATGGCCGCTGGGCGGCCTGTTCTTTTTGATGATCTGCCAGTCGGTGTCAGCCGGGAGCGTGAACTCGGCACCCGAGAGGCCGTGTTTCGCGCGCTCGAGGACAGCTTCGGCCGCCGGGAGAAGGTGCGGGTGCGGTGCGGGCCGAGCCGGACGCCAAAGCAGCTGACCGTGAATCAGTTACTGCACCGATGGGCGGGTCATCGCGCCAAGGTGAGCGTCACGGATCTGCATATCCGCGGCACGAAGATCATGAAGAAAATCGACTGCTCGCCGCTGAGCGGGTTCAATCTACTCGCCGGAGCTCCTGACCCGGTCGGCACCGAGGAGATTCTGACCATGGTCATCAGCTCGGCAGGCACGCTCAGCGACTCGCATACCGACGACCCGGATGGCAGCAATCACTGCTTCGTGGGGGAAAAGCTCTGGCTTGTGTGGGACACCTTTGAAGGCCTGGCGCGTGGGCTCGAAGATGTCGAGCGTTGTGAAGTGTTCGACCAGGCAGCGTTTAGCATCTCCCGATTCCTGGCCGTGCCAGGTTCCAGATGGTTTGTTGTCAAACCAGGTCGGACGCTGTTTCTTCCGGGACACCTTACCCATAAGGTCATCACGCTGGAGCACTACATGGGCGTCGGCAGTTTTTTCGTGATGCTGCCAAGCTATCTTCGGACCCTGTCACGTTGGACGCAACACACGCCCCTGTGGGCGCTCAACGCTGCCCCGGAACAGCGTCTTGACCTCGTCGATCGGATCACGAAGCGAGTGATGCGCAAGGTCGGTGAGTTGTCGAAGGGATCGAAGGCGGATCGAGACAGATGGGGGCTATCCTACATGCAGGCGGAAGCGAGAACCCTGCTACGGTTGTCGCCGCGCCAACTGTCCAGACAATTTCAGGACAACCCGCATTCCAACGCGCTGCTAAGCGCCATTCGGGCGACCATGGCCTAGCCGCGCCGTCACCGCGAGCCCTTCCGTCGGCGGGCGCGGTATGATTGACCACGCCGCCCATTGGTCATCCCTCAAGGCGCCCGACTCGGCCCGTATGAAATTCTTTCGCCGCTTGGTGCTGGCGGCATGGGCGAGGTCTATCGCGCGCGCGACACCCGGCCCGAGCTGGCGCGCGAGGTGGCGATCAAGATCCTGCTCAGCGCCGGCACCGACACCGAACGTCGCCGACGATTCGAGCTGGAAGCGCGCACGACGGGCGCGTTGAATCACCCCAACATCCTCGCGATTTACGACGTCGGCACCCACGAGGGCGCGCTGTATCTCGTCGAGGAACTCCTCGACGGCACGACGCTCCGTGAGCCGCTGCTGCACGGCCCGCTCCCGCCGCGCAAGGCCGTCGAATACGCGCGTGCCATTGCGCAAGGCCTGGGCGCCGCTCACGCCAAGGGCATAGTCCACCGCGATATCAAGCCCGAGAACATCATGGTCACCGCCGATGGGCGGGTGAAGATTCTCGACTTCGGTCTGGCCAAGTTGCACGAGCCGGTAGCGGCGCCAGGATCGACAACCCAGACGCACGCCACAGTGGAAGGCACGGTGCTCGGGACCGTTTCATACATGTCGCCCGAACAGGTGCGTGGACACGCGGTCGATCATCGATCGGATCTCTTCAGTCTCGGTGTTCTCCTGTATGAGATGTTGGCGGGAGCGAAGCCCTTCCAGGGTGAGACGCCGCCGGACACGCAGTCGGCCATTCTGACTGTCGAGCCTCCTGACCTTGCCGGGAATTTGCGAGCGATGGCGCCGGCGCTCGAGCGCGTCATGCGGCGCTGTCTAGAGAAGCAGCCCGACCAGCGATTTCAGTCGGCGAGCGACCTCGCCTTCGCACTCGAAGCCCTCTCACTGTCGTCCACCAGCGCGACATCCGCCATCGCGGCCGCCGTTCCTTCGATTCGCCCGTGGGGTCGCGGCCAGGGCGTCGTCGCCGC
>JANNDT010000468.1:0-11112 GCA_031387905.1 Deltaproteobacteria bacterium
CGCCCGTCGCATCCGGCCCGATCTGAGGCGCGACGCCGGGCGGCAAGCGGCCCTGCAGCTTCACGAGGTATTCGAGCACGCGGCTGCGCGCCCAATAAATGTCCGTGCCGTCCTCGAAGACCACGTACACGAACGACATCCCGAACATCGTGAAGCCGCGCACGACCTTTACGTTGGGCGCCGCGAGGAAGGTGGTGACGATCGGGTAGGTGATCTGGTCTTCCACCAAGTTCGGGCTGCGGCCCATCCACTCCGTGAAGACGATCACCTGCGTGTCGGAGAGATCCGGCAGCGCGTCGAGCGGCGTCGTGCGCAGCGACCAGAGGCCCCACACGGCGAGCAACGCGACCGCGAGCGCGGTGAAGCCGCGCCGCCGTGCGCACAGTTCGATCCAGCGCGCGAGCACGTCAGTGCGTTCCGTGGGCGGGGCCGGACGCGCCGCGCAGTCGGCTCTCGGAGTCGAGCAGGAACTGCGCGCTCACGACGACGCGCTCGCCCAATGCGACGCCCCCGAGAACCTCATAATAACCCTGGCCAGTGCGACCGAGCCGCACTTCGCGCGGTTGGAAGCGGCCCGCTGCGACCTCGACGAACACGACGCGCCGCACGCCGGTGTCGATGACGGCTTCGTCCGGGAGCGCGAGCACTTCGCCGAGTGACTGCTGCATGCGAACCGTGGCGTACATGCCGGGCCGGAGCGTGCCGTCGGCGTTGTCGAGGTCGAAGCGCACGCGCAGCGTGCGCGTCTGGCTGTTGAGCGTCGGCTGCAGAAACGCCAGCTCCGCCTCGCGCGCGCCGGGTGCCGCCGGGAACTCGATCTTGGCGCGCTGCCCGAGCGCGACGAGCGGGATCTCGTCCTCGTTCACCTCGGCCCAAATCCAAACGGTCGTTAGGTCCGAGACCGTGTAGAGCTCCATGGCCGGCTCGATGTAGCTGCCCTGGAGCACCGATTTGAGCGTGACGTAGCCGCGAATGGGCGAATGCAGCACGACGCGGCGCTGCGGCTCGCGGCTGCGTGCCAGCGCGTCGATTTGTGCGTCGCTGACGTCGAACAGGCGCAGACGACTACGCGAGGCTTCGAGCAGCGAGGCGCTCGACCGCGAGGCTCCGAGGGCCTCCCCCGCCTCGAGCGCGAGCAGGAACTCGCGTTGGCTCGCGAGCAGCTCTGGGCTGTACACCGCGAGGATCGGCTGACCGACGCGCACCGGCTCGCCAGTGAAGCCCACGAAGAGTTCCTCGACCCACCCCGACACTCGGCTCTGGATGCGCCGGACCTTACGCTCGTCCGCGCTGACGACACCAACGGTGCGGAGTTCCCGCAGCAGGGGTCGCACGCCGACTGCGACGGTGCGGACTCCGAGCAGCTGGCGCCGATCTTCGGGCACCTCGACCTCGGCCATACCGAACGACGCGACCGCCGGGCCGGTCTCCGGGGCTATTACGACGGGCGCCGGATGCGATGCGTGGCCGGCTTTCTCGTGCTGCTCGGCCTTCCCACATGCCGCGAGAGCGAGAAGTACTAGGCAGGCGGCCCGCGCTCTGCTCATGGCTTGTCTCCAAGGGGTTCGCCGAGCGGCGTCTCTCCGATGAGCGGTCCGATCTCGGCGAGCGCCTCGAGCAAGCTCGCAGTCTCCTCCGCCTCGCGGATCCGGTAGTCGAGCAGCGCCACGAATGCGCTCAGCGCCGTCATCAGATCGACCCGCCCCGTCGCGTAGGAAGCGCTCGCCGACTCGAACGTGAGGCCGGCGCTCGGGATCAACGAATCTCGGTACAGCGCCAGCAGCCGGTTCGAGGATTCCGCGGCCGCGTGCAGTTCGGCGAGCCGCGCCGCGACGTCGAGTTCCGCGCGCCGCTGGTCGCGCGCGGCGGCTGTCTGCTCGAATGCCGCCTCAGCGGCTGCTCGTTGCTGCTTGCTTCTCAGATACAGCGGAACGCTGACGCGAAGACCGACTTCCCATTCCGGCAAGAGCTGCTTCTTGTCCGTGTACGCAGCCGTTAGGGCGAAGTCCGGGAAGTAATCGCGCCTCGCCAGCCGCTGCGCCTCCTCGGCGCGCAGCAAGTTCTCGTGCGCCGCTCGCAGCGCCGGCGATTGATCCCGCGCTCGCGCGCGCAGTTCCTCGAGTGGGCGAGGCTCGCGAACTCCCTCGAAATCAGCCGTCGGCGGTAGTTCTTCGGGTCGCTCTGCGCCGAGCAGCGCCGCGAGTTCGGCGCGCGCCTTCGCTCGCTCTCGCGTCGTCATCGCGAGCCGCTCGCGAATCATGTCGCGCTCGAGGACCGTGCGAAGCACGTCCTGCTGCTCCGCCTGGCCCACGCTGTAGCGAGCGGTGGCCTGCGCGATCAGCGTCTCGAGCGCCCCGAGACTCTCGGTGAGGGCCACATCCGTGCGCTCGAGCGCTGCGAGTTCGGCGTACTGCATCCCCACTCGCGCGAGCACCATCAGCGCGGTCATGTCGCGCATGGCTCGCTCGCGCAGCGCCTCGCGCTCGGCAATTTTTCGTCGCGACGCGCGCTTCCCAAGGAAAGGAAACTCTTGCTCCACGCCGACTTCCAGCATCGAGAAATCCGAGCGGCCGAAGCTGAGGCCCCAATCCTCGTTGTGGTAGCGGAGCATGACCATTGGATCGGGCAGCGCGCCCTCCTGCGATGGCCGCTCCTGCATCGCAAGCACGCGAGCGTCGGCGGCCTGCAGCTCCGGGTTGTGCGCGAGCGCGCGAGCGATCGCCCAGGAGAGCGTGGTCCGCTCCGGCAAGCGCTCGTCGGCGGCTTGCGCAACCGCAAGCGCAGGGATGAAGAAGATTGCTGACGCGACGACCGCCGATCGGAGCGCGAGGTTGGACTCGGCGCTCAGCGGCCCCGAACGCCGCCTGATTGGTGACTCGTTGCGCAGTTCCACCGCCGATCCCGCCCCTCCGGCTCGACCCGACGATTGATACGGAGGGGAAGCCGTTGAGGTGACAATGGGGCTCGGGCCGCTCTTCGGTGGCGGGTAGAGGTGTGCGGCGCGCCTCACGCGCTTGCCGTCGCTCGCCCCCGACCGAGTCGCGGGATCCATGCCGGGGTGCGCCGCGCGTACTCGTCGTAGGCGGCACCGAACTCGGCTCGCACCGTCGCCTCCTCGTTGCGAGCGAGGCGCACGTACATGGCTGCCAGGATCGGGAACATTGCGAGCGTCACGAGCGTGGGCCACTGCAAGAGAAAGCCAGCCATGATCAGCAGGAAGCCCGCGTACTGCGGGTGGCGAATGCGCGCGTAGGGCCCGTTCGTGGCGAGGCGCCGCGCGCGCTGGGCTTGGTACAGGACGGGCCAAGCCGAGGCGAGCAGCCAGAAGCCGCCACCGATGAGCAGATAACTCATCAGGTGCAACGGATCGAAGTGGGGATCGCCGCTCAAGCCGAGCAGCGAGTGCCAGAGATGACCGGCGTCGTGTGAGAACAGATCCACCCCCGGAAAACGCTGCCCAAGCCAGCCCGAGAGCAGATAGATCGTTAGGGGGAATCCGTACATCTCCACGAAGAGCGCCACGATGAAGGCCGAGAACGCGCCGAACGACCGCCAATCCCGCGCGCTCTGTGGCCTCGCGAAGCTCAGCGCAAAGAAGATGAAGACGGCGGAGTTGATGAATACCAGCGACCAGAGACCGTACGCAGATTCGTGGTTCATCGAGCGCCTCGGCCGCCGCTGCGGTTTCGATCGTCCGATCGATCGCCTGTCGTGCCGTGGCCGTGGTGCATGAACACGTGCATCAACGGACAGAGCGCGAGAAACGCCCACGGCAAGAACTGAATGACGTGGGCTCGGTGTTCGGTCCAGAGGAAGTAGGCGGCGGCCACAGCGAATCCGGCGAGAACGATCCAGCCGCGCGAGCCGAGACCTTGGGGCGGCTCGATCCCCGCGATTCGCTGGTCGTGCTCGTGAGCGTGCGGCATCGGACTCCTGATTCCGCGTGGAGTACGCGCTGGCGAGCCGAACGGTGACCAAAGGCTGCGCGGAGCGAGAAGCGATTCTGCTCAAGAAGGGAGCCATCCTCCCATCGTGGGCGCTGGAGCTGCCTGCCAGCTCGCGTGTACGGGATGACCCACGAGAAAGCTCGGCCGTAGCAACCCACGGAGTCACCGTTCGCCGAGGTGCTCCGTAGTAGTCCGTGAGCCGCACTTCGCTTGCACGCGGTGCGCGGGTTGTACGGAACGAACGATGGAGGACCTGATGGCGACGCGAACTTCTCTGGCGCTCGTGTTAGGAGCACTGCTTCTCTCGCCCGGGCTGGCGGCTGCGGGCGATGATGCCCACTCGCTCGAGCAACTCGTGATCGAAATGGCGCACAGCCCGGCGGATCACGCCGCGCTGGCGAAGCACTACCGCGCGAAGGCCGAAGAGGCGCGGGCCGACATGCGCCAACACAAGTCGATGCGGCGCATCTACACGGGCGGGAAACAAGGGATTCGAGCGGGAGGGTTCCACTGCAAGCGGCTCGCTGCGCGCTTCGGCGATATCGCCTCCGAGTACGACGAACTCGCGAAGCTCCATGACGCGGAGGCCGCGAGGACCCAATAACGAGCAATTGCAGGCGATCGAGGCAAGCCTCGCCGTGGCCGAGCGTCGCCCGACGCCAGCCGCTAGTTGCGCGACGAACCCCGACGCCGTGGGCGAGGCGGCCACGTCGTCGAGCAGGCGCTCTTCGCGCGCCCAGTGCTCGCCGCGCGCTACGTCGCTGCGATCACCAGCTTCCCGACCATCCCGGCCTCGGTGTGCCCGGGGATCGTGCAAAGCACGTCGTAGCTCCCGGGTGTGTCGATCTGAAACGTGCCGGCGTCCGTGCCGTTGGCTGCCGCGTGCAAGTGAATCCAGTCCCCGCCGTTAGGGGCGTGCACCAGCAGGGAGTGCTCGACCGCTGCGCCTCGGTTGTCGAGTTCGATGCGCGTCGGAACGCCAGCGCGCAGCTCGATGGTGCTCGGCTCGAACGCGAACTCGCTCGCGACGACCACAATGGTTGCCTGCGCCGGCGCGTCGACCGCCGCGAGCGGCCGCGTCTTGTGCTCGTGGCCCGGTAGCGCACTCATCGCGCTGTGGTCGTGCATCGCGCGATCGTGTCCTCCACCCGCGTGCGGCGCGCCGGACCCGCTCGATTCGAGGGCGCCCGCCGGATACTGCACAGCGATCAGCTCGAGCAGGGCGTCGAGCTGCGCAAGCTGCTCGGCGCTCCGCACCGCGTCACCTTTGTCCCCCATCTCGTCCAGCGCCTCAGCAAGGCGCGGCATCTGCTTCACGGCGCCCTCGACCCGGGCTCGCTTATCAGGCGCGAGCTCGGTCGAGAACTCCAGCACACCCTGTGCGAGCTCCGGAAGCCGTTCGGCCTCCTGGTGCAGCTTGTCCAGCGCGCCGCTCGCGATGTCGGCGGCGATTGCGTCGCGCGCGGCGCGTAGCGCGGCCCAAGCCTCTCCCAGGCTGGCCGCCTCGGTTGTGCTTTGCGGATTCGGTGATGCTCCGTGTGCTTCGGTCTGCTCCGCGTGAACGCCGCCTTGGTCCTGCGTCTCATCGGCAGCTTGCGCCGCGGGTCCGGGGGCTGTTCGGGAGTCCCCGCTTTCTCCACAGGCGAAGCCCGTGAAGAGAAGCAGGGACATCGCTACCTGAGATCCCGTCTTGGACATCTTCATTCTCCTTCATTCAAACGCATCGGGCGGCGAGTGGCGCCATGCCACTCATCGAGAAGATTCGAGTTCGGCACTGGTCCGGTGCGGAACCGCCGGCATCGCGTCGAGCGGATCCGCGGCGTCACGCGCGAGGTACCGCTCGGCTGCCTTGCGGCCGAAGCGGAAGAACACGGCGGGTGTTACGGCCATGTCGAGCAACGTCGAGCTCGCGAGCCCGCCGAGGATCACGACCGCGACCGGGAAGAGCAGCTCCTTGCCCGCCTCACCGGCCGAGAGCACGAGCGGAACCAGCGCGAGCGCGGCGACGAGCGCGGTCATCGTCACCGGCACGAGCCGCTCGAGCGAGCCGCGCACGATCATGGCGCGATCGAAGCGCTCGCCCTCGTGTTCCATCAAGTGGAGGTAGTGGGAGATCATCATGATCGTGTTGCGCGAGGCGATGCCCGCGAGCGTGATCAGGCCGACGAGCGTTGCGATCGAGACGCGCCCGACCATTAGGTAGGTGAGCGCGAGCCCGCCGATGAACGCGAGCGGAATGTTGAGCAGGATCTGCGCGACGATCGCGCCGCTCCGGAAGTGCCCGTAGAGCAGCAGGAACATGGCCGCGAGCGTGAACATGCTCAGCAGGCCAATCAGGCGCGTCGCCTCGCGTTGGCTTTCGAATTGGCCTTCGAAGCGGACCGCGTATCCCTGCGGTAGCTCGACTCCGCCGACGGCGGTCTGCATGTCCGCGACCGTCGAGCCGAGGTCTCGTCCTGACACGTTGGCTGAAACGACGATGCGTCGGCGCACGTTCTCGCGGCTGATGGTGTTGGGCCCCTTCGCTTCTTGGACGTCGGCGAGCAGAGCCAGCGGGACTTTCTCGCCGGAGGGGATGTCGACGAGCATTTGTCGCAGCGCGTCCACGTCGCCTCGGAAGCGTTCGCCGGTCCACACGAACACGTCGTAGGTCCGCTGGCCGCCGAGCACTTGCCCGACGACGCGCCCGTTCAAGGCCGTTTCGAGCAACTCGGCGAGGTCTCCCACTCGAACGCCGTAGAGCTGGGCGCGGTCGCGGTCGAGTGCGATGCGCACCTGCGGGATCAACACTTGCTTCTCGGTTTGCAGATCGACCACTCCCGGAACGCGCGCGAGCGCCGCCTCGATCTCCGCCGCCTTGGCGCGCAGCACGCCGAGGTCGTCGCCAAAAAGTTTCACGGCGACCTGTGCGCGCACGCCCGACAGCAGGTGGTCGAGGCGATGCGAGATCGGCTGCCCGACGTTGAGGGCGGTGCCGGGGATCTCGCCGAGCTTCTCGCGAACGTCCTCCAGGACTTCTTCGCGAGATCGTTCCGACGGCTTCATATCCACGTCGATCTCGGTGTAGTGGACGCCCTCGGCGTGCTCGTCGAGTTCGGCGCGACCCGTGCGCCGCCCGGTGCTCGCGATCTCTGGAACCGAGAGCAGAAGCTTCTCGGCGACCGCCCCGATGCGATTCGATTCCTCGAGCGACGTGCCCGGCGCGACGAGCAGGTTGATGGTGGCGGTGCCCTCGTTGAACTCGGGCAGGAACTCTTTGCCCATCAGCGGGTAGAGGGAGAAGGAGGCGACGACGAGCGCCGCCGAGAGCCCGATCGCTAGCCGCGGATGGTCGAGCGCTGGATTCAACAAGAACCGACGATCGACTGCCTTCAGCTGGCGCACGAGCCAGCCGTCGACCTCGCTCTGCAGCTTCATTCGCGGGAGGAGGTACGAGCAGAGCGCCGGAATCACGGTGAGCGAGACGAGGAACGACGCTGCCATCGCGACGATCGTGGCGACCCCGATGGGCGCGAACAGGCGGCCCTCGATGCCGGCAAGCCCGAAGAGCGGAATGAAGACGAGGATCACGAGCAGCGTCGCGAACAGGATCGAGTTCCGAACCTCTCCCGACGCGTCGGCGATCACGCGCAGCACGGGCCGCGGATTCGGCGCGTGTCGGTTCTCGCGCAGGCGGCGGTAGACGTTCTCGACGTCGACGATCGCGTCGTCGACCACCATGCCGATCGCGACGGCGAGGCCGCCGAGCGTCATGGTGTTGATCGAGATTCCGGCGAAGCGAAAAAAGATCGCGGCCGCGACGAACGAGAGCGGAATCGCGGTGAGCGTGATGAGCGTCGTGCGCACGCTCAGCAGGAACAAGAAGAGCACGATCACGACCATGATCCCGCCGTCGCGAATCGCCTGCTCGACATTCGCGATCGCGGCGTCGATGAAGCGCGCCTGTTCGAAGAGGAGGTGGAGCTTCACGCCTTTCGGGAGGCTCGGCTCGATCTCGGCCAGCGCGCTCTTCACTTGCCGGGTCAACTCCAGCGTGTCGATGCCCGGTTGCTTCTGCACCGACACGATCACCGCCGGCTGCCCGTTTACGCCGGCGTCGCCGCGCAGGATCTGGTGGTCGATCCGCACGTCGGCGACGTCGCCGAGGCGAATGGCGACGCCTCGCCGAGCCGCGACTACTGTCGATCGGATCTCCGCGAGGTCCGCCGTGCGCGCGATGTTCCGGATCAGCGCTTCGCGATTCGCTGTGATTAGGAAACCGCCGGGCGTGTTCGTCTGAGAGCGCGCCGCCGCGTCGCTCACCTCCGCAAGGCTCACTCCGAAGGCCGCCATGCGCTCGGGATCTGCGAGCACCTGGTACTGCTTCACACCGCCGCCGATCGGAATCACCTGCGCGACGCCCGGGATCGTGAGCAGCCGCTGCCGGATCACCCAGTCGGCGATGCTTCGCAGCTCGAGAGGCGGCGTCTTGCCGTCCTCGCTCGCGACACCGATCAAGAGAATCTCGCCCATGATCGACGAGATCGGACCCATTACGGGCGAAACTTTCGCCGGGAGCTTCTCCGCGGCGAGCTGCAGCCGCTCCTGAACGAGCTGCCGCGCCCGGTAGATGTCCATCCCCCACTCGAACTCGACGTACAGGATCGAGAGCCCGATGCCTGAGCTCGAGCGGACCCGCACGACGCCAGAGGCGCCGTTCAGCGACGTCTCGAGCGGCCAGGTGACGAGCGTCTCCACTTCCTCCGGCGCGAGCCCAGGCGCCTCGGTGAGCACCGTGACGAGCGGCCGGTTCAGATCCGGGAACACATCGACGGGCAACTCGCGGATGACGAACACGCCGTAGACGAAGACCAGCAGCGAGGCCGCGAGCACGAACAGGCGGTTGCGCAGCGAGAACGCGATCAGGCGATTCAGCACGGCTAACGCACCTCGGGCGTAGCTCGCGTGCGGGATCGCCACGCGCGCACACCCACTAGGGCGACGCCAGCGAGCGCCGTGGCTCCGAGAGCCCAGAGCAGCGGACCGGGGCGCGAAGCATGTGCGCCCTCCTCCGCCGCACTCGTGGTTTCAGCGGCTGCGCCGTCGTTTCTCGGCTCTACGACCGGCGTCATGTACTGGAGCGAGTAATTCCCGAGGGAGACGACGCGTTCCCCGGGAGCGAGCCCGTCGATCACTTCGACGTAGCGGTCGTCCGAAACGCCGACGACGAGCCCGCGGCGCTCGAAGCGATCCGCGCGCTCCTCGCTCTGAACGAAGGCGAACAGCTGCCCGCTCTCGCCAAGTAGCGCGCTCTTCGGGATCGCGAGCGCCAGCGAGCCGTCACTAGTGATTAGGCTCAGCGCCGCTCGCATGTGCGGTCGCAGGCGGCCGTCCGGGTTTCGGACGCGCGCGTAAACGCTCAGCGTTCGGCTCTCCGCCTCGAGCGTCCCGCCGAGCCGCTCGACAATGCCCTCGAAGGCCGTCCCGGGATAGCTCGGTACCTCGACGCGCACTCTCTGGCCGACCGCGACTCGACCGATCTGGCTCTCGAAGACGCCACCGATCGCGAGCACCTCCGATAGGTCTGCGACCTCGAACAGGTGCTGGCTCGGATCGACGTCATCGCCGATCACGACGTGGCGATCCGTAATCACTCCGCTGAGCGGCGAGCCGTACTGAACGCGCGGCGGCGGGTCGCCGAGCAGCCGGCTCTCGATCTCGACGAGCCGCTTGCCCTTCTCGACGCGCTGGCCTTCCTGCGCGAACACCGCCGAAACGCGTCCAGCGATGCGGCTCGAGACGGCGCCCGAACGCTCCGGGTCGGCCGCGATCTCGCCAATCACGCGCAGCGTGATCTCGATCGGGCGGAGCGCTGCCGCTTCGACAGCGAGCCCGAGGTTCCGCTGGGCCGCTTCGGAGACCTCGATCGGGCCCGTTACGGACCCCTGCCCAGTTTCGCTGCCCGGCGCTGCGGCGTGATCCTCGCCGCCGTGTGCGAGAACCGGCGCGGGCAAGACCGCCGCGATCAGTGCGACGAAGACGGCTGCTCTCACGGGGTTTCTCCATCGAGTTGGAACTCGTTCAGGTAGGGGCTCGCGCCGGCCGCGGCTTCGAGATCGATCGCGGCCTGGCGCAATTCGCCGACGAGTTCGACGTAGCGCGCACGCGCTTCGTTGTACTGCCGCTGCGCTTGCAGCAACTCGGCGATCCCAATCAGCCCTTGCTGGTAGCCGCGCTCGTAGGTCGCCTGCGTGCGCGTGGCTTCCGGGAGAATCTCGTCCGCATAGGCGTCAACGCTGGTGCGCAGCGTGCGCATGCGCGCGCCGGCCGCGCGAATCTCCTCTTGGACCCGAAGCTCGAGTCCTGCGCGTGCGTGCTGCGCCCTGCGGCGCTCGGCGTCGGCAGCGGCGATTCGCCCTTCCTGGCGATTCCAAAGCGGCAACGGCACGGCGACATCGAGCGCGAGCAGCGAATCCTGCTGGTTCCCGACCGGGGCTGCGAAGACGCTGCGATCGCGCTCGAAACCGATGCCGACGCTCCAGTCTTCCCATTTCCGAGAGCGCGCCAACGCCTGGCTGGCTTCGGCGCGCTCGATCACGGCACCGGCCGCAGCGAGGTCGGGACGTTTCGCGGAGTCCGCGATCGGAGCGTCAGAGCCGGAGGCGAGCAGAACTCTCCCGGGCTCGAGCTCGCCTGCTGGATCGAGAGCGCCGGGCGCTGCTCGACCTAACAGGCGCGCGAGCAGAGCCAGCGCGACTTCGCGCTCTCGCGTGAGCCGCAGCACATCTTGCGCGAGGCGGAGCCGCTCGATGCGGAGCAGGCTCAGCTCCGCGGCCGAAGCCTCGGCGACTGCGAGCCGGCGCGCCGTGGTGTTCTCGACGTGCCGAACGGACTCGATCAGCGCCGCGCCAACGGCGATCCGCTCATCGAGCGCACGCACCGAGAAGAACGCCCGCTGAACCTCGGCGATCAGGCCACGCGCGAACTCACGCACCTCGGCCTCGGCGATCGCCACGTCGCCGCGGGCCACGCTCTTCTCGCGAGCCAGGCGCGCGCTGATCGGGAAACGCTGCGCGAAGCCGAGCGAGAAGTTGCGCTCGCCCTCGGACTTGAACACGAAATCGTCGGCCAGGGATGCCCTGAGCTCGGGATTCTCGAGCCGGCCCGCTTGCAGCAGCTCGCCGCG
>JANNDT010000511.1:0-1540 GCA_031387905.1 Deltaproteobacteria bacterium
CCCCGCCCCCCCACGCGGCCCCCGCGCCGACCCGCACGCCGCCACCCGGCCGCCGCGCGCCAGCGCGCAGCGCCAGCGCCGAGCGCACGCTCGCCATCCCGGCCCCCGACTCGCCCGTCAGCACGTTCAGCCCGGGGCCGAACTCGATCTCGAGTTCGTCGACGAGCGCGAGCGACTCGATCCGCAGGCGTTCGATCATCCCACGCCCCAGCCGAGTTTCGTCCGTAACACCTCAAAGCGCGAGCGAAACGGCGACGCCACGAAATGCGCCGGATGCGCGGAGACCGCGACCTCGATGCGGTCGCCGTCCTCGAGCGCGAGGCCGAGCTGGCCGTCCACCGTGAGGTGCGCAGCGCCTTCCCGCGGGCGCACCGTGACGCTGAGCTCGGTGCTGTCGGGCAACACCAGCGGGCGCTGAGCGAGTGCGTGCGGGCAGATCGGCGTGAGCACGAACACGCGCGCGCCGGGCATTAGGATCGGGCCGCCCGCCGAGAGCGTGTAGGCCGTCGAGCCAGTCGGCGTCGCCACGATCAAGCCGTCGCCATGATAAGTGGTGACGGCAACGCCGTCGGCCGTGGCTTCGAGATCGATCATGCGCGAGAGATCGCCGCGCGTAATCACCGCGTCGTTGAGGGCATGCGAGCGGAAGAGTTCGCGGCCCTCGCGCACTGCGCGCACGTCGAGGCGCATGCGCTCGACGGTCGTGTAGTCGCCGCGCAGCACGCGCTCGAGAATCTCGCGCTCCTCACTCGGCGCGAACTCGGCGAGAAAGCCGAGCGTGCCGAGGTTCACGCCAAGGATCGGCACCGCGCGCGCGCCGACCTCGCGCGCGACCGAAAGCAGCGTGCCGTCACCGCCCAGCACGACGAGCAGATCGGCCTTCTCTGCGAGCGCGCGACGCGAGGGCCCGCCCGCGCCGAGCGCGTCATCGAACAACACCTCGACGCCGCGCGCCGCGAGCCACTGCGCACGCTCACGCGCCGCGCCGCGCGCCGCCTCCGAGCGCGGCTTCGCGCACAACCCGACGCGATGAACAGCTGTGCGCGACGACGACATGCCCGCGAAGCGTTGCCGCCCGAAGCGCGCGCCGCAAGCGCTGACTGGGGACGTTCCTCGACGAACGAGTCGAACTACTCAGGGACGTTCCACGACGAAAATCCGCAAATCGAGCCAAGCGTGCGTCGCGGAGCGCGACTCCAGTTTCGTCGTGGAACGTCCTCAGTGCTTTCGACGTGTTCGTCGTGGAACGTCCCGGGGTGTTTCGACGCGAGTATCCTGCACGAATGGCGCGCTCCGATGACACGCTCGATCTGTTCGCGAACGACGCGGTGCCCGCAACCTCCGCGCCCGCGGCTTCTGCCCCGCTCGCGGAGCGCATGCGCCCGCGCACGCTCGACGAGATCGCGGGGCAGGCGCATCTCGTCGCGCCCGGTGCGCCGCTGCGCGCGCTGATCGGCGCGGGCACCCTTCCCTCGCTGCTGCTTTGGGGCCCGCCCGGCTGCGGCAAGACCACCCTCGCGCGGCTCGTCGCGAACGCCGC
>JANNDT010000525.1:0-3000 GCA_031387905.1 Deltaproteobacteria bacterium
GTGACGCGCACCTGCGCGCAGATCTGGGGCGGCGTCGCCTTCACGATCGAGTACGACACGCAGCTCTTCTTCCGGCGCGCGAAAGAAATGCAGCTCTCGTGGTGGGATGTGCCGTACCTCGAGGAACTGATCGCGGCAGACGTGCTGGATCGTTAGGGCCAGGGCCGAACGTTCTGGTTTCTCGGGCCGACCAGGCGACGGCCTCCGGCGAGCACCCCATCACGCCACGCCGGACGGGCATGCGAAGGTGCGGGAGCCGCCACGGACACCTTCACGGAGATCGACGCACCGACGGACTCGAATCCCATGAAAGATTGGGGACGGCGCGACCCGGGCGGTCGACGAACTCGCTTTTCTCGGCCCGAGCGTGATAGAACGCGCGCGGGAGACGTCGTTGCGCTGTAGCAGCTGCGGCCATGAGAACCGAGACACTGCCAAGTTCTGCGGCGCCTGTGCGCAGCCTTTAGCCACCAGCGTCGCCTGCATCGCGTGTGGAGCCCAGAATCCGCGCGGCCAGAGCTTCTGCGACGAGTGCGGCGGCGCGCTCGATGCCCCGCGCCGGGAAGCCAGCGCATCGGCACCGAGCCCGCGGCGTGAGCCCGACGTGCTCGCCGGCGGCCGCTACCAACTCCAGCGCTTCCTCGGCGAGGGCGCGAAGAAACGCGTGCACCTCGCGCGCGACACGCGCCTCGGCCGTGAGGTCGCGATCGCATTCATCAAGAGCGAGGGCCTCGATCTCGTGCGCGTGCGCCGTGAGGCCGAGGCGATGGGGCGGCTCGGCGATCACCCGAATGTCGTCACTGTCCACGACGTGGTCGAAGAAGGCGAGCGCGTCTATCTCGTCTGCCAGTACATGCCGGGCGGCGACCTCGAGCATCGCCTCGCGGAGGCCGAGGGGCACCGGCTCTCGCTGGACGACGCGCTAACGGTCACAGAGCAACTCTGCTCCGCGCTCGCTCACGCCCACGGCCACGGCATCGTGCACCGCGATCTCAAGCCGGGGAACGTCTGGCTCGCGGCCGACGGCGCCGTTCAGCTCGGCGATTTCGGCCTGGCCGTATCGCTCGATCGCACGCGCGTGACACAGCACGGCAGCATGGTCGGGACCGCGACCTACATGCCGCCCGAGCAGGCAGTGGGCGGCGAGGTGACGCCGCGCTCCGATCTCTACTCGCTCGGCGCCATGCTCTACGAGATGCTGACCGGCCGGCCGCCCTTCGTCGGCGACGACGCGGTGGCGGTGATCAGCCAGCACTTGAACACGCGCCCGGTCGCGCCGTCGTGGCACAACCCAGAGGTGCGTCCCGAGCTCGAGGCGCTCGTGCTCGAGTTGTTGGAGAAACCGCCGGCCGCGCGACCGCCGGACGCAGAGAGCGTGGCGAGGCGCATCCAGGCGATCCGTAGCGCGCCCGCGCTGCCCGCCGCGGCTGCGCCCGCGCCGAGCACGGGCCGGCGCTTACCGCGCGAGTTCGTCGGGCGCGCGCTCGAGCTCGATCGTGTGCAGCGCGCGATCGACGCGGCGCTCGGCGGCCACGGCTCGCTGGTGATGCTGGCGGGCGAGCCGGGCATCGGGAAGACGCGGCTCGCCGAGCGCGCGGGCGAGTACGCCGCGCTGCGCGGCGCACAAATGTTATTGGGCCACTGTCACGAGACCGAGGCCGGCATCCCGTATCAACCCTTCGTCGATGCGCTGCGGCAGTACGTGCAGGGGCGCAAAGAAGACGAGCTGCGCAATGAGCTCGGCAGCCGCGGTCCGGTGGTCGCGCGCATCGTGTCCGAGGTGACGCAGCGGCTGCCCGAGATCCAGCCCGCGCCGCGCGGCGATCCCGAGGGCGATCGCCATCTCTTGTTCGATGCGGTGGCGACCTTCTTCGTGAACGCCGCGAAGGCGAGCCCGCTCGTCCTCGTGCTAGACGATCTGCACTGGGCCGATCGTCCGACGCTGCTCATGCTCCAGTATCTCGCGGGCCGGCTCGCGAGCAGCCGGCTGCTCGTGATCGGCACCTACCGCGACATGGAGCTCGACCGGCGCCACCCGCTCTCCGAGACGCTGGGCGTCCTGCGGCGCGACCCCGGTTTCGAGCGCGTGCTACTGCGCGGGCTCAGCGCCGAGGACGTGCTCGCTCTCCTCCACGCGTACGCGCGCGGCGCGCCGCTCAGCGAGCAGGCGGGTGAGCTCGCCGCCGCGATCCATCGCGAGACCGAGGGCAACCCGTTCTTCATCGAGTCGGTGCTCCAGCACCTCGGCGACAGCGGCGCGATCCTGCAGCGCGACGGCGTCTGGGTGAGCGACGTCTCGATCGCGGAGCTCGGCATTCCGGAGGGCGTGCGCGACGCCATCAGCCGGCGCCTCTCGCGGCTCTCCGACGCCTCCAATCGGGCGCTCGCGGACGCTGCCGTGTTAGGGCGGGTCTTTGGCTTCGATGTCCTGAAGCAGATGTCGGGCCTCGGCGACGACGCGCTGCTCGGTGCCGTCGAGGAAGCGATCGAGCACCAGCTCGTCAAGGAGTTCGAGCGCGGCGGCGCGGCCTACTACCGCTTCGCGCACGCGCTCGTGCGGCAGACGCTCTACGACGAGCTGTCGCTGCCGCGCAAGCAGCGCGCGCACCTGCGCGCCGCGCAGGCGTTCGAGCTCGTGCACGCCGTGCGCCTCGAGCCGCACGTGACCGAGATCGCCATGCACTACCGCACCGCCGGCGCCGCGGCCGACCCGCGGAAGGCGCGCGACTACGCGGTCCGCGCGGGCCACGCGGCCGCTCGGGTCGCCGCCTTCGAGGAGGCGATCGCGCACTGGGAGACCGCGCTCGAGCTGTGGGGCGACGGCGAGGCGCGAGAGCGCGCGGCGCTGCTCGAGCGCGTCGGCGAGGCCCACTATATGTCGGGCATCGATCACGATGCGGGCCTCGCTGCGCTCGAGCAGGCGCTCGCGATCCAGATCGAGCTCGGCGACGAGCAGCGCCAGGCCCGGCTCCACTCGCGCATCGGGCGGGCGCTCGAGCT
>JANNDT010000560.1:0-5608 GCA_031387905.1 Deltaproteobacteria bacterium
GCCGCGCGTTCACCGAACGCACGCAGCTCGGCTACCGCGACTACTTCCAGTATCTGCCGAAGGGAAGGCTAGAAATCGAGTACACGCTGCGCCTCAACCAGGACGGCGTGTTCGCAATGCCGCCGACGCACGTCGAGGCGATGTACGCCCCCGAGACGTTCGCGGAGTTGCCGCACGAGACGCTGCGGGTCGCGAAGTGAGCACGAGGCCCCCGCGCCGGCAGCGCGTACTCCGCGCTGGGGGGCGGCTCGCGCTCGTCAGCGCGGCGGTTTTGGTGCTGTTAGGGATCGCGCTGCGCGCATTCGCGCCGCTCGTGCCGAGCTACGCCGTCGTGCGCGCGCAGCACGCGCCGAGCGAGGCGCGGCTGCTCGATCGCCATGGACGCGTGCTGCAAGAGCGGCGCGTGGATGCTGCCGAGCGCCGGCTCGCCTGGAGCCAGCTCGATGAGATCTCGCCTGCGCTGCCCGAAGCCGTAATCGCCATCGAGGATCGCCGCTTCTATGCGCATGCGGGCGTGGATGTGCGCGCGCTCGGCGGCGCGCTGCTCGCGGCGCTGCGCGGCGAACGCCGCGGTGCGAGCACGCTCAGCATGCAGCTCGCGGCGCAGCTCGACCCGCGGCTGCGCGGCGCGAGCGGTGCGCGCACGCTCGCACAGAAGGCGCGCCAGATTGCGTACGCGCGCGCACTCGAGCGCGCCTGGACGAAGCCGCAGATCCTCGAGGCGTATCTGAATCTCGTTTCGTTCCGCGGCGAACTGGTCGGCGTGAACGCCGCCGCGCGCGGCTTGTTCGACAAAGCGCCGCTCGGCCTCGACACGCACGAAGCCTTTATCCTCGCGGTGTTATTGCGCTCGCCGGGTGCAGAGCCGAGTGCGGTGGCCGCGCGCGCGTGTTCGCTCGCGCGCCTGCGCGGAGCCGCCGCAGACTGCGCGCTGCTCAGGGCGCGCGCCGAGTTCGCGCTCTCACGCGCGCCGCGTGTGCGCGCAGCGGCCTCGCTGGCGCCGCACCTCGCCGCGCGCCTCTTGCAAGCCAAGGGCGACGTGCGCAGCACGCACGACGCCGGCGTGCAGCGCACGGCGCAGCGCGCGCTCGCGAGCCAACTCGCGCAGCTCGCCGAGCAGCGCGTGCGCGACGGCGCGGTGCTCGTGGTCGACAACGCGAGCGGCGACGTGCTGGCGTGGGTCGGCAGCAGCGGCGAGTTCTCGAGCTCGCCGCGCGTCGATTTCGTGCGCGCGCGCCGCCAGGCCGGCTCGACATTGAAGCCGTTCATTTACGCGCTCGCCTTCGAACAGCGCGCGCTCACGCCGGCCTCGCTGCTCGACGACTCGCCGCTCGAGCTGCCCACCGGCCTCGGCAGCTATCGCCCTGAGAACTACGACCACCGCTTCCACGGCCCAGTGCCCGCGCGCATCGCGCTCGGCTCCTCGCTGAACGTGCCCGCGGTGCGCGCGCTCGAGCGCGTCGGCGTCGACCGCGCCGTGATCGCGCTGCGGGGGCTCGGCGTCGCGGGCCTGAAACGCGCCGACTATTACGGCCCGTCGCTCGCGCTCGGCGCCGCCGACGTGACGCTCTACGAACTCGTGAGCGCCTACCGCGTGCTAGCCCGCGGCGGCGTCGCCGGCGCGCTGCGAGTGCGCGAGAGCGATGCGCCGAGCGGGAGCGAACGCGTTCTCTCCGAAGCCGTCGCCTTCCTCGTCACCGACATTCTCGCCGACCGTGGCAGCCGCAGCCTCACGTTCGGGCTCGAGAGCGCGCTCGCGACGCGCTTCTGGAGTGCGGTGAAAACCGGCACCAGCAAAGACATGCGCGACAACTGGTGCATCGGCTTCTCGAGCAAGTACACGGTGGGCGTGTGGGTCGGCAACGGCGGCGGCGAGCCGATGTGGGACGTGAGCGGTGTGGATGGCGCCGCCCCCGTTTGGGTCGAAGTGATGACCGCGCTGCACGCGAGCGAGCCGAGCACGCCGCCCGCGCACCCGCGCGACGTGGTGCGCAACGCGAGCGGCTACGCGCTGCGCGGCAGCGAGCCCGCCGGCACCGTTGCGGTCGCGAGCGCCGGTGCCCGCCGCGCACTCGCTCGCATCGTCTCGCCCGCGCGAGATCTCGCCATCGCGCTCGACCCGGACATTCCGCAGGCGCAGCAGCGCGTGCTCTTCGAGGCGCAGCCCGCGAGCGCCGCACTGCGCCTAATACTTGACGGCGCACTCCTCGGCGCCGCCGACGCGCCGCAGCTTTGGGCGCCCGCGCCCGGAAAACACGCGCTCGCGCTCACGGATGCCGCGGGCACGGAGCTCGATCGCGTCGAGTTCGTGGTGCGCTGAGCGCGAGCCGCTCGCTCACGCCCCGTGAGGCTGCGCTTCCGCCGCGCGCTTCACGGCACCCAAGATCGCATGCCGAATCACGCCGCTGCCGAGACGAATCGCGCGCCAGTACCACGCGAACGCGCGGCGCGAGTCTGCGTCCGCACAATGAATGCGCGTGTCGGTGGAGACGAGCGTCGCGCCGTCCGCCTCTTGCGTGAGCAAGAAGTTCATCGCGACGCGCGCGCTGCCCGGCGGCGGTTCCTCGCGGAACGTGGCGGCGTCGCTCGGCAGGATCTCGCCAGTCGCTTTCCAGAAGCGCCCCGTCAGCCCGAGCACGATCTCGCGCGGCTCATCTGCCAGCAGCGCAAAGCCTTCGAGGGCCATGATGCCGAGGCGCCGCGGTTCGCTCGCGCGCGGGCGACGCAGCCGAGCGAGCGTCGCGCGCGGCGTGAATAACAATCCGGGCAGCAAGCGAAACGTCATCAGCGCGCGCACCAGTGGAATGCGCGCGACGTCGAGCTCGTGCAGCGCGCGCTGCACCGCCTCGCCCGAAGCGCGCACGCGCTTCTCATGGTGCTCGGAGAACTCGTAAGCGGGGAGCCAGGAATCGAGGTGGGACAAGACAGCTCCAATCGGCGCACGCAGAACGCTAACCCGCTGCGGCGCAGTCGCGGGCAAGCTGCGACCGTTCTCGGTCGGGAGCCGAGATGACCTTCGACGAATTTCTCGAGAGTGCCTGGGCCGACCACGGAGATCGCCCGCAGGAAGTTGCCGAGCGACTCCGCGCGTCGCTGCGACTGGTGGAGTCGCCGGAACAGGTGCCTGCGTTTGCGCGTCTCGCGACCCACGTGTTCGGAGAACACCTCGGCCAGTGGCAGCCCGGCATCGACCTGCTCGCGGCTCTGCGCTCTACGCCGGCGTTCGACGACGGCGCCGCAGCGAGCGCAGCGATTGCGAGAAGCATCGCCACGCTGCGGGTCGCTGGTGGCGATGCCGCAGCGCTCGGGTCGCTGTCGCTCGAAGATCAGATCATCGCGCTGGCCACCGCGTCGACTGCCCTCGCTGGCCGAAACGATCATGGGCAGGCGCTCGCCAGCTACGCCGAGGCTCTGCGGCTGGCGCGTGTCGGTTTGCCCGCCGGCTCCCCGGCGTTTCGCGCGCTCGCGGTAGGCGGCAACAATCTCGCCGCTGCGCTGGAAGAAAAGCCGGGTCGCAGCGCTGCAGAGAGCGAGGGCATGCTCGACGCTGCCCGGAGCGGGCTCGAGTATTGGAAGCTCGCGGGGACCTGGCTCGAGGAGGAGCGAGCCGAGTTTCGGCTCACGCGCAGCCTGTTAGGCGCCGGCCTGCCGCGCGCTGCGCTCGCCAGCGCCGAGCGCTGCGTCGCGGTCTGCGAGCGCAATCAAGCGCCCGCATTCGAGTTCTTCTTCGGCTACGCCGTGCTCGCGCTGGCGCAGCGCGCAGCGGGAGAGACCGCCGCGTTCGAGGTCTCACGCGAGCGAGCCCGGCAGTGCTTCGAGCAAGTACCCGGAGACGAGCGGCGCTGGTGTGAGGCCGAGCTGAAGGAGCTCGGTCTATCGCCTCGCTAGCCACTCAGCGGGCGCCGCGTCCCTAACGCTTCCCCGCCTGCGCTTTTGCGACGCGCTCCAGCATCGCCTTGCGCGCGGCTTCCTCGTCAACGCCCTGGCCCCCGCGGAACGAGACCGCGTAGGCCCCAGCCATCTGCTTCATGATGTCGCCGATCGTGCAGTAGCCGGCGGCGTAATCGCTCGGCGTCTTGCCGCCACGCCCAGCGATGGGCGTCGTGTCCACATGCGTTGCCTGCGCACGCAGCGCGCCGACCGTGGCCTGCTCGCGCGGCACGTGCTTGAACGGGTCGTAGGAGAAGTGCTTCATCGCGTTCTTGTGGGTGATCGCGTCGATCTCGGCGTCGGCGACGCCCGCGATGCTCTGCCATAACACCTCGGGCGAGTTCGGCCAGGTGCTGTCGGAGTGCGGGTAGTCGCACTCCCAGGTGATCGAGTCGAGGCCGATCAGGTCACGGTTGCGCACGCCGACGGCGTCGTCGATGAAGCAGGTCACGATGTGTTCGCGGAACACGTCGCTCGGCAAGCGGCCGCCGAAATCGTTGAGCGTCCACTGGTGGTGGTGGCGGTGCACGTAATCCGCGCGCTCCAAGAAATACGGGATCCAGCCGATGCCGCCTTCGCTGAGCGCGAACTTCAGGTTCTTGTACTTGGGCAAGAACTTCGAGTAGACCAGCTCGTTCACCCCGTTGTAGAGCGTGATCGGCGTGCCGGTGATCATGATCTCCACCGGCGCGGTCTGGTCCTGAAGGTTCATGCCGGTGCCGCTGCCGATGTGCATGCACAGCACGGTCCCGCACTCGTCGGCCGCCTCCCAGATCGGCTTCCAGTAGTCACTGTGAATGGAGGGGTGACCGAGGCCCGGCGGCACGTCGGGGAAGCTCATCGCGTGGCAACCCTTGCGCGCGAGCCGGCGGATCTCGTCCGCGGTCGCTTGCGGGTCCCAGAGCATCGGCAGCGCGAGCGGGATGAAGCGGCCCGCTGCGCCGCCGCACCAGTCGTCGACGTGCCAGTCGTTGTACGACTGCGCGAGCGCGCGGCCGAGTTCCTTGTCCGGGGTGCGCCCGAACAATTCGCCGCAGAAGCCCGTCATCGACGCGAAGCAGAGCGAGCCGAGCACGCCGTTCACGTTCATGTCATCGATGCGCGCGCTCCGGTCGTAACAACCGGGGCGCAGCTGCGAGAGCGCCGTAGGCTCCATGCCGTACTCGTCGGGCGGCCGCCCAGCCACGGCGTTCAGCCCGACGTTCGGAACCTGCTGGCCCTCGAAGTACCAGACGTCGGCGCCGTTTTCCTTCTGCAAGAGCCGCGGTGCGCGCGCTCTCCACTTCTCAGGGACGTGGCGCTCGAACAAGTCCGCTGGCTCGCAGACATGGTCGTCGACCGAGACGAGAATCAGGTCTTTCATTTGCATGTTGGGTCCTCATCCGGAGGGGGTTGCGGGCGCGGGCACTTCGGACTGCGTCGCGAGTATCGCGTCGACCTCGCGCCGGAACTCGGGAGGGACGAAGCCACGCGTTTTCTCCCAATATTCGCGAGCAGCGCGCCCTTGGAGGACCCCGCCGACGCCGGGGCGGAGTCGCACCCACTGCTCTCCCGGCGAGTTCTCGAACAACTGCACCCACGTCCAGATCCACTGACTCGGGTAGGCACCGAAGCGCAAGCGATCGATGCTCGAGAGCGGCTCGCTCGTCGCGTGGCAGTGGTCGACGATCGAGGGGAC
>JANNDT010000069.1:0-15607 GCA_031387905.1 Deltaproteobacteria bacterium
TGGTTCTCGAGCAGTGTCGCCACGGTCTCCGTCGCGAAAGGCGACTCCGACGACGCCAAATCGACGCCTTCAGGCTCACCGTCCTCGATCACTCGAAGCGCTGCCGCCGCCACGTGATTCGCGTCGTGCATCTCGCTCGGCTGCGCCTCGGCCGCTTCGAACGCCGACTCGAGCTCGTCTTCCGCAAGGGTCGCGAGCGGCTCGGCCTCGCTGTCCAGGAGTTCGCCGCCCGCGTACGCATCCAGGGCGGGCTCCCCCGGCAGTTCCCCACCGAGCGCGAAGAATGAGTGCTCTAGCGCGCGGTGCGCGCCAACCAGATCGCCGCTGTCGATCAGCGCCAGCGCATGCGCGATGTGAGCCGACGGATGCGCAGCGGCTCCAGCGAGTGCGAGCTGCGCGAGTTCGCGCGCACGCTCGAGCCGCCCGGCGCGGCGCTCGGCCTCCGCACGCGAGGCGAGCGCTTCGCTCGAATCGTCACTCGCTCGCTCGCTCGCGTCTCGCATCAGCGCCTCGCTCCGGCCCGCTCGATCGGCGGATAAATCTCACTCGGGAGTAGCGCGGTCGTTTCCGCGCGCCCGATCGCACGCAGCGCCACGAACCGGATGCGCTCATCCCGCTTCTTCTTATCGGATGACAAGGCGTCGAGATAAGCGCGCCGCGTGAACGGCGGCAGATCGACCGGTAGCCCGGCGCGCGCGAGCAGCGCAATCAGCCGTACCCCGCTACCCGGCGTCGCCAGCCCGAGTTCTTCGGAGCGTCGCGCCGCGAACGACATGCCCATCGCGACCGCCTCCCCGTGCAACACGCCCTTGTACCGCGACAGCTTCTCGACCGCATGCCCGAGCGTGTGGCCGAAGTTCAGCAGCATGCGTTCGCCCGCCTCGCGTTCGTCGCGGCTCACGATCTCGGCCTTGATGGCGCAGTTTCGCGCGAGGAACGGCAGCACGATCTCCGGCTCGAGGGCGATTAGGCGTTCGAGCTCCCTTTCGAGCCACGCGAACAGCTTGGCGTCGCGAATCGCGGCGTGCTTCACGCCCTCGGCGAGGCCCGCCAGCAACTCGCGGCGCGGCAGCGTCTTCAGCGTGGCCGCGTCGATCCACACGAGTCGAGGCTGATGGAACGCGCCCACCAAGTTCTTGCCGCGCTTCACGTTGACGCCCGTCTTCCCGCCGACGCTCGAATCGATCATCGCCAGCAGCGTCGTCGGAACCTGAACGAACGCAACGCCGCGCAGCAGGGTGGCCGCGACGAAACCCGAGAGATCGCCCACCACGCCGCCGCCGAGGGCGATGATCACGCTGCTTCGATCCACCTCCGCCGCGAGCAGCGCGTCGTAGAGCTTCTCGGCCTCGCGCAGATTCTTGCTGCGCTCGCCGTCGGGGATTACGAAGCGCCTCGACTGAATCCCGGCCGCCGCGAGCGAGCGCTCGACGGCCGGCGCGTAGCGCTTCGCGACCGGCGGCACCGTAATCACGAACGCTTTCGAAGCGCCCGTGCGCGCCTTCACCGCAGCGCCCAGCTCTGGGAGCGTGCCAGCGCCAATCACGATCGGGTAGCTGCGTTCACCGAGCTCGACTCTCACCGTCACCGCGGCGGGCTTGGCCGTGCTCACTGCGTCGCCTCGCCGAGCAGCGCCGCGATTTCACGCGCCACGCGCCGCATAGAATTGCGATCGGTATCGACTGTGAAGTGAGCCTGCGCGTACGCGGGCGCGCGCGCCGCGAGCAGCTCCACGAGCTTCGCGCGGCGCCCGGTTGCATCGAGCCCCGCAAGCAGCGGCCGCGTCGCAGCTCCGCTGACGCGCCGCGCCAGCGTGTCCAGTCGCGCACGCAGATAGATCACCGTGCCACCCGCCCGCAGCTGTTCGGGCGCACCCGGCTGCGCCATCGCGCCACCACCAAGCGCCACCACCCCGCCGCGCGCCGCGAGCGACGCGATCACGCTCCGCTCACGCGCGCGAAAACTCGCTTCGCCTTCCTTCGCGAAAATCTCGGGGATCGTCATGCCAGCCTCAGCTTCGATCTCAGCATCCGAGTCGAAGACCGGACGCCCGAGCAGCTTCCCGAGTTCCGCAGCAACAGTCGACTTCCCCGCCCCCATGAGTCCGACTAGCCAGATGGTTCGCTGCGCCACCGCAGCATCTTAGGTAGGGACGTCACGTTTCCAACCACCGAATCGACCTCGCTGCCGTAGCCCCTTGATTCAGGGCGCTGAGGCCGCAAGCGAAGCGCGCAGCGAGCCGAAGGCGAGCGGAGTCGACAAGGAAGACTTCGTCCTCGCGCGCTTCGCGTGGGGACGAAGCGCGCGCGAGGCGGAGTCCTCGGAGCCGAGCGAAGTGAATAAGGAGGATCCCGGAGCGTGCCCCGCATACCCAAAGCGCCCCGAAAACGCCGAAGGCCCGGCATCGCCGTCAGGCGATGCCGGGCCCCGATGCGACCAGAAGCTGCCCCGACTACGAACCGAGCTCCGGGTTCACGACGATCCGCGGCGTCACGAACACCAGGAGTTCCTGGCGAATGTCGCGGACTTCCTTGTTCTTGAAGGCGGCGCCGATCACCGGCACGCGGTGGAAGTACGGCACGCGGCTCTCGCGGTCGGCTGTGCGCACCACGTAGATGCCGCCGATCACGAGCGTCTGTCCGTCCTTCACGAGCGTTTCGGTGTTCGCCTCGTTCTTCGCGATCGCAGGCGAGCCCGTCGGCGTCGGCACGCTGTCATCCGGCGCGTTCCGCTTCACATCAATCTTCATGATGATGCTGCGATCCGCGGTGATGTGCGGAGTGACGTCGAGCCTGAGCACCGCGTCGATGAACTCGAGCTTGGCGTCGCCGTCCTCGAAGGTCTGGAACGGGATCGACACGCCCTGTTGGATGCTCGCCTTGCGGTTATCGAGGGTCACGATGCGCGGGCTGGAGATCACCTTGCCCTCGCCGTGGCTCTCCGCCGCATTCAGGCTGAGATCGACATCGAAGCGTTCATCCAGGATGAACGCGCCGAGGTTGATCGCGCCGGTCGCGAGCTCGGTGATTGGGTTCGACACCGCGAAGCTGTTGGTGTTGCCGCCGCCGCCGAGGCCAGGGACGTTGTGCAGGCGGAAGGCATCGCTGCCGAGCGCTGTGCGCGGCGTCGTGCTGGTCAGCGGATCGCTGTCCGGGTCCCAAGCATCCTGGCGGCCCTGCACGCCCGCCCCCCAGGTGGAACCGACTTCGCGGAGGAAGTCGAGGTTCGCCTCGACGATCTTGGCCTCGATCATCACCTGCGGCGTCTGCGTGTCGATCGCCTTGATCAGTGCCGTCGCCTCGTCGATCACCGCCGCGATGTCCTTCAGGATCACCGTGTTGGTGCGCTCATCGACATCGACCGTGCCGCGCGACGAGAGCAGCTTCTTGACCAACTTCGCGATGTCCACGACGTCGGCGTAATTCACCGGCTGCAACTTCACGATGAGATCCTCGAGCTTCTCCTTGGCGCGCCTCTCCTGCAGGCGCGCCTCTTCCTCGGCCTTCAGCACACTGCCAGGGGCGATGCGCAGCACGCTGCCGACGCGCACGAAGCCGAGGCCTTTCGTCAGCAGGATCACGTCGAGCGCTTGATCCCAGGGCACATCCACGAGGCGGATCGTCACCTGGCCGTTGACTTCGTCGCCGGCGATGACGTTCAGCTCCGAGACCTCCGCGATCAGCCGCAACACATCGTCGACCTCGACATCCTTGAAGTCGAGCGAGATGCGGCGGCCGCTGTAGACCTTGCCGTCGAGCAAGCCGCCCTCTTCGAGCGTATCGACGGCCGAGCCGGTCTCGATCGCAGCAGGCACTGCCTGCGTCGCCGAGCTCGCCGCCGCGCTCGGCGCGGCAGCGTCTTGCGAAGCCGCAGCAGCCTTCGGCTCGAGCGCCGCAGCTAGCACCGGAATGGCGGCAGCCTTGGCGGTGTTCGCGAAGTCGATCACGAGCATCGCCCCGTCTTGTCGCACGTTCGGCTTCACGCCCGTCGCGCGCTGAATCACAACGCGCACTTCGGGTTCGGTCATGTCGGGCTGCTCGAATGCGGTAACGAGCGAGACGACGCCGGGGTTCTCAGGTGCGATGCGCACCTGTGCTGCGGGATCGATCGCCGCACCCTTGAGGCGCACGACGAAGGTCTCCGCGTCGGGCTCCCAAGCGCTGTAGCTCGCAGTGCCGTCGCTCACGATCACGATGCGGTCGCGCTCGCTCGAGCTGTCGAACTGAACGCCGAGCACGGTCTGTGTCGCGGGTGCGACCGCAACCGCGTCTGCCTCGGGCATCGCAGCCGGTAGCGGCTCCGTCGCCTCTACAGCCGGGGCCGCCGCGTCGTCCGAGCTTTCCTCGGCCACGACCGCGACTGCCTCGCTGGCGCTCTCCGCCGCGATCGCCGTGGGCGCCTCGGCCGCTGGCGCATCGCCGAGTGCAACCGACAAGCCGCCTGCGAGCGCCTGAGAAGTCTGCGCGCCGAAGCTTGTTACGCCTTTCGCTGCGTCGACCACGACTCGAACTTTGCCGTCGTGTTGCGCAACGCGAACACGCGAAACGAGCGGGCCCGGGAGATCGCTGCGCGGCGGCACGCCAGCGCTCGACAAGCCCGGCAGATCGATCACGAGGCGGAGCGGATCCGCCACCGTGAAGACGTCGGCGCCGTCGATGCGGCCATTCGCCGCGAGTTCGACGAGCAGCAGGCCATCCGCCTCGCGAGCTGTCACGCCCGTGAGCTTCGTGGCGGGAGACGCCGCAGCAGCCGCGTCGGCGGCTACGCGTGCGGCATCGGCCGCCGCGAGTTCCGCGCTCGCATCGCTCGAAGCCGCGGGCTGCACCCACGGATCCTGCGAAGCCGCGGCGCTCGCGTCCTCGGTTTCGGCCAGCGCGGGCTCGAGCGCCGCGCCGTCCTCTTGCGAGACCTGCGGCGTCGGCGCCGAGGCGCAGCCCAGCGCCAGCGCGAGCAGCACTGAGCCAGCCGCGCGGGTGAGGACCCCATTCACCAGGTTATTATGAAGTGTGTACATCTGACTCACCCTCCCGTGCTCTGCCGGATGCGTAACTCGATCTCTTTCTCGGTCTTGTCGCCGTGGAAGTCGACATAAGACTCGAGCACCAACATCGACGAATCACTGATATCGGTGATCACGCCATCGTTCTTACCGATGCGATCGCCGGACTTCACGACGTAGGCCTGGCCCGCCGGGTCGAGCACCAGTGCTCGCCTGCGATCGGCCTGCCAGACCACGCCGGAGACCGTCAGCTGCCCCAGTTCGAACTGCTGGAGCGGACTCTCGGCATCTGCCTCGCCGGAGTTCTCGCGATCCATTACGAAGGAACGGAACGGATCCCGCTTACCATTTCCGTCGTAGTGATAGCCCGCGACCTGCGTTCCATAATTGGTGTGAGCGTCGGCGGGCTGCGGCTTCTTGCCGACCGCACCAGGCGCGCTCTTGCCGGTCTTCGCCTGCTTGGCCTGCTCGGCGCTGCCCTTCGCGACCGCGGTGGCCCGCTCCCGCTCGAAATCGGCCGCAGTCGCCCCAGTCGGTTTCTCCTCGCAACCGGAGAGCGCGAGAGCCAGCGCTAGCGCGGCGATACGCGCCTTGGTCTTCATCAGTGGCCCCCCTTCGCTTTCCCGCGCAGCTTCGCGGCAGCGCTCTTGCCATTCGCTCCAGCGCCGCCCAGCGCTTCGTCCGCAGCCGGCGCCTCGTCGTCGACGAACCGGAAGGTCGTCGCCTTGCCGCTCACCGCGAGGAAAGTCTGATCGTCGCTCTCGCGCGCGATCTTCACTTCCATTTCGCCCATGGTGACGATGCGCGGTAGCCGCGAGATGTCGTCGAAGAAGCGCGCGATGTCGTGGTAGCGGCCGGTGAACTCGAGTTCGATCGGCACCTCGGCGTAGAACGCCTTGCGCACTTCGCTGTTAGGGCGGAAGGATTTGAAATCGAGGCCTGCGTTCTTGCCGAGGCTCGACACGTCCGTCAACAACCCTGGCAATTCCTTGCCGTTCGGCAGCTGGCGAAGCGCCTCCTTCAATCTGCGGCCGAGAGAGGCGATCTCCGTTTTGACTTGCTCTTCGTTGCCTGCCACCGCGCGAACTTCCGCGAGACGCCGCTGCAGCTGAAGCTGCTGCTCGCGCGCCGCAGTGCGCTCCGCACGTGCGGGCATGAACAGGAAGTAGCCGTATGCGCCGAACACGAGCGCGCAAAGGGCCGGCGCGATCCCAAGGCGGGCTGCGCGCGGCAATTTTACGAGCTTGTCCAGCTGCGCCTGATATTTATCGAGACCCAACTCCATGTCAGCCTCCTACCGCGCCACGAAGGCGACTGCGCTGCGCGCATCCGCCCGGGCCTGCTTCGAGTTCGCTGCAACCTCGTCGTCCGCCGCTTCGCTGCTCTGGCTCGAAAGCGTGGCCGACATCTCGAACGCGTTGAGCTTGTAGCCGCCGACTTCCTTCGCCTCGGTTTGAAGCAACTCGACGTCCTCGAAGTACGGCGAGGCGTTCATCGCGGTCAGGAAGAGCGCGACCAGTTCGTTGTCGAGGCTCACGCCTTCGATGGTCAACGCCTGACCCTTCACGTCCAGCTTGGTCAGCCACATGCGGTCCGGCAGATGCGTGGCGATCTCGTCGAACATGTGAACCGGGCCGCTGCGGGCGAGTGAGAGCTCATCGATCACCTTGAGCTTCTTCTCGATGTCCGCCTTGGCGGTTCGGAATTTTTCGACCTGCGCGAGCTGCGGCGCGAAGCCGTCGATGTCGTGCTGAATGCGCGTCGCGACTGCCTGCGCCGCCTTCACTTCGCCGCGGTACCACCAGTAATGAGTGGCCGAGAGGCCGGCCGAAGCCGCCAGCGCGACGAGCACGAGCCCCAGGAAGTTGCGGGCCCACGCTTTGCGCCGCTCTTCGCGTACCGGGAGTAGGTTGATCGTAATCATCAGTCGTCCATCCTTCGCAACGCGAGGCCCGTGGCGACCGCGAGCGCGGGGCCGAGGTCCTCGAGCATTCGCGCGTCGAGGCTCGAAGCCGGCACGATTCGCGCGAGCGGGTTCAAGCGCTCCACCGGCAGGTTCGTCTTGCCTTGGAATGCGCTCTCGAGGCCGGACACCAAAGAACCGCCGCCCGAGAGGAACACGCGGCCGATGCGGCTCTCCGCTGCGGTGGCGGCGAAGAAGTCGAGCGAGCGGCTGATCTCGCCGAGCACCGTCTCGGTGACCTGGCGGATCGAATCTTCCACTTCTTGGGGAACGACTTCCTGGCTCTCTTCGTGGCGCGAGCCGCCGACCTTCATGCGCTCGGCTTCTTCCCAGCTGATCGAGAGCGCCTTCTGGATCTCTTCCGTGTAGGCGTTGCCGCCCGTCGAGATGTCGCGTGTAAACGCCGGAGCGCCGCGCGACACGATGTTGATGTTCACGACCTGAGAACCGATGTTGACCAGCGCGACCACGTCTTCCGGCGAGGACTCGTAGTTGGCGTGGAAGGCGTTCTCGACCGCGAACGCGGCGACGTCGATCACGACCGGCTGGAGGCCGGCGTCCGTAATCACCTGCACGTAGTCGTCGATCAGGTCTTTCTTGGCGGCGACCAGCAGCACATCCATCTGGCCGTCGACCTCGCTGCCTTCGACGATCTGGAAGTCGAGGTTCACCTCGTTGATGTCGAACGGGATGTACTGCTCCGCCTCCCAGCGAATCGACTCGTCGAGCTCTTCGCGCGACATCGCCGGCAGGCTGATCTTCTTCACGATCACCGAGTGGCCGGAGACCGCGGTGGCGACCTGCTTCGACTTGATGCCCGCGATCGCGATCGCTTCCTGGATCGCGCTCACCACCGCGGCCGAGTTCAGGAATGCGCCCTGAACGATGGCCTCGGGCGGTAGCTTCGCGACGCCGACGCGCACGAGCTCAATGCCTTTGCTCTTCACCGCACACTCGACCGCCTTCACGGAGGTCGACCCGATGTCGAGTCCAATGATCGATTTGGTTTTCCCAAACGAGAACAGCACGCGTTCCCTCCTCAGGACCGCTCGGCGCGGTCGCTAGGAACGAGGGCCAACGGAGCGAACACGCCCTCGCCGGCCTCGAACACCTTGTCGCGATCGGAAACTCGGAGACCGAGCGCGATTAACACCTTGCGCTTCGTGTCGAGGCGGCACGGACGGCCAGCCTCGATGCGATCGACGGTGAGCGTCGACAGACCCGCCTTTCGAGCGAGTTCCGCCTTACTCATCATCAGCGCTTCACGAAAGCGCTGTACGTTGTTCCTCGGCACGATCCCCTCCGCCGCGAACTCTGGGGCGATCCCCTACGTGACCGGGATTCCTTTCGGCCTTCGCTTCCGCGGACTTGAGGCAGCTTCCGCTTTTGCGAGGTGCGGCAGTTCACATGTCACTTGCCGGGCGCCAACCGGCGCGTTGCGCGTTAGGCGCGTGACGCTGCCAGCCGATAGGCAGCGCGGAGGGGCGCCGTGACCACGCGAGTGCTGATCGTGGACGACGACGAAGCGCTGCGAGAGAGCCTCGAACTCTTCCTCGCGAGCGAGGGTTACGAGGTCGTCGCCGCCGCGGATGGGCTCGCTGCGCTCGCGCAGCTGGATCGCGCGCCCGTGGATGTCGCGCTGTGCGACCTGCGCATGCCTGGCATCGACGGCTTCGAGCTGCTGCCGCAATTGCTGCGGCTCGCGCCCGGGCTCACGGTGATCCTAATGAGTGCCTATGGCGGCCGCGATCTCGCGATCGAAGCGCTGAAGCGAGGCGCGTACGACTACCTCGCGAAACCGTTTCCTCCGTCGGAGGCGGTGCTCGCGATTCGCAAAGCGCAGGAGCGCGAAAAGCTGCGCCGCGCCAACGAACTGTTGCAGCGCGATCTCTCGCGCGCAGTCGGCGAGCGCCCGATCGTCGCGGCGTCCGACAAGATGATGGCGGTGCTCGAGTTGATCGAGCGCGCCGCCGAGTTCAAGACCACGGTGCTGCTGACGGGCGAGAGCGGCACCGGCAAAGAGGTGCTCGCTCGCGCGATTCACGCGCAGTCGAGCCGGCACCAGCAGGCTTTCGTAGCGGTGAACTGCGGCGCGATTCCCGAGGCGCTGCTCGAGAGCGAGCTGTTCGGTCACGCGAAGGGCGCGTTCACTGGCGCCGATCGCGCCCGGCGCGGGCTCTTCACCGAAGCCGACGGCGGCACGCTCTTCCTCGACGAGATCGGCGAAATGCCCCTGCCCCTCCAGGTCAAATTGCTGCGCGTTCTGCAGGAAGAAGAAATCCGACCGGTCGGCGAATCGAAGACGCGCAGCATCGACGTGCGCGTGCTCGCTGCCACCGCGCGCGATCTCGCGAGCGAAGTCGCCGGCGGGCGCTTCCGCGAGGACCTTTTCTACCGGCTCGACGTCGTGCGCGTCACGGTTCCGCCGCTGCGCGAACGCCGCGAAGACATCCCGTTGCTGGTGGATCACTTCCTGGCGCAGTTCCGCGCGTCGCTCGGCAAAGCGGTTCGCGGCGTCGCGGACGACGCGCTCGCGAAGCTCGTCGCGTACGCCTGGCCGGGCAACGTGCGCGAACTCGAGAACGTGATCGAGCGCGCGGTGATCCTCGCGAACGGCGACCGCATAACGCTGCGCGAACTGCCAGAAAATGTCGCTGACCGGAACCCTGGCGGGCCGCCGGCTCGGGCCTCTGGAGACCATTCGCTCGGCGCCGCGCGCCGGCGCTTCGAGGCCGAGTGGATTCGCGATGCGCTCGAAGCCGCGCATGGCAATCGCACCCACGCGGCGCGCCTGCTCGGCATCAGCCATCGCGCCTTGCTCTACAAGCTCAAAGAGTACGGGCTGGGTAGGCACTAGGTCGCGGAGAGCTGCGCGAGCTGACGTGACTTAGTTCGCGCGAAGCGATGGGGCGTCGCGGTGAACATGCCCAGCAGTCGCAGGCGGGCCGCCGAGCCCCGCGAATAGCATCAGTCCTCCGCGTGTTCGGCGCCGAAAACGCGCAACGGCCCCGCAGATTTTGCAATCTGCGGGGCCGCTCGATGCCCGAAGACTCCGTCGAGTTTCCTCGCCTAGTTGGAGAGCTCCCGCCAGTAGAGCGTGCCGCCCTTCGAGACGCCGCCCGGCACGCAGTTCGGATCCTTGGCTGGATCGCAGGCCGGCGGGCATGGCGCCGCTGCGCACTGCGGCCGGTTCGGATCGATCAGGTCGCCGTTCTGGTTGTTGACCACGATGGAGCTCTGCCCGTTCGGATCGGTCGTGATCGTGATCTGTGGCGCGGTTGGCAGGCCCGATCCGATATCCACGCTCCGATCGCTCGCCGCGGCGAAGCCTGAAGGGCCGGTGAAGAGACCCTGACCACATGTGATCTTGAAGCCGTAGATCCGGGCCGTACCGCCGGAGGTGCACGGCGTAGCCGCGCCCGTCGGGATGTACGAAGCGGACAGCACGAAGTACGAGAAGGCCTCGGCAGGCGTGATGAACTTCTCCGCTTCGTCCGCGACGAAGAAGAAGCCCTTCGAGGGCGAGATCACAGGGCAACCGGTCAGCGCCGTGATGTTGGCGAGATCGGTCTCCTGCAGCGGCGTCGCGACGCCCAGCGCGTTCGAGGGATCGGGGTCCTGGATCGAATAGAAGCGGTTGTTATCGAGCGTGGTCGCGGCATTGCCCGTCCAGCCGAGGTTCGCGCGCTCGCCGCTGCCGATCGCGATCCACAGCTTGTTGTTCTTCAGCACCGCGGTGGGGGGGAAGAAGAAGCTCTTCCACCAGCGCAGCCCTGTGCCGATGTTGAGGTACGAGGGCGCCTTGAAGAACAGGCCGAACTCCCAGTCGCCGTTCTGGTCGTAGTCGGTTGACGCGCTGTTCACCGAGTCGTGGCCGATGTCGTGGATCTGCCATTTCCAGACATTTCCGCCGATGTCGACGGCGTAGACCACATCTGCAAAGCCATCGGCGTCGAGGTCGTAGACGGCCGGCGTCGCCGCGAACGCGTAGTGCATGCTGAGCTCGGGATTCAACGCGAGGTACGCGACCGTCGACGGATCGGTCGTCGGCAATGCCGTACCGGCCGGATCGAACTGCTTCTTGGCGATGAGCTTGCCCGTCTGTACGTCGATGATCATGAGCGCGCGACCCGCGAGCGCCTGGGCGTTGTAGTTCGCCTTGTCGTTCGGGTTGCCGGTCTTGTCGTAACCGCCCGCAACGATTGCGACCCAGCGCTCGAAGCCTGCGCCGCCGTTGTTGTTCGCGTTCACCCGCAGCTTGATCTTGGTGATGACGGGCTCGGACCAGGACTCGCCCATGATGGCTTTGTCAGCCGCGGGCGCATTCTCGCGCGGGAACTCCCAGAGGTAACACGGGTAGCCGGTGTTGGAGGGGCTGCGCGAGTTGGGACACGAGACGCCCGCTGCGCGCGAGGGATCCGTGATGTCGAGGGCAAACAGCTGCTTGCCGCCTTGGCGCATCCCCGAGATCAGGATCGAGCGCCATTCGCTGCCGTTCACGAGCTGCGTGTTGACGGTAGGAGTCGTGTAGAACCACACGTCCGACACGCGCGGTGAACCGTCGACCGTGTAGAAGTCGCGCACGCCCGAATCGCGCGGCAGTTCCTTCGCCTTCGTGCGCGCCGTGTACGGCATGAAGCCGAACACTTCGTTGCCGGTTCCGGCGCCGTAGGCGGGAGGCGTCGCGATGGCGTTCCACGCGCCCGCGTTGAAGGCGTGCAGGAAGCCGTCGTTGCTACCCACGAAGATGTTGCGGTCGCGCGTCTTGTAGTTGAGCCGGAATTGCGCGTTGCCGGCGCCCGCGAGCGGCGACGGCGGAGCCGGCACCACGACCGGGTCCGAGTGGAACAGGTCGCCGAGCTTCCAGGGCCGATCGACGCAGGTCGCGAACTCGGTGCCGAGCTCGCAGCCTCGCGTGACTGCCACGATGTCGTCGCGAAGTTCGAGGGCTGTGGTAGCGGGCGCATACGGCGCGTAGCTGTAGGTCGCGATGTCCGGGAGGCTGAGCGCGAGGTCCGTTGGCGAGAGATTCGTCCGGATGAACTCGACCTTCTCGCTCAGCAGCGTTCCGCCATTGATTAGGGACGTCCAGAGCTTGCGGCTTCCCTCGCTCGCAATGCGCAACTGCGTACCCGCGTCCCAGAACGGAACCGCCGACGACTTGAACGAGCCAAGCGAACACTTCGTCGGCGCCTCGGGATCGTTCAGCGCGCAGTTCCCCGCCGAGTCCACGATGTGGCCGTTGACGTCGATCTTCCACGCCTCGAGGTGGCCTTCCCAATAGCCGTCCAGGTTCGAGGGCACGAAACGACTCGTGTAGAACATGCCGCCCGAGGACGTGCGCGCGGCCGGCACCGTCGCCGCAGTGAACGACTGCGACTTGCGGATGATGTCGCTCACCGCCGACACGATGTCGTTCGCGAGTTGGTCGGGGTCGTTGCTCGTGTAGAACTGGCCGCCGCCGACCGAGGCGGTCTTCGCGAGTGAGGCGTTGGCCACCGCGTCCGTCGTGAAGCCGACCGTGTAGATGTCGAGCGTTTGCGCCAAGCCGTTCGGATTCGGCAGGTCGGGGCGGAAGTCCTTCTCGTGCATGAACTTCGCGATGTCATCGAGGTAGAGCGTGCCGCTGCTCGGTTGGCCCGTCTCGACCTCGCCGTCGGCGTTGTAGTCGCCAATCAAGTTCAGAAAGCTCGCGAAGCCGTTCGCCGTGTTCGTAGGCGAGACGACAGCGAAGTTGTCCTTCGTGGACTCGCCGTCCGTGATGATCACGACGAAGTTCTTCTGGCAGTCCCACTGCACGGGGCTGTCGGGAACGGTGGGCGCGCCCGCAGTGCTGAAGGTGCCGCCGACGATGCCGCCGCTGCTGAGCAGCGTGTTGTACTCGTACTTCGGGAAGGTTCCCGACACCCGGGGAGCCGGGCGCTGCGCCACGCCTCGGCCGTGAAAGTACGTGTAGACCTGGAAGAGCGACTCGGCGAGCGGAGTCCACGTCTCACCGGTGAGATCGTTGATGACGAAGTCGAGATGCTGGCCGTGAGTACGCGTCACGCCGTTCAGCGAATACGAGGTCGGCACGCCCGCCGTGAGATAGTCGTTGATCGGCACCGCCACGAAGCCGCCGTTCGGGTCGCTACTGGCGCCGACGCGCCGGAACTGAGCGATGCCGAAGCGCACGGCGCCCGCCGCGTTCACCTGGCAAATCACCTCCCGAAGCACCGTCTTCGCGGCGCTCACGCGCGACCGGCGGTAGCGGCTGTAGGTGCCGCCGCCGAGACACGCGGAGAAAAAGGCATTGTTGGTGGCGACGATCCCCGGCACGTACACCGCGTTGGCGGCGCTGTAATACCAGTTCAAATAGTGCCCGTCCCAGCGCGTGTCGTCGGGAATCGCGTTCACGGCGGGGTCGACGAAGATATTGCGAGCCGTCGCGACACAACCGGGCGACACGATCGCGTATGAGCCCGCACGGAAGGTCGTGTCAGCGCCGCCGTTCGGGAACGTGTCGACGTCGGTGGAGTTGACGAAGTACGTGCTCGCGTTGGTGAAGTAGTTGCACGTGTTCACCGCAGCCGGGTTGTACGCGGGGTGATAGACGATTGTGTTCATCGAGCCCGAGTTGTCGACGAGCAGCATCACGTTCGGAGGAACGACCGCGCTGAAGAGCGCGGTGTCGTTCACCGTCTGCGCCGTCGCGGGGGCCGCGAGCAGTGCGGCGACGCCGAGCGTGCTCACGAAGCGGATGATGTTTCGGACCATGGTGATGTCTCCCTAACGGCTCGCGCCTTGGGTTTCATGGAGCAAGCCGCGTGCCGCGCCTGGATCGCCACGAAGCGCCCTCAGCGCGCTTATCGAGCGAACGCGCTGCGCACTGAATTGCGCAGCCCGCAACGGCTTGCGCAGGCGCTAGTCCGCTGCGGCCGCTGGCGGCGCGACGGCGTTCACGCTGACTTCCCACTCGAACTTGCTGGCGTCGCCTTCGCTGTCTTTCACGCCGACCTCGACCTTGTGCTTGCCGGTCTGTGAAGCGCTCGGCTGCCACGTGAGCAGCCCAGAGACGGCGTCGATCTCCATCCCCTCCGGTGCTTCCGCGAGGAAGAAGCGCAGGTTCCGGTCGCCCTCGGCGTCTTCAGCCTCGAACTGATACGCGAGCGTGTTGCCCTGATGTTCGAGCGCGGGCAGCTGCTTGATGACCGGAGCGGAGTTCACCAGCTCAATCGCGTCGAGCGCGCGCGGCGGGCTTTCGGCGTCTCCGTCGTTGGCCACGACCTCGACGCTGATCTCGTCGCCCTGCCGTAATGCCTTGGTGTCGAACTGACGATCATCGCCGGCCGCCTGGCCATTCACGCGCCAGACGTACGTGTATTCGATGCGGTCGTTCTCAGGGTCCGTCGCGTCGGGAACCGCGGTCAGAACGTCGCCACGGCGAATGCGTTTGTTCTGCGGTGTGAAGTACAGAAACGTGATCTGCGGCGGCCGATTGTCCACGCGGGCGGTCGCCGTCTGCGGCGCGCTCTCGAGCTTCCCGTCGCTGGCGATCACCGCGACCTCGATGCGATCGCCGCGCTCGAGTTTCGGCAACTGCACGGCGCTTCGCGTGCCGCGCTCGAGCAGCGCGCCATTGACTTTCCACTCGAAAGAGAGCCGAACCATGCTGCCGTCGGGGTCGCTCGCATCGACGTGGGCTTCGAGCGTGCTCTCGGAAGCTGGGTGCGCGGGATTCAGCGAAACGCTCGCGATCTCTGGGGCGCGGTTGCTCTCCGCCGCCTGCTCCGCCTGTGCGTCGCCGCGCAGGCCGCCGGCAGCGAGCGAACGCGACGGATCGAGATCCTCGGAATCATCGCCGCACGCCGTAGTGAACACGAGCGCAGCAGTGAGCGCCGTCGCGTACGCGACTCTGAAAAGCATGCTCCCCCCCAATAACTCGGGCTACTGCCCCTTGTAGTCGCTCCCGCCGTGCGTGAGCACGCCGTACATGAGCTCGATCCGCGACGTCGACATGCGGCCGTCCATGCCGCCGCCCGCGGCCGTCGGGCTGCGGCCTTCGATGTTGATGCGCCACTTCCCGGTCTTCCAACCGCCGCCTGCTTCCGGCGACACGCCTTCGGCAGCGCCGATGCCTGCGGTCTCGATTCCAGTCGGGTTCGCGCCGACGGGCAGCGGATTCGGGTCCGCGCGGTAGCTCGGCAGCGCGGCCTCGCGGTCGTACACGCCGGCGTCGCTCAAGTTCGTGGGGTTGATCGTGGTGACGTTGGTACGCGCCAGTTCCGCTGCGTGCGCGACGCCAGCCTCTGCCGCCTGGAAGGCGCTGCTCGAGCGATTCTGAAAGCCCGCGATCCGGCGGTCTTCGCTGGCTGTATCCAGCGCGACCAAACCGAGCGCACCCATCAGGACCAGCAACATGACGGCGAGGAACATCGCCGCGCCCTGCTGCCGCTTGGTTTTCGGCGTCGTCATTAGGAGCACCCTCGCGGGCTCGAGCCCGCGTTGATCGGCGAGTTGCGCGGACGGATCGTCCGCGAGAACACGCGGCGGCGGAAGCCGTCGAGCCCGGGCCGAGCGGGCGCGTTCTCGGTCTGGACGAACGCGCCCTGTGCGAACGCCGGGTTCTGCGCGGCGGTCGCGTCCTGGGTCGCGGTGCGCACGTC
>JANNDT010000107.1:0-20704 GCA_031387905.1 Deltaproteobacteria bacterium
CGTTCGATCGCGGCCTGCCGGCGGTCGGTGATGTCCACATTCGTTCCCACGAATCCGACGACCGTCCCGTTCGCGGCCCGGATCGGCGCGGCTGTTCCGTAGACCCAGGTCACGACGCCCGCCGGAGTCTTGAAGCGATACTCGACACTCCACGCGCCCCCGCTCTGCACAGCTTTCGTCCATTGTTCACCGATCGTCGCCCGGTCGTCCTCGTGCAAGCCGTTCAACCAGCCCTTGCCCGCCGCCTCTTCCGGTGTCATCCCCGCCGCTTCGCACCAGCGCCGATTGACGTAGACGCAGTCTCCTCTGTCATCGGTGAGATAGATGAGGATCGGGGCGCTTTCGGTCAGCGTGCGAAAGCGTTCCTCGCTGTGCTCCAGCGCTTCCTCTGCCAGCTTGCGCTTGGTGATGTCGGTATGGGTGCCCAACATGCGGAGCGGCTGTCCGTCGGCTGAGCGCGTGGTCAGGCTGCCCAGCGACAGAACCCAGATCCAGCCCCCGTCCCTCGTGCGCTGGCGAAACTCGACTCGGTACTCACTTCGCCGGCCGGCCACGTAGTCCGAGTAGGCTGCGTAACACGTCTCGCGATCGTCGGGATGCAAGCGCTCGCGCCAGGCGGCAATGGATTCGCGGAACTCAGCCGGGTCGTAGCCGAGCATCGTCGCATAATCCGGGCTGACGATGAACTCGCCGGTCTGGACGTTGAGGTCGTAGAGCCCCTGCTGAGCGGCGGACATGGCCAGCCGCAGCCGCTCCTCGCTCTCGCGCAGGCGCTGCTCGCCCTTCCGACGCTCATGCTGCCTCACCAGGAACACAGCCGTTGCAATCAGCAGAGCGATCGCGATGGGCCCGAGGTATTTCAGCAATTGCCGAAAGGTCACCTCGCCCACCTCGAACACGCCGAACCATTTCTCGTACAAGCTGTCGTAGGCGCCAGAGGACTTGGCGACGGCGAGCCCTTCGTTGACCTGCGCAAGCAGCTCGGCGTTCCCCTTCTGCACCGCGAAGGCAAACTTCTGCGAGAACCCCGCCTTGGCGCCGAGCGCCTTGACGTTGCGAATCTTCAGCCCCTGCAACGTTTGCAGCCCGGCGAGCTTGCTGAGCAACATCGCGTCGTGCTGGCCGGACGCGAGGAGCTTCAGGCCGTCCGCGGCGTTATCGACCAGCACCAGTCGCGGCCCCCAGCCTTTGGAAACCGCGTAGTCGTGCGCCAGATCGGCACTGATGACGATGACCGACTTGCCCGCGAGGTCCGCCTCCGCGTCGATGTTCGTCTCGCCTGCACGCACAAAGATCGCGCCATGCACGATCACATGCGGCACCGAGAAATCCGCGAAGACGCGACGTTCCTCCGACTGCGCGAGATTGATCAGCACGTCGATCTTGCCGGCTTTGAACTCGTCGAGAATCTGCCGGAACGGCCGCACCCGAAGCGCGTATTGCAGCCCGTGCTCCGCAGCCACCGCCTTCCATAGCTCGACGGTGAACCCACCCGCCGTTTCGTCCGTCTGCCCGGTGGCGAACGGCGGGAAGTCTTCCTCGCTGCCCACGACGAGCGTTTTCCCCGGATTTCCCTGAGCCCGCGCCACGACCACAGTCGCAAGCAGGATCGACACGACCAGCACTCGCCGCGCGGCGGTCGGCCAACGGCGCCGGATCGGAGTCACCCGCTCACGGATCAAGTGGGTCGCCACTACTTCGCTCGCTTCCCCCACGCGCACGGCATGTGCTTGATGCCATGGATGAAATTGCTGCGCAGCATTTCCGGCTCGCCCGTGATCTCGAGATCCGGCATTCGCCGGAACAGCTCGCGGAACATCACGCGCATTTCGCGGCGGGCGAGCTGGGCGCCCAAGCAGAAGTGCGGGCCAGGGCCACCAAAGCCGACGTGCTCGTTCGGGTCGCGTGTTAGGTCGAGCTGATACGGGCGCGCGAACTTGTCCTCGTCGCGATTGCCGCTGCCATACCACATCACGACTTTCTCGCCGGCCTTGATCGGTTGCTCGGATAAGACCGTGTCGCGCACAGTGGTCCGGCGGAAATGGATCACGGGCGACGCCCAGCGCACGATCTCTTCGACGGCGGTGTCGGCGAGCGCCTCGTAGTCGGCCGCCCACTTCGCGCGCTGCTCGGGGAAGTCGCAGAGCGCGCGCATACCGTGGGAGATGGCGTTGCGGGTGGTCTCGTTGCCCGCGACCACGAGCAGCACGAAGAACGAGGCGAGCTCGGGCTGGGTGAGCGTCTCGCCGTCGAGTTCGGCATCGAGCAGCGCGGTAGTGAGGTCGTCTCCGCCCTTGCCTGCTTTGTGCTTTGCTAGCTCGTTCATTAGGTCGGCGAGCGCCTTGCCCGCGGTGAGCGCTGCGACCACCGGGCTCGTGCCGGGCTTCACGTACTCGGGGTCGCCGAGGCCGAGGATCACGTTGGTGTGCGCGAAGACGGCTTGCGTCTCGCTCTCGGGGATACCCATCAGGTCGCAGACGAGTTGGAGCGGCAGCGGCGCAGCGATGTCGGTGACGAAGTCGCAGGCGCCGCGGTCGATCACGCGGTCGATGGTTTGCTGCGCGCGCTTCTGCACCATCGCCTCGAGGCGACCGAGTGCGCGCGGCGTGAAGCCGCGCGAGACGATGCGCCGAAGCCGCCCGTGGCGTGGGTCGTCCATGTTGATCATGGAGCCGAAGAACTCGGTGAACGCCTCCGGCAAGTCCATGATGTTGGTGCCCTTGCCCGAGCAGAACACTTCGGGGGTGCGGCTCACCTCGAGAATGTCGGCGTGCTTGGTGAGCGCCCAATAACCCGGGCCGCGCGGTATCGGCAAGCCCGGCGGCGGCTCGAACTCCTTGTGGAAGGAGATCGGCTTGTATTTGCGGAGCGACGCGAAGGCCGCCTCGCGCTCCGCGGTCGGGCGATTCCAGAACTCGAGATCCGAGAGATCGACCGAATCAGGCGACGGGAGCGCGGGCAACTTCACCTAACGGCCCCCGGCCGCCGCCGCGGGCGCAGCGACCTTCGCTGCCGCTTTCGCAGCCGCGAGCTCGTTGCGCTTCGCCGTGATGTAGATGCGAATCAGCGCGACATCTTGTTTCGTCACCCACTTGCCGAGGTTCGGCATGCCTTTCCCGAGAAGCGAGCCTTGAAGCACGATCGGCTCGAGCGCGTCGCTGAAGAACAGCTCGCTCGTACGCAGATCGGGGATTACGCCGCCGGAGATCGCGCCAACGCCGTGACAGAACCCGCACCAGGTGTGGTACGCGAAGTTGCCCTTCTTCACGGCCGCCGCGTCGAGATCGCCCGCGATCGCAGCGACTTCCTTGTCGAGCGCCTCGGAGGCCGGAATCGTCGCGGTGCCGCCGAGCTTGTAGACGAGCAGCCGCCCGTCGTTGGGCTTGTTGCCCGAGCGTTCGTGCGCGGCCGCGGAGGCGTCTCCGCCAACCAGGCCGAACGCGCCGCCCCAGCCGGCCATTACGGCGACGTACTGCTCGCCGTCGATCTCGTAGGTCGAGGGACCAGCCATCACGCCGGTGCCCGCCGGCGATTCCCATAACACCTTGCCGTTGCCGGCGCCGTCGCCCGCGGCGTCGTACGCAACGAAGGTGCCGTGCGCGGTGCCTTGGAACACGAGCCCGCCCGCGGTCGAGAGCGTGCCGCCGTTCCACGGGCCGGGGTACATCTGCGTCCACGCGGCTTTCTGGTTCACCGGATCCCAGGCAATTAGGCGGCCCGTCACGTCGCCGCGCGGAATCGCGTCGCCCGTGGTCGGATCGTTGCCGTTGTTCCAGGCGCCGGGCCGGTACACGAAGTTCTTCTCGAGCCCGAACGCCCAGGCGATGTCGTTCGCCGGGATGTACACGAGGCCCGTCTTCGGGTTGTACGACATCGGCTGCCAGTTATGGCCGCCGAGCGGAGACGGCTTGATCGTCTGCGTCTCGTCGTCGTAGGTGGCGATCTTGTTCTCCACCGGGCGGCCTGTCTTCATATCGACATGCGTCGCCCAGGTGACCTCCACGTAGTTCTTCGCCGAGAGCAACTCGCCCGTCGTGCGATCCAGCACGTAGAAGAAGCCGTTCTTCGGCGCCTGCATCAGCACCTTGCGCGGCTTCCCGTCGATCGCGAGATCGGCCAGCGTGATCTGCTGCACGGCGGTGTAGTCCCAGTTATCCGCGGGCGTGGTCTGGTAGTGCCACACGAGTTCGCCCGTGTCGGGGCGGAGCGCGAGGATCGATGAGAGATAGAGATTGTCGCCGCCCTCGGGGCTGCGGATCTTGCGCGCCCAGGGCGAGCCGTTGCCGGTGCCGACGTACATGAGGTCGAGCTCGGGATCGAACGCGATCGCATCCCAAACGGTTCCGCCGCCGCCGATCTTGTAATAGGTGTCGCCGGTCCAGGTAGGCAACGCCTTGTCGAGCGCGGGGTTCTCCTGCGGCTGCTTCGGATCGCCGGGCACCGTGTAGAAGCGCCACACCAACTCGCCGCTCTCGGCGTCGTAGGCGCTGACGTAGCCGCGCACGCCGAGCTCCGCGCCGCCGTTGCCGATGATGACTTTCCCCTTGATCACACGCGGCGCCATCGTGACGGTGTAGGGCTTGCTCTGATCGACGGTCAGCTTCTCCCAGACCGGAATGCCCGTCTTCGCGTCGAGCGCGATCAAGCGGCCGTCGAGCGCGCCCACGTAGATCTTGCCCTGATAAGCCGCGACGCCGCGGTTCACGACATCACAGCAGGCTTTCGGCCCGAACTCGCCGGGCACCTTTGGGTCGTAGCGCCAGATCTCCTTGCCGGTCTTCGCGTCGACCGCGTACACGATCGACCACGAGCCGGTCGTGTAGATCACGCCTCCTACCACCAGCGGCGTAGCTTCGAGCCCGCGCGTGGTGTTGGTCTCGTAGGAGAACGCGAGGCCCAGCTGCGCGACATTCGTGGTGCTGATCTTGTCGAGCGTCGAGAAGCGCTGCTCGCTGTAGGTGCCGCCGTAGGTGAGCCAGCTCTCAGGCTCCGCGGCTGCGTTCACGAGCCGCGCGTCGTCGATTGCCTCGACGCCGGGCGGCGGCGGGGGCGGTGCGATGCGCGCGGGGGCTTCGGGCGCCGCAGGGTCGTCACCGCAAGCTGTTAGAGAGACTGCCAGACCAAGAGCAAGACCCGTCAGAAGCTTGGCGCGCATTATTCGACAGTGACCTCGATGACTAGTGGCGTGCTGAACAGAATCCGGCCCGAGTGCCCGGCGACGGTCCCGCGCAGCATCTTGCCGCGAATCGGATCCGTGACGACGCCGAGCGGCGAGGCCTTCTCGGTGCCGTACCAAAGCGCCGCGACGAGCGGATATTTGCCCGGGCGGCTCGGCGCGCGCAGCGTCCAGACCACCTGCGCGGTCGCCCATTCGTTGGCGACCGCGCTCGAGTGCAGGCCGGTGACGTTCACGTAGGCGAGGTTGCGCCCGAGTGAAAGCGGACGCTTCGAGAGCCACTCCGTCTGCTCCTGAAAATCCTGTCCGAGGATTTGCGGCTCGCGCGAAACCACCCAGCCGACGCCCGTAGCCGGCCGCGCCAGCCAGCGCTGCGGCGTATCCACCAGCGCGACCCCAACAACCGGGCCTGCGCCGCCGCGCACGTCCACCGTGACGCGGATCTCGCCATTGATCGCGACTCTCGGCGCCGCGCTGATCTTCACGCTCGTGTTCGCATCCACCGCCTTCACGTGCTCGGCGAGCAGCGCGCGCTCCTCGGGGGGCAGCGATTGGTAGGGGCCCTCGCCCGCGCGAATCAGCGCGATGTGCTTATTCGGCGCGAGCTCCTTCTCCGCACGCTCCGGCGCCATGCCCGACATCATTTCGAGGTTCGCCGAAGCGTGGCAACTCGCGCAGTACGGCGCGGCATCGGTCTGAAACTCGGGCGTACCGCCCGGATAGGCGAACGCGACGGCGGCAGCGAACGACACGCTCGCGGCGACAACGAGAGCACTTCTCATGGGTCCTCCTCTTCGAACTCAGGATGACACCGCGCGCACTGTTCGCGCACCGGGTCGGGGTGCAGAAAATTGCGCTCGGCGAGGCCACCGCGCGGATGCGCCTGGTGACACTCGACACAAGCCACGCCGAGTTCGCGGTTGTGCACGATGACTTGATGGAACGCGGGCGCCTCCCATTCACTCGCGGCGCTCGCCGCGCTCGCGAACGTGGCATGACAACGCCGACAATCGTCGTCGCTCAGCGGCCAGCGCATCCCGCGCGGTTCCTCGAAGTGGCGCGTGACGTACACGAGCGCATCGCGTGCCGAGAGCAGCTTCACGCGCGCGCGGCCTGTCATGCCAGTGCCGCCGTGGCAGTCGATGCAGCGAAACGCGCCATCCTCGCGCGCCCGGTTGCCTGCGACCGCGTGCGCCACCGCGAGCGAAACGGCGGGGCGCGCGCGGAAGTCCCCGCTGTTGCGTTCGTGTAGCGGCGCGCCGCTCGGCAGGTGACACGCACCGCAGAACGCGTCGTTCTCTTCGAGGCGATCTGTTCCCCACCACGCGAGCGGCGCGGCGAGCGCACTCGTAATCGCGGCGATGAGAAGAGTGCGGCGCACGGCGCGCGAGTCTCGCACGCGCAAAACGTGCGGAGTAGAGTCGCGCGACTCGCGGCTTCGCGAACAAAGGAGTGATGATGGCGGCCCGCAATGCGGCGATTCTCGGCAAGCTCGGCGTTTGGACCTGGATCGACATGTTCGCGACGCCACAGGCCGCAGAGTTCGCGGCCGAGATCGAGAGTCTCGGCTACAGCGCGCTCTGGACGCCCGAAGCCGTCGGCCGCGACCCGTTCGCGTTCATCAGCCGCATGTCCGCGAGCACGAAGAAGCTCGTGTTCGCAACCGGCATCGCGAACATCTACGCGCGCGATCCGATGTCGATGCACGCGATTCAGCACACCGTGGGCGAGATCACTGGGGGGCGCTTCGTGCTAGGCCTCGGCGTCTCGCACATCCCGCTCGTGAAGAACGTGCGCGGCCACGAGTACGGCAAGCCCGTGACGACGATGCGCAACTACCTCGATGCGATGGAGAAATCTCTCTACATGGGGCCGCGGGCAGAAGCCGAGCCGCCGATCGTGCTGGCCGCGTTGCGCACGAACATGCTGAAGCTGGCGGGGGAGCGAACCGCGGGCGCCCATCCTTATAACGTGACTCCGGAACACACCCGGCGCGCGCGCGCGATCCTCGGCGCCGGCCCGACGCTCGCGCCCGAGCAGATGCTGCTGCGCGAGACGAACCCGGTGAGAGCGCGCGAAGTGGCGCGCAAGAACCTCACGACCTACCTGCCGCTGCCGAATTATTACGAGAACTGGCGCTGGCTCGGTTTCGAGGACGCCGACTGGCAAGGCGGCGGCAGCGATCGCCTGGTGGACGCGATCGTTTGTTGGGGAAGCGAGGAGAAGATTCGCGCGCACGAGCAGGCACACTTCGACGCCGGCGCCGATCACGTGTGCATCCAGCCGTTCCGCCCGGATGGCCAGCCGGGGCCGGACCTCGAGTTGTTGCGGGCGCTCGCGCCCGGCGGCGCGCCGGCTGCGAAGGAAGCGCGCACGCCGAACCTGAAGAGCGCGAGGAAGAAGAAACCCGCTGCCAAGAAGAAGGCTCCGGCGAGGAAGCCGGCGCCCAAGAAGAACCGGGCGAAGAAGAAGTAGGCGCACGCGATGCCGCGCAGCTTCTGGGGATGGGGCGTCGACGAGGAGCGGCCTTCGCCGGAGCAAGCCGCGGGGATGGCGAAAGCGCTGGAGGCTCGCTTCGGGCGTTCGCTCGGTGCGCCGCGTCCTCTGCCGCGCGCGGGGGATTTGCGCCTGCGCGCGCCGCGCGTCGCTGCGCCGGCCTCTTTGCGCCCACTGCTTTCCGACGCGCCCATCGAGCGCGCGGGCCATCACTACGGCAAATCGTTCCGCGACATCGTGCGCGGTTTCAACGGCGAGTTCCCCGCGCCGCCGGACTTCGTCGCGTTCCCTAACAGCGAGGCCGACGTGGTCGCGCTGCTCGATTGGTGCGGCAGCACAGGCATCGCCGCGATTCCGTACGGCGGCGGCTCCTCCGTGGTCGGCGGCGTCGAGACGAACTTGCCCGCTCACGCCGGCGTCGTCTCGCTCGATCTCGGCAGACTCGGCCGCGTGCTCGAAGTCGATCGCACTTCGCGCGCCGCGCGGATCCAGGCCGGCGCGTATGGCCCCGCGCTAGAAGACCAGTTGCGCCCGCACAAGCTCACGCTGCGCCACTACCCGCAATCGTTCGAGTTCTCGACGCTCGGCGGCTGGATCGCGACGCGGTCCGGGGGTCATTACGCCACGCTCTACACGCACATCGACGATTTCGTGGAGTCGCTGCGCGTCGTGACGCCGAGCGGCGTGCTCGAATCGCGCCGCTTGCCCGGTTCCGGCGCGGGGCCCAGCCCCGATCGCATGTTCATCGGCTCCGAGGGAACGCTCGGAGTGATTACGGAGGCGTGGATGCGCCTTCAGGATCGCCCGACATTCCGCGCCGGCGCCTCCGCTCTGTTTCGCGGCGCGGACGGCTTCATGCGCGCCGCCGAGGCCGTGCGCGCAATCTCTCAGGCGGGGCTCTATCCCGCGAACTGCCGCTTGCTCGACGCAGCCGAGGCGCAGGGCTCCGGCGCAGGCGACGGCACGCATGCGGTGTTGGTGCTCGGCTTCGAATCCGCGGACCACGCGCTCGAACCGTGGATGGCTCGCGCGCTCGAACTCAGCCGCGCGGCCGGCGGCGAAGTGCCCGCGAGCGCAGGCGCGACGCGCGCCACCAGCGGCGAGAGCGGCGGTGGCGACCGCGAAGGCGCCGCGGGCGCGTGGCGCAACGCCTTCCTGCGCGCCCCCTACGCGCGCGATGCACTCGCGCCCTACGCCGTGCTGATGGAGACGTTCGAGACCGCAATCACCTGGGACCGCTTCGCGGATTTCCACGAGCGCGTCATGACTGCGACGCGAGATGCGGTGAAGCGCGTGTGCGGCGCGGGCAGCGTCTCGTGCCGCTTCACGCACGCGTATCCCGATGGCCCCGCGCCTTATTATTCGATCAGCGCGCCATCTCAGCACGGCAGCGAGCTCGCGCAGTGGGCGGAGATCAAGGCCACTGCTTCCGAAGCCCTGATCTCGGCGGGCGGCACGATCACGCACCACCACGCCGTCGGCCGCGATCACCGCCCGTGGTACGACAAGCAACGCCCAGAGCTGTTTGCGAGCGCACTGCGCGCTGCGAAGAAAGCGCTCGATCCGCGCGGCGTCCTGAACCCGGGCGTGCTGATCGATCCGTGATCTCGCCAAAAAAGACGCCGGCCAGGTTTCCCTGACCGGCGTGACGCGGCGACGTAGGGTGCCACTCCGCCACCGCGCCCATCTCCGTGAGGAGACACGGGCGAAGTCAAGCGTGCCGCCGACTGGCTCGCGTCCCCCAAATTGGGGAGGTCGTTGCAGGCGGTGTGCCGGTCTCGACGCGCTGCGCGGGTGGAGCGGCCCACGTATGTTCCGCCGCCATGGCGCACATCAACGAGAACTATCGAAAGCTGCAGGCGGGCTACCTCTTCCCTGAAATCGGCCGGCGCGTTCGGGCGTTCCAGAGCGCGCACCCCGACGCGAAGCTGATTAGGCTCGGCATCGGCGACGTGACCGAGCCGCTGGCGCCCGCGGTGACCGAGGCGATGCACAGAGCCGTCACCGAGATGGGCACGCGCGCGGGCTTTCGCGGTTACGGCCCTGAGAACGGCTACGACTTCCTGCTCGAAGCGATCCGGCTGCACGACTACGCCGCGCGCGGCCTCGAAGTCGCGCCCGACGAGATCTTCGTCTCCGATGGCAGCAAGCAAGACAGCGGAAACATCCAGGAAATCTTCGGCGTCGATTCGCGGCTAGCGGTCACCGACCCGGTCTACCCGGTGTACGTCGACAGCAACGTGATGGCCGGTCGCACCGGCGCCGCCGACGCGAGCGGCCGCTTTGCGGGCATCACCTACCTGCCCTGCACCGAGGCGAACGGCTTCGCACCCGCGCCGCCGAGCGAGCGTGTCGACGTCGTCTACCTGTGCTCGCCCAACAACCCGACCGGCGCCGTAATGAGCCGCGCGCTGCTCGAGAGCTGGGTGCGCTGGGCGCAAGCGAACGACGCGGTGTTGATCTTCGACGCCGCCTACGACGCCTACATCCAAGACGCCTCGCTGCCGCGCTCGATCTACGAGATTCCCGGCGCGCGCAGCGTCGCGATGGAAATGCGTAGCTTCAGCAAGCGCGCGGGCTTCACCGGCGTGCGCTGCGCCTACACCGTGATCCCGCGAGAACTCACCGGCACGACCGCGAGCGGCGAGCGCGTCTCGTTCCACGCGCTCTGGGCGCGCCGGCACGCGACCAAGTTCAACAGCGTGCCCTACGTGATTCAGCGCGCTGCCGAGGCGGTGTTCACGCCCGAAGGAAAAAAGCAGACCGGCGAGCAGGTCGCGTTCTATCTCGAAAACGCGCGCTGCCTGTGCGAAGGGCTCGGCGCCGCGGGCTTCAGCGTATTCGGCGGCGTCCACGCGCCGTACTTGTGGATGCGCACCCCCGACAATCTCGCGTCCTGGGACTTCTTCGATCGCTTGCTCACGCAGGCGCACATCGTCGGCACGCCTGGCTCGGGCTTCGGGCCGAACGGCGAGGGCTACTTCCGCCTCTCCGCCTTCAACTCGCGTGACAACGTCAACGAAGCGATCGCGCGAATTCGGAGCGCGTTTGGCCGAGCCTAACAGCGACCTCGCCGCGTGCGTGGGCCGCCGCGAACAACCTCGACCTCCCTCGCGCTTCTCCACCGAAGCCGCAGATCGCAGCGGCGCTCAGCGCGGGCAAGTCGAAGATGTGGCCGGGCTCGATCTCGATTGGGCTTTTCGCGAGCGCAAGGATTCGTTCCCGGAGTACATCGGCGCGGTGCTCGGCGTGCTCGCCCGCGTGCTGACGCTGCCGTGCGTGACGGTGTGCGCCTGCAACGGGCACGCGTTCGGGGCGGGCGCGCAGCTGCTCGCGGCGCACGACTATCGCTTGATGCGCGCGGACCGCGGCTATTTCTGCATGCCCGAGATCGACCTGCGCGCGCACTTGCACCCGGGCATGACGGCGCTGCTCGCTGCACGCCTGCCGGGGCAGACCGTGCACGAGGTGCTCGCGACGGGCAGGCGTTATGGCGGCGCGGACGCTAGAGCCGCGGGCATTGTGGAGGAGGCGCTGTCCGAAGCGGAGTTGCTACCGCACGCACTCGCGATCGCGGCGCCGCTCGCCGCAAAAGCGCATCCCGTGATGAAGCGCATCAAGGCGGACCTGTATCCGCACGTGCTCGCGGCGCTCGCGCTGCGGCAGGGGCCCGCGTGAGCGCGAGCAGCGGCGGCGAACTCGCGGGCCGCGTCGCGCTGATTACGGGCGCCGCGAGCGGGATCGGCGCGGCGTCGGCGCGCGTGATGGCGCGCGAAGGCGCCGCCATCGCGGTCGCGGACTTCGACGCGAAGCGCGCGGGCGCTGTCGCAGAGCAGCTGCGCGCGGGCGGCGGGCGCGCGATCTCGATCGCCGTCGACGTCGCGCAAGCGGCGCAGGTCGAGGCGATGGTGCAGTGCACGCTCGCCGAGTTCGGGCGACTCGACGCGCTCGTGAACAGCGCGGGCATCTCGCCGCCAATGATCGCGACGCACGAATACCCGCTCGCCGATTGGGACCGCTGCCTCGCGGTCAACTTGTCAGGGACTTTCTACGCGATTCGCTACGCGGTGCCGGCAATGCTCGCGAGCGGCGGCGGCGGCGCAATCGTGAACCTCTCGTCGATGATGGGCCAGATCGCGCACGCCGGGATTCCTGCCTACACCGCCAGCAAGCACGGCGTCGTCGGCCTCACCAAAGTGGTCGCGCTCGATTACGCGGCGCGTGGCATCCGCTGCAACGCGGTCGGCCCGGGCAACACCGATACGGCGATGACGCGCACGGCCATGCCACCGGCGGTGTTCGAAGCGGTCGGCAAGCTCGCGCCAGTCGGGCGTTATGGAACGCCCGAGGAAATCGCGGAGCTGATCTCATTCCTGTGCTCGCCGCGCGCGAGCTTCATCACGGGCGCGTACATCGTGGCCGACGGAGGCTTCGTCATTCAATGAGCGACATCCACAGGATCGGCGTGATCGGCGCGGGCGTGATGGGCGGCGGCATCGCTCAGAGCTGCGCCGTGGCGGGTTATCAGGTGGTGTGCAGCGACATCGCACCGGAAGCGCTCGAGCGCGGCAAGCAGGACGCCGCGAGCGGGCGCTTCGGCATGGGCGGCGCAGTCGCGATCGGCAAGCTCGCCGCTGCGGGCGCAGAGGCTGCGCGCGCACGCATCACCTGGACCACCGAATTCGCCGCCGCTGCCGCCTGCGATCTCGTGATCGAATGCGTGCCCGAGCGGCTCGATCTGAAGCTGCGCGTGTTCCGCGAACTCGACCGCGTTGCCAAGCCGCACGCAATCCTCGCCAGTAACACCTCGGGCTTCTCGCTCGCCGCGATCGCTGGCGCCACCTCGCGGCCCGAACGCACGATCGTCTGGCACTGGGCGTCGCCGGCCTACGTGATGAAGTTCGCGGAGATCGTCACAAACTCGCAAACCGACGCGAGCGTCAGCGATGCGGTGGTCGCGGTCGCACGACGCTGCGGCAAGAACCCGATCGTGGTGAAGGACCAGCCGCTCGCCTGGGGCTTCGTCGCGAATCGCGTCTACGGTGCGATGCTGCGCGAGGCCGCGCGCGTCGTGGAGGAAGGCGTGGCGACGCACGAGCAAGTCAACCAGCTGATGGTCGACTGCTTCCGCTGGCCCGTCGGCCCGTTCGCCATGGTGAAGGGCGCGACCAGCGGCTGGAAGCAGTAGCGATGGCGAGCAATGCCGCGCGCTTCGACTTCTCAGGCGCGCGCGTCCTCGTAACAGGCGGCTCGAACGGCATCGGCCTCGGCATCGCGCGCGCTTTCGCGAATGCGGGCGCACAGGTGACGATCACTGGCACCCGGGCCGCCGCGAGTGATTACGGGCACGATCTCGCGAGCTTTGCCTACGCGCAGCTCGACGTGCGCGACGCCGCCGGCATCGCTCGCGTCGCCGCTTCGCTCGACGCACTCGACGTGCTCGTGAACAACGCCGGCGCGAACTTCCCCTTTCAGCCGAGCGAGTGGGACCCAGACGTGTTCGAGGACTCCGTTCGCGTGAACCTGTTCAGCGCCTGGCGCATGACGCTCGCCTGCAAGCCGCTCTTGCTGAAGAGCACGCTCGCCGGCGGCGCGGCCGTAATCAATCTCGCGAGCATGGCCTCCTTCCGCGCCGTGCCGATCGTGCCCGGTTATGGCTCCGCGAAGGCTGGCATCGTCGCGATGACGAGGAACCTCGGCGTGCAGTGGGCGAGAGAAGGCATTCGCGTGAACGCCGTCGCGCCCGGCCTAACAGACTCGAAGATGACGACGCCGATGAAGAGCTTCCCCGAGATCGAGGCCGCCGAGCTGGCGAAGATCCCGATGGCGCGACGCGGAGTGCCGGAGGAGATCGCGCCCGCGGTGCTGTTCCTCGCGAGTGCGCAAGCGAGCTACGTGACCGGCGCGACCTGGAGTGTGTGCGGCGGATTCGCGGCGAGCTGAGCCTTGACGGGGCGCCTCGGAGTGCACTCGCCTCCCTGACCCCCCGGCCTCCCAGCGGTAGGATGCGCCCATGCGTCGCGTCTCGATTGCCAACAAACTTCGCGCCGAGTTGGCGCGCGAAGTGGACGCGCTGTCTCCCGGTGACCGAGTCGCGCTCGCTCTCGAGCTCGGCACCGAGAGCCTCGAGCTACTCGCGACTCAGGCGGGCACCTCCGTCGAAGAGGCCCAACGTTCGCGCGACGCGGGCAAGCAAGCCGGCCGGCGCCGGAGCGGCTGCGTCGCGGCGCTGCTCGCGTGAGCTTGGCCGCGCGCCGCCGGCGAGTCGCAGCGGCAGATTAGACCGAGAGCTTCGACGCGTGCAGCGTGGCGCGCGCTGAACCCCGAGGCGATGATCGCTCGCATGCCTGCGATGCCCGACCTCGAGAAAGTGATCGCGCTGCTCGATCAGCGCTTCGGCCTCGAGACCCTGGTCGTGTTCGGCTCCGTGGCTCGCGGCGCGACGCACGCCGAGTCCGACATCGACCTCGCAGGCCTGTTTCGTACGCGTCCGGATCCGGTCGCTCTCATCGAAGCCGGCGCCGACTGCGAGCGCCTTCTCGGGCGCAGCATCGACCTCGTGGATCTGGCCGCAGCGTCTCCGATCCTGGCGATGCAGGTGATGCGCGATGGGCAGTGCGTCTTCGGCGCGAACTCCTCGGTTCTCGCACACTTCGCGGCTTCGCTGCCGAGTCGTTACTTCGACCTGAAGCGCGTGCGCGCCCCGGCCGAAGCGGCGCTCGCAGACAGGATCGCCCGTGCTCGATCGTGACCTCGTGTTCGCGAAGGTCGAGACGCTCGAGCGCTGCCTCGCGCGCATCACCGATGTTCGCGAACGACCCGCGCTACGCCCGATGGATCTCCAGGACATCACCGTCTTGAACTTGCAGCGCGCCGTCCAGGCGATGATCGACCTCGCGGCCCACGTCGTTTCGTGCGATGGCCTCGGCCTGCCCGACTCGCTCGGCGCAAGCTTCACTCTGCTCGAGCGCGCCGGCGTGATCGACGCCGCACTCGCCGAACGCCTGCGGCGAATGACCGGCTTCCGCAACGTCGCGGTCCACGAATACCGACGACTGGATCCCGCAGTGCTCGATGGAATCGTGCGCGAACGATTAGGGGATCTACGGGCATTCGCGGCGACAATCATGGAACGCGCGGGACGGCCCGGTCTGGAGCGGTAGGGGTTCGCGATGTCGGGGCGGCGCCGAATGAATCGTCCCGGGTTTGTCGGAGATTCGTTCAAGTTGAGTCTGGCCTCCGGGGCAGACCCCGGCGCGCGGCTTCGCCCCCAGCGGCTAGAGCTCCGCGACGAAATCCTGCCAAGCGACCGCCTCCACGCCCGGCGCGACAGCGCGTGTTTGCGCGCCGCCCCTCGGCGCTTGGTGCACGAGGAACGCTCGCGGCTTCGCAGATCGCGGCCTTCGCTTGCGCACAGCTTCCGCGAGCCGCCGCAGTGGGGACGCCATCGCGGGCGTCACGGTGCGGCCGCTCTTGCATTCGACGAGTGAGAGCGACCCGGCGCGCCCGGGCACTACGAAGTCGACTTCGAGCCCTTGCTCGTCGCGGAAGAAATAGATCTCGCGCCGCGCGCCCGCGCTCGCTTGGCTCTTCACGATCTCCGCGGCGATGAAGCCTTCGAACAAGGCGCCCAGAAACGGCGACTTCGCGAGCTCGGCCGAGCTGTCGATGCCCAACAAGTGGCAAGCCAACCCCGAGTCCGCGATGAACACTTTCGGCGACTTGATCAAACGCTTGCCGAGGTTCTCATAAAAGGGCGGCACGATCAGAATCTGCGCCGTCGTTTCGAGGACGCCGAGCCACTGCGTAATGGTCGGAACGCTCACCCCGAGCGGCGCCGCGAGATCGCTCTTGTTGAGCACCTGACCGTGGCGGCTGGCGACGAGCGCGATGAAGCGGCGAAACGTCGTGAGATCCCGCACCGCCGTGACGGCGCGAACATCGCGCTCCAAATACGTCTGGAGGTACGAGCTGAACCAGAGCCGCGACGCCGCGGGGCGCGCGACGGCTTCGGGGTAGCCGCCGCGCAGAAGCGTGACGCGCGGCGTCTCCCGGGTGGAGAACGGCAACAGCTGCAGCACCGCCGCACGGCCAGCCATCGACTCCGAGACGCGCTGCATGAGCGGCGCTTCCTGCGAACCGGTCAGCAGCCAACGCCCGACACGCCGCGGCTCGCGATCGATCCGCGTTCGCACATACGAGAACAACTCCGGCGCATTCTGGACCTCGTCGAGAATCGCCGGCGTGCGGATCCCATCGAGGAAGCCCTGTGGATCCGACCTCAGGCGCGCGAGCACGTCCGGATCTTCGAGCAGGAAGTAGCTTGCCGTCGGAAAGGCCCGATTCAGTAGCCAGGTCTTCCCTGCCCTGCGCGGGCCCGTGAGGACGATGGCCGGGAAGTGGCGCGCGGCTTTGCGGAGCTGAGGTTCGAGTTCGCGAGGGACGTGGCGCATTTGAGGAATCTAAAGTGCGGGCTTTGGAAACTCAAATCAGTCGAACGGCGGCGGCGAGCGGAGCGGCGGGGTCTCCGCGAGCTGAGCTTGCTGCGTGGCGCGCTCGAGCCCGAGGCGATGATCGCTCGCATGCCCGCAACGCCCGATCTCGAGCCCGTGATCGCGCTGCTCGATCAGCGCTTCGGCCTCGAGGCGCTGATCGTGTTCGGCTAGGTGGCCCGCGACGCGACTCACAGCGAGTCCGACATCGATCTCGCTGCCTTGTTTCGCGCGCGGCCCGAGCCGGTCGCGCTACTCGAGGCGGGCGCCGACTGCGAACGCCTCGTCGGGCGAAGCGTCGACCTCGTGGATCTAACAGTCGCGTCTCCGATCCTGGCGATGCAGGTGATGCGCGATGGGCGTTGCGTCTTGGGCGCTGAATCCCATGCCCTCGCGGAGTTCAGGGCGATTCTTCCGAGTCGTTACTTCGACCTGAAGCGCGTGCGCACCCCGGCCGAAGCGGCGCTCGCAGACAGGATCGCCCGTGCTCGATCGTGACTTGGTCCTGGCTCTTCAATTGGGCCGCGTCGTTGGCCGCGGATGCTGAGACGCCGATTGATTGGTCCCCCGCTTTGGCATCAGCGTCGCCCCGCCGTGTGACGCATCCGGTCACGAGTTGATCCGCTCGGCGGATCTCGGCCATCGCGGCCAAAGCGCTCGATCGGCCCGGTTCGCCGGATTCGAGCGCGTTGGCGTGATCGGCGCCGAGCTCGCCGAACGCATGCGCCGAATGACCGGCTTCCGCAATGTCGCGATCCGCGAATACCGATGACTCGACCCCGCAGTGCTCGAAGGCATCGTGCGCGAGCGGCTCGAAGACTTGCGGAGCTTCGCGGCGACGATCGTGGAGCGCGCAGGGCTGACGGGATCCTCTGCGCGGCGGTGATCGCGGCGGACGAATCTCGCGCCGAATCCTTCTGGTGCGAACTAAAGTCGTCGCGAGTGATCCCAGGTTGGAGAGAAGCACCCCATGAAACGCCGCAACCTGCGCCGCCCCGAAGCCACCCCCGTTGCGCACATGATCCTCAGCAAGCGCATGGCCGACCACAAGCCGCACGACATGATCTGCGAACTGGTAGACAACGCGCTCGACGCGAACGCGAGGCACGTCTGGATCGAGCTCGGGCGCCGTGGCATTACGGTGTGCGACGACGGCGCCGGCATGGAGGACATCAACGACGCGGTGCGCTTCGGCAAGGGCACGCGCGCAGGGCGGCGCGGCGGCGTGCTCGGGCGTTACGGCGTGGGCATGACCGACGCGCTCTGCAAGCTCGGGCCACGCGCGGAGATCGCGACGCTCAGCAGCGGCGGCTTGCGCAAGCTGCGCGTCGACTGGGAGGAGTGCCTGCGCAACGACCACTTTCCGTTTCTCGCCGAAGGGCGGTCGCAGCCCGCGCGCGAGCTCACGCTGTTCGAGGACCTAACTACTCCGTCGGCAACCCGCGTGCGCATCTCCGGCCAGGCGCCAGGCCTCCAGCTCGAAAAGCTGCGCCGGCTGCTCACGGAGCGCTACACGCCGGGCATTTGGGACGGCCGCGAGCTGTTCGTGCGCCGCGAGAGCCAAGCCTGGCTCGCGATCGAGGACATGGATCCCGGACCGCTCTCCGATGTGATCGAGTACGAGGGCGCGGTCGACGGCCTCGCATACCACGTTTACGGCGGCCTGATGACTCGCCGCAACGTCGTCTACAACCGCGCCTTCATCGGCTACGCGTACCGCTTCATCGAGGACACGACGGAGCTCTTCAAGGGCATCTCGACCGCGCACCTCCAGGTCTTCCTCGGCGAAGCGTGGAAGGAGAGCCTCGGCACTCACAAGAACCGCTTGGAGCTGCGGCGCGAGGAGTTGTTCGACGACATCCGCGCGCGCGCCAAGGACTGGCTCGCCGCCGCCGAGCAGCAATCCGAAACGCTCCAGCTCACCAGCCTCGCGCTCGAACTCGAGGACTATCTCGAACGCACTGCGGATATGAGCGGCGCCGATGCCGTCGCGCCTGCGGCGGAGCGGCGAGGCGGAGGGCAGAGCGCCCGCTCGACAAGTTCGACGAGCCCGCGGCGCCGCGCGGCCGAGGGCGCAGCGGGCGCCGAGAAGAGCGCCACTCCGAAGCGCGGCATCCGCATCAGCTGGGACGGCGCGCTGCGCCAGCTCGGCGAGTTGCGCGTGAGCGAGGACGGCGGTGTCGGCGTCGCGCTGAACCCGAACGACCCGCGCGTGCGGGCGCTGCGCGAGCGGCGCGACTGCCCGGCGCTCGTGCACATCATCAGCGCTTACGTCGCGCAGTACGCAGCGCTCAGCGAGAAGAACGCGCGCCAAGTGCTGCGTGCGGGGATCGTGCGAGACGCAGACCCTGGGCTCCGCGAGCACGAGCTGTACGCGTTTTATTATGACCGCGTGAACCAGCCGGCGGTCGCGCACGAGAGCGAGCCCGAGTAGGTGGCGAGGAAGGCGCCTGCGGGTCTCAGGGACGAGCACGCAAGGCGTGACCCGCGCGTCGCGAGACGGTGACGGCTCTCAGCTTCGACGCACCCTTCTCCGCACGCCGGCGCGCTGTGTCAGCTCCGAGGCGCTCTCCTCCAGCTCCGCGAGCGGCAGCACGCGCACGCGGCGCTCGAGCTCGTAGCGTTCGCTGCCGGGGTAGAGCACGGTCAGGCGCTCGAGGCTCAGGTCTTCGAACGCGGTCCGCATCGAAGGTGTTAGGCGCGGAGCGTCTTGATACTTCACTTCGACGCCAAAACGGCGGCCGCCCTTTATGAGCAAGAGATCTAGCTCCGCACCCTGATGAGTCGCCCAGAAGTAGGCAGCATCGGGCCGGACAGCCTTCAGCACCTCCTCGATTGCGTAGCCCTCCCACGACGCGCCGAGCTTGGGGTGTGAGAGCAGATCGCGTTCGCTGGCAACGCCGAGCAGCGCGTGGAGCACTCCGCTGTCGCGCACGTAGACCTTCGGCGCCTTCACCTGGCGCTTCTTCAGGTTTTCGTGCCACGGCTGGAGCCGGCGGACCAGGAAGAGGCTGGAGAGCAGATCGAGATAGCGACGCGCGGTGGGCTCCGTCGTCGAGAGCGAGCGCGCCGCTTCCGCCGCGTTCCAGACGCCGCCGTGATAGTGCGCGAGCATCGTCCAGAAGCGCTGGAGCGTTGGCGCGGGAACTTGAACGCCGAGCTGCGGGAGTTCGCGCTCGAAGAACGTGCGCGCGAACTGGTCGCGCCAGACGAAGCTCGCGTGCTCGGAGCGCGCGGTGTACGAGAGTGGGAAGCCGCCGCGCCGCCAATGCCGGCGCAGCGCCGCGGCGCCGACCTCCGCGAGCGAGAAGCCCGCCAGCGTCAGCGTCTCCAAACGGCCGGCCAACGATTCGGACGATTGCTGGAGCAACGCCGGGCTCGCGCTGCCGAGGATCAAGAAGCGCGCGCGGACCGGGCGGCGATCCGCCAGCACGCGCAGCACCGGAAACAGTTCGGGGCGGCGCTGCACTTCGTCGATCACGACCACTCCGCGCAGCCCTTCGAGCGCGGTCATCGGCTCGGCGAGCCGCGCGAGGCTGCGCGGGTTCTCGAGATCGAAGTAACACTCGCTGCCGGGCGCCACGAAGCTGCGCGCGAGGGTGGTCTTGCCCGACTGGCGCGGGCCGACCAGCGCCACCACCCGGCTCCTGCGCAGCGCGGCGCGAATCTCGGCGAGGCGTTGCGAGCGCTCGATCATGGCTGGAGCGTACCATGAAGATCGAACGGGGAGTGTTCGATTTTCATGGTGATGGGATTGGGAGATCACGCTCAACGCGCGTCGAGAGGACCGGATGCATGGCGAGATACTCAGCCGTCTTCACTTGACGCTCCGTGCGAAAACAGGGGGGATCATCCCCAGTATCGGCGCGTAGCGTCAAGTCGGGCGAGGGAGACCGTTCGACTTTCAGGGTGTGGCACGGAGAGGCTCAACGGCGATCTGTGCGCATCAGGTCGGAGGTGGACCGCCGAAACCGTCGGCGTGGCTTCAACGGAAGCGACCACCAGGCTTGCCCGTCAAGCCGCGGTCCAGTTGAAGCGGCAACGCGCCGCTTCTGGTTGCGCACCTCTTCCAGAAATCCCGGGTTAGAGGCCGCGGCCCAATTGAAGCGCGTCGCCCCGAACTCTCACCGATACAGCTCCCCGAGCGGATGCAGCGCGAACTTCGCGATCGCCGCGAGCGCGTCGTCCGCGCTCCAGCTCGCACTGCGCGGCGCGCTCTGCGTAACAGCCAGCGGCGCGAACAACCCCAGCTGCCCCTTCGCGACGTAGAAGATCTGCCCGTTCACGTGGCCGGCCTCGTCCGCGCACAGCGCCACGATCGCGGGCGCGATCTCTTCAGGCGGCTGGAGCGCCGCGCGCAGCCCGGCGGCGCGCTCTGCGGCGGCTCCACCTTGCGCAGCGAAGGCCTCGATTGCGCCGCTCACCATGCGCGTGTCGGTGGCTGCGGGATTTACCGCGTTCACCGTAATGCCTGTGCCTACGAGATCGCGCGCCGCGACGTTGGTGAAGCCGAACACGCCGCCCTTCCCCGCCGCGTAGG
>JANNDT010000117.1:0-3098 GCA_031387905.1 Deltaproteobacteria bacterium
CCGAAATCACCGCTGCCTTGAAGGGTTACATGGGAGCCGAGGTTTCCGAATGAGACGCGCCGCCCTCGCCGCCTCTATGCGGTTGTAGGCTTCTCCCTCCGAGACTACGGCGTCAAACGAGGGTTGTGGGAGCGTTCTGGCGACCGCGTGACGCCGGATCAGCGACGGGGGGCGCGGCTGTTGGCGGCGGCGCCGATGCGCAGGAACATCTCGTGGGTGCGCACGAGGTCGCGATCAGGGATGGGCAGCGAGCGGCTGACGGTTTCGGTGTCGGGGTCGGGTTCGGCGCGGAGGATCCCGGCGGCGGCGAGTTGAGCGAAGGCGGCAGGTAGGCGGGTGAGCGAGCCGCAGAGGATCTCGATGTAGTCGGGGCACGTCAGGTTGCGCGCGAGAGCGGCGGCCGGCGGCAGGTGCTCGAGATCCTGCGTGAGAATGCGGCGGCCGCTGCGTCGGCGCTCATCATGCTTGAGGCCGCGGAAGAAGCGTTCGAGGTCGTTGTTGGTGCGGGCAACCAGGCGCGTGCCGCCGCGGGGCAGACGGATCGTGTGTCCCCAGAGGTGGTGGCCGTGGCGGTCGAGATGTTCGAGAACGATGTCGATGCCGCGGCGCGACTCACGGGCGGGACCACGCGCGGGGCGGCGACGCCGCAGCGAGGCGGTCAGCTTCTTGACGCCGTCGCGCACCTGCTCGAGCTGGGCGCTCGCCTCGGCCGCGCGCGGGCGCGTCAATTGGGTGGGCTTTGGGCCCAGGCGCAAGGCGTCGCGAAGCTCGTGGAACAGGGCGCGCCGGGTACGAAGCACGCAGGCGATCCGATCGAAGGGGACCTCGCAGTCGAGGGGGCGCAGGATGCGGTGCAGGCGCTCGGCTGCGCTCCGGACCTTCGCGTCGCTCGGCGCGGTGCGCAGGAAGGCATCGAGGGCGGCGAGTACCTCGAGGCTGCGGTCGTACAGGGCAAGCATCGGCACGTCGAAAGGGAAGCCCTGGTCGAGCCCGTCGCTGGGGAAGTCGAGCACCCACTGCGCGAGCGCCCGCACGACTGCCAGCCCCTGCTTGCCGCCCGGGAGACGATGGCCAGGATCGTTGTGTCGAAGCCAGCGCTCGACAGCCTCACGCGCGTGCGGCAGCGCCGGCCCCAGGCGCCGGCCCAGGCCTCGCGCCAGCGCGCGCAGGTGCGGCTGGACCTTGAAATGGCGGAAGTGCCCGCGCAGATCGTCGTGCATCTTGCGCATCAGATCTTTGCCGACGTCGCGAAGGAAGTGCATGTGGCAGGCAAGGATCGGGATGGTGGGTTTGCGCTTCGCGACGAACGTCGCGGCCGCCTCGCTCACCGCGCGCCCGAGATCGCGCATGATTGCGCAGGGCGGGCCGAAGCGATCGGCCATCTGCCGTAGCCTGGGCACGATAATGTCGGTGCGTTCGGTGGGCACCTTCCAGGCACCGAGCGCCCAGCCGCGCCATCCGGCGTAGACGACCAGGAGCGTGCCTCGGCCATCCTCGCCAGTGGCGTCGATGTGCATGGGCCAGCCACCGTCGGCCGCGAGCGCGGCGCGTAGCTCGGGCGCACGCGCGAGGTGAAGCGCCTCGAGGTAGTCGAGAAAGCGGCGGCCGAGCAGGCTGGTCTGGCCCTCGGACAACTCGACGCCCTCGGCGGCGAGCGCGGCACGGATCTCGTCGCGCTGGCGATAGTGCACGAAGCGCTCGAGGCCGACCCGGACGATGACATCGAATCCGAATGTGGCGCGGGCGGAGAAGAGGGCGCTCAAGTCGGTCGAGCTTCGTGCGGCGTCCTCCCCGCACCCGGCTGCGCAGACCGATACCTTCACGCCGATGCGCACGCGGCCGTGCGCCATCGTGACGCCGCCGCGCACGCGCGTCTTCTGTACGCGCGTCGAGCCGCCGCAGGCGGCGCACGCTGCGGCGTGCGCGGGCGGCGGGGCCGTCACGAGCACGCCAGCGGTTGCGCGCAGACGCAACGTCGAGTCGGCAGACATCTGCCGCAGCGTCCGCCTCAGCGTTTCGACCGTCGCGAGCGAGAAGGCGGAGTTTTTTTTAGGCCGTGGTGCTCGAGTACGGCGGCCACCTCGGCGACGCTTGCCCGGATGCCGCGCGCCGCGAGCCGCGCCGCCAGCTTCGCCGCGTCCGGCTCGGGCAGCCTCACCCCGTGGATGACCTCGAGCAGCACCTCGACCTCGAGCGCCGGTCCCGGCGGCACCGTCGCGTCGCCGGCGGGCGCGCGACGGCGCTCGAGCTGCGCTGCTGCGCGCCCACGCTCGGCGGCAACGTACACGTACACGTACTCGTCCTCGACGCTCTCGCGCCGGAGCCTCTTGTCCTCGACTAACTCGAGCAGGGGGTTATGCACCCGAACGCCAAGTTGTAGCTGCAACTCTCGCTGCGTGTGGCCGGCGCCGGAGGTCTCGACCACGCGCTGCACGGTGGCCTTGAGCGTGCCGTCGCGCGAGAAGCCGGCTTGCTCCCAGCGCCACAGCCCGTCGGCGTCGAACTCGGGTACCGACGCCAGAGTGTAGTAGCGACCCGTGTGCGTGTAGCTCGACAGGTAGCCGAGCGCGGAGAGCCGGCGGAACACACTCATCCGCGAGCGTGTGCCGAGCGCGCGGCTGAGCTGGGTGAGATCCGCGACCGGTCGCTGGGCGAACAGCCGCTCAAGGGTGATGCGGGAGGCGTCGGGCTCGAGCATGGGCACCAGATACAGTTAGGACTCTATACTCCTAACTGTATCGCACCGCGGCCAGCGAGGCCACTACCGCACCTGGAATCCTGCGGGATTTCGCGCGCCGAGGGGTGGCGCCAGGGTACAGTCAGGACAAGATGTCGTCCTGGAACTGATGCGATCTCAAGTGCTTACGCGAATCCAACCCTGGATTGACGCCGTAGGAACTCGGCCAGCGCGAAAAGTAGACGCCGTAACGATACGGCTGGAAGGCGCATCGCGGCGGCCTTCGCGCACGCGAACGCGAACGCGCAGGATGACGCTGTCCAGAGCGCGCGGGACCTGGCCATTCTGTCGCTTCTCTTTGACCAGGGCCTACGACCATCCCAGCTCGTTCGATTGAAGGTCGAGGATGTCGAGACCGAGG
>JANNDT010000148.1:0-3204 GCA_031387905.1 Deltaproteobacteria bacterium
CTCGCAGCGAACGAGAACGAGGCGCTCGCGCATCTCGCGCTCGGCCTCGCGGCGCGCGGCGCCGGCGACGCCAAGGGCGCCGTCGCGAGCTTCGATCGCGCGCTCGCGCTCGACGCGACGCTGTCCGACGCCGGCTATTTCGCCGCGACGACCCTAATCACAGGCGGCCAAGCCGCCGCGGGCCGCGAGCGGCTCGAACACTTCGTGCGCCTCTACCCGGATCACGCGGGCGCGCTGAACGATCTCGCCTGGCTGCTCGCCGAAGACGGCCAAGACCTTGCTCGCGCGGAGAAGCTCGCCGAACAAGCGACGCGTCTCAGCGGGCGCGCAGAAATGTTCGACACGTTTGGCTACGTGCGGCTCAAGCAGGAGCGCTTCCCGGAAGCGGCGCGCGCGTTCCGGCTCGCGCTCCAGAAGAACGCCGGCTACACGACCGCGCGTTACCACCTGGCGCTCGCGCTCGAGCGCAGCGGCGATCGCGACGGCGCGAAGTTGGAACTGAAGCAAGCGCTCGCGAGCGAGGCCTTCCCCGAAGCGGAAGCTGCGCGGAGCGAACTCGCGCGGCTCGAGAGCGCTGCGCCGGCGAGCCAGCAATGAACCGCGCCCACGGCTTCCTTCGAATTTCCGCAGCAGCAGTGCTGCTCGGCGGGGCGCTTTGGCTCGGCGCCTGCGGCCGGGGCGACAGCGCTGCGTCGCACTTGGCGCGCGCCGAGAAACTGAGCGCGCAAGGCAAGACGGAAGACGCGCTGCTCGAACTGCGGAACGCCCTGAAGGCGGAACCGCAGAATGCCGCGGTGAACTTCGAACTCGCGAGTCTGCTGCACCGCCAGGAGAAAATTCAGGACGCCGTATTCTTCTACGAAGAAGCGCTGCGCCTCGATCCAAACCACGCGCCAGCGGCGCTCGCGCTCGCGTTCCTAATGCTCGGCGACGATCCCGCTTACTCGCAGCGCCTGGTGGACGGCGTGCTGGCGCACGATCCGAAGAATGTGCTCGCGTGGGTGCGGCGCTCCGACATCGCGCTCGCGCGCGGCGACGCAGACGCGGCGCTCTCGGCCGCGCTCACCGCCGCCGAGCTCGGGCCGAAGGACCCGCGCGCGCAAATCCAGACCGGGCTCGTTCAGCGCGCGCGCATCCGCAAGCTCGGGTTATCCGGTGAAACCGCGCCGGACGCCCTGCACGCCGAAGCGCTGGCAGCCTACGAGCGCGCGCGCGAAGGCGACGACAGTTCGCCGGAACACCAAACGCGAGTGCAGGCGTGGGTGGAGCGCGCCAACACGCTGGCGAGTTGGCCCGCGCGGCGCAGCGAAGCGCCCGCCGCCTACCGCGAGGCCATCGAGTTCGCGGTGAAGCTCGGCGCCTCGCAGGAGCGCGCGCTCGACGCGGCGATCGCCTACGCGCGCGCGAGCGAAGACCGCGAACTCTTGCGCTGGTCGTACGAACGCAGCACCGAGGTCTACCCGGAGCGGCTCGAGCTGTGGCGCCAGCTCGCCCGCCTGAGCGACAAGCCGGACGCGGATCGCTCGCCAGTGCTCGAGCGCTTGATCGCGGAGCGCCCGACAGATGCGCGGGCGCAGGCGTTCTACGCGCGGGATCTCGTGCAGCGCACGAGTGCGGCGGCTGCGCTCGCGCATCTCGCCGCGGTCGCGGCGAAAGTCGACTCGCCCGAGGTCGTGCTCCTCGCACAGGTAGAAATCGCGCTCGATGCGAACGACGAGCCCAGCGCGAGGGCAGCGGCGGCTCGCCTCGCGAAGGACCACGCCGGGAGCTTCGAAGACCGCATCGCCCAATCGAACTTGCAGCGTCGCGCAGGCAACTTCGCGGCTGCCGCAGACTCGATCGAGGCTGCGATCGACAGCTTCGGCGTGACCGCGCCGCTCACGCTGCGCCTGGCAGAGCTGCGGCTCCTCGCGGGCAATCCGGGAGCTGCCCTCGACGCGACGGAACGCGGGCTCGCTCTACCCGGCTCGGCGATGCAGCGCCTCGGGCTCTTGCGCGTGCAATCGCGGGCGCAACTCGCGCGTGGGGCCTACGAGCCTGCCGCCGTGAGCTTCCGCAAGATGAGCGAGTTGGCGGGAGGCCGCGTCGCGACTCCCGACCTCGTGCCCTACGCGCAGGCGCTGTATGCGACGAAGCGCGAAGCGCAGGCCCGCAAGCTGCTCGAAATCGCGCTTGGCCTGCCGGATCCGCCGCTCGACGCGGTGATCCTGTTCTCGCGCGCGGAAGGCGCCCGCGACCCGAAGCGCGCCGAGACGTTGGTGGCGAAAGCGCTCGAGACTTCCCCGCGTCATCCGACTCTGCTCGAAGAGGCTGCGCGCTTCGACCTCGCCGCGGGGCGGAACGAGCAAGCCAAGGCGCGCCTCGCGGCCGCCATCGAAGCGGCCCCGCAGTACGCGCCGCTGCACATCACCCGCGCGCGCGTTCTGCTCCAGACCGGCGACGCGGAAGGCGCCATCGCCAGCGCAGAGCAAGCGATGCGGCTTCAGCCCGACGATCCGAGCCCGCTCGCGGCCCGCGTCCTCGTCGCCGCCTACGCGAAGCTCGGGAAGGCCGACGAAGCGGTGAAGCGCCTGCAAGCGTCGCACGCCGCAGGCAAGCTCGGAATCGGCGGCCGCGTGTTGCTCGCGAGCCTGTTGACCTCGCAGGGGCAGAGCGGCCCCGCGATCGCGCTGCTCGAGGGCATCACCAAGGAAATGCCAGACCTCGCCGGGCCGAAGAACGACCTCGCCTATCTGTTGGTTGCGAGCGGGCGGGATCTCGATCGCGCGCTCAGCCTCGCCCAGGAGGCGCGCGCAGCGCTGCCGAACGTGGGAACCGTGGCGGACACGCTCGGCTACGCGTACCTCGCGAAGAAGCTGCCCGATGCGGCGCTCCCGCAGTTCGAGGAGGCCGTGAGCCTCGCGCAACCGGGCTCGCCGGAATGGGGCCTCGCGCAGCTGCATCGCGCGGTCGCGCTGAACGCCCTCCGCCGAAGCGAGGACGCGCGTGCGGCGGCTGAGGCCGCGCTCACGGCGAGCGTGTTCCCCGAGCAGAAGGACGCCCGGGCGCTCCTCCAGGCACTGGCCCGCGCCGCGAAAGCAGGCTGAGCAAGCGGCGCCTCGCCGCGCCCAGCGCTCGCCGCCGCACGCAAATTGCTCGCATTTCGAAACCCGGGCTGCCACTTCCGGCCACTTCTGGCCACTCCTGTCGTGACGGCTCAGCGAG
>JANNDT010000159.1:0-11694 GCA_031387905.1 Deltaproteobacteria bacterium
GTTCCTGGTGGCCGACCGCATGCAGCAACTCGATCACCAGACGCGCGGGCGCGTGATGCTCGGCATGGGGCCAGGCCAGCTGCCGAGCGACGCGTTCATGCTCGGCGTCGACGTCGCGTCGCAGCGCCGGCGCATGAACGAGGCGATCGAGGTGATCGCGGCGCTCTTCCGCGGCGAGACGGTCACGCGCAAGACCGACTGGTTCGAGCTGAACGAGGGGCGGCTCCAGCTGCCGCCGTATCAGCATCCGCACCTCGAGCTGGCGGTCGCCAGCGCGATCTCGCCGAGCGGCGCGCGCGCGGCGGGCGCGAACGGGCTCGGCTTGCTCTCGGTCGCCGCAAGCACGACGGAGGGCTTCGCGCAACTCCCTAAGCACTGGGACGTGTGCGAGGAGAAGGCGCACGAGCACGGCAAGACGGTCAGCCGTAACAACTGGCGCCTGGTCGCGCCGATGCACATCGCCGAGACGCGCGCGCAGGCCGAGGCGGACATGGCCCACGGCACGCTGCGCCTGCTCCGCTACACGACCAAGCTTGGAGGCGCGGAGCCCGAGTACGCGCGCTCCCACGAGGCCGCACTCGACACCTGGGTGAACAAGGGCATCGCGACCTTCGGCAAGATCACGCTCGGCACGCCCGACGACGCGATCGCCGCGATCGAAGCGATGCGCGAGCACAGCGGCGGCTTCGGCGCGTTCCTCCTGCTCGCGCACAACTGCGCGAACGTGGAAGCCACGCGCAAAAGCTACGAGCTGATCGCGCGCTACGTGATGCCGGCAGTGAATCGCTCGAACGCAGCGCGCAACGCGAGCATCGAGTGGGCGCACGCCAACAGCGGCCGCTTCATCGGCGCGATGGTGGGCGCGATCGGCAGCGCGATCGCGCAGCACGAGCAGGAGCGCACAGAGCGCGGCGGCAAGGGCGTCGCGTGGGGCGACGCGATCGGCAGCTTCATCCCGGACGGGAGGAACGCGATCGGCAGCTTCATCCCGGACGGCAAGAAGTAAGGGCCGTTCAGCCGAGCGCGTGCGGGAGATGCGCGGCGAGCGCGTCGCGCACTGAATCCGCACTCGACGTGACCTCGGCACTCCAGCCGCACGCTCGCGCGCCGTCCACATTCGCGGCCTTGTCGTCGAGAAAGAGCAGCTCCTGCGGCGTGCACGTGAGCGCGCGCTCGATCGCTCGGTAGTACGCTGCCTCGGGTTTCACGCTGCCGAGGTGGCATGAGAAGAAGCGCTCGCTGAACAACTCGCGCAGCGGCGGGTGCGAATCGAGGTCCCGTGCGCGCCGCTTCTCCTGATTGGAAGCGGCGACGCAGTCGATCCCCGAAGCGCGCAGCCGCGCGATCAACGAAGCGACCTCGGGATCGATGGCGCGACACGACGCGAACCAGCTCTCTGCGAAATCGCTCGGGCTTCCGCGCCAGCCCCAGCGTGCGACGAACGGCGGGAGCAGTTCGTGGAGATCGCCCTCGCCGTACGTCGCGCGGACGTAGGGCTCACACCAGAACAGCTCTTCCCAATGCGCGCGCGTGATGCCGTGCACGCGCGCAAAGAGCTCGAAGCTCGGCGCGGACGGCAATACCACGCCGTCGAGGTCGAAGGCGACGCAGCGGATCACGCGGGCATCGGCTCGCGCACGATCAGCGCGTCGATCGCCGCCCATAACTCCTCGATGCCCGCGCCGGTTTCCGCGCTCGTCAGCAGCATCGCCTGGCGCGGGATGCCGAGCTCCGTGGTGATCGCGCGCAGCCGCTTCTCGCGCTCGGCCGCGCGCAGCTTGTCCAGCTTCGTGACGACGAGCAGCACCGGCACCCCCATGCGCGCGAGCCACGGCAGAAAATCGCGCTCGTCGTCGCCCGGGTCGCGCCGCGAATCGACGAGCAGCAGCACGCCGCGCAGCGGCCGCCGGCCCGTCAGGTAGCCCTCGATCAGGCGCTGCCACGCGGCGCGTTCGCGCTTGGCGACGCGCGCCCAGCCGTAGCCGGGCAGATCGACCAATAACAAGGGCGTCCGCTCGCGGCGTTCGATCTGGAAGAAGTTGACGAGTCGCGTCTTGCCGGGCGTCGAACTCGTGCGCGCGAGCGCGCGGCGCTGGGCGAGCTTGTTGAGCAGGGACGACTTGCCGACGTTCGAGCGGCCGACGACGGCGATCTCGGGGAGACCATCGACTGGGAAGCCGTCGGCGGCTGCCGCCGAAGTGAGGAACTCGGAGCGCAGGATTTGCATCGTTGGGCGGGCAGCATAGGCGCGTGGATTGAGGCCGCCTTGAGCGGTGGGCGGGCTGGGTTGCTCGGCTCGGGGCAGGTGGGGGGTCCGTTCCGCTGCGGCTGCTTGCACGGTGCACCTGCGTGGCGGGCGGGCGTCCCGCTGCGTGTGCGCGAACACGAGTGCAGCGAGGCTTGGCGCAGGTTTACGCGAGTGTTGGGGCAGCGGGGATTTTGGGGCTGGGTTGCGAGGTCTCGCGCGCCTCCGCTCCAGGACCCCCAGCCTGCCCCTCGCTCGGCTTGCGAGGCCACCGCCGCTGGCGGGCGCGCGTGAGAGCTTTGAGCGAAGCGCGCAAAAGCCAGACGTGGGATTAGGGGGAGCGTGCGGTGGTTCGCGGCATGCGATCGCGCCCATGCTCGATGCGCGGCCGGGCAGCGCGCACGCAATGAATCCGGCGCGTCTCGACGGCGCGCCGGATTCACCCTCCCAAACAAGTACGTGCGCACGCGTGCACCCGAAGCGGCAAGGAGCGCAGGGGCGGGAGCGGGGTGTGGCCGCGCAGGGCCGCTACCGGCACCCAGTTCGCACAGCTCGCCGCCAAGAGCGCACAGCGGATCTCCGCAATCGCCCCGCTGCCATGCAGTGTTCGCCCACGCGCCCCGGCGTACCCGCTGCGGGCACTCCATTCGGCCAAGGCCCGCAGCCGGACAGCACCTCTCCCGCCCCGAGCGGCGCAACGCATCGACCGGCGCTTCGCATCGAAGCCGCCGACGCACTCCTCTCCGCCGTTACACTGCGCCCTCTTCTGAGGGACGAACGCGCATGACGATTCCGGTTCACATCGTTGCTGGCTTCCTGGGCAGCGGGAAAACCACAGCGATCCGCCACCAACTGTCCTCGCGCCACGGCGAGAAAGTCGCCGTAATCGTCAACGATTTCGGCGATGCGGGCCTCGACGAAGCCGTGCTCTCGGGCGAACGCTCCTTCGCGATCCGCAACATCCCGGGTGGCTGCGTGTGTTGTACTGCGCCCGAGGGCTTCGTCGATGCGCTCGGCGCGCTGCTCGCCGAAAAGCCGGACCGCCTAATCATCGAGCCGACCGGCCTCGCGCGGCCGCAGGACATCGTCGACACGATTCGCCGCTCGCCGCACAAGGATGCGTTCGCGCTCGGGCCGCTGGTGGTGCTCGTCGATCCGGCCCGGCTCGGCAGCAAGTCTGCGAACGAGGCGGAGCTGATCGCGCTGCAAGCGGGCATCGCGGACGTGCTCGTCGCGAACCGCACCGATCTCGCGAGCCCGGCTGCGCTCGCGCGCTTCGATGCACTCGCGGATTCGCTCTGGCCGAGGCCCTTGTCGGTTCACAAGACCACGCGAGGGAAGCTGCCGCCCGAGGCCTTCGAGTGGCCCGCGGACGAAGGCGCGCGCTTGCCGCGCAGCGTGGACGGCAGTGCGGTTGCAGTGGAGCGGGTGGATGCGCCGGACGAACACGCGGACGAGCACCACGCGCATGCAGCCGTGCACGCGCCGGCCTCGACTTCCGCGCACAGCGTGCGCTCGTTCCGCTGGTCGCCTGAGACCGTGTTCTCGCGCGAGCGCATCTCGCGTGCGGCGCTGCGCGCGTGCGAGGGCCTCGCCGGCGCGCCGCTCGCGCGCTGGAAGGGCATCTTCCGCACGGATCAGGGCGTCTTGTTAGTGGAAGTCGCGGGCGGGCAGATGCACGAGGAGCGCAGCCCGTTCCGCCGCGACAGCCGGCTCGACGTAATTCTCGAAGGCGGCGGCGAAGAGGCCTTCGCGCGCATCGCGAACTGGCTCGCGGGCGCCTCGCTCAGTGACAGCGAGCGCGCGGCGCGCGCCACGCGCATCGAACTCGTGTTCCCGAGCGGGCGCGTGCGCTTCATCGCGCGCGAGGAATTGCTCGCGCTGCCCGGCGGGGTCGCGGACGTATCCGCGCTCGTGCCGAAGCGCAGCGGCGCCGCGGCGCGCCTCAGCGCACTGCTCGATGCGCACAAGTTCCCCGCCGAAGGCTCTGCCGTCGTGTGCGCCGCCGATGGTTTCGCGAGCGAGCCTGTTCCGCTCGCAGCGCTGCGCGAGGGCCTGCTCGTACACAGTCTCGATGGCTACCCGATGGAACCGAAGCAAGGCGGGCCGTACCGCCTGCTGATTCCCGAGAGCGTGCCCGGCGCGCCGAGCGCCTGCGCGAACGTGAAGGGCGTCGTGCGGATCGTGCTGAAGTGAGCGGCGCCGTTCCTGTAGTCACTCGCTTCGCGCCCTCGCCCACCGGTCATCTTCACGTTGGCGGCGCCCGCACCGCGCTCTTCAACTGGGCGCTCGCGCAGAAGCTTGGCGGGCACTTCTTGTTACGGATCGAGGACACCGACCAAGCGCGCAATTCGCGGGACGCCGTGCGCGGCATTCTCGAAGACCTCGCGTGGCTCGGCATTCATTGGCAGGAAGGCCCGCAGCTGGGCGGCCTTGGCGGCGACCCGCGCGGCGTCGGTCCGTTCTTCCAGAGCGAGCGGCTCGCGCGCTACGACGCCGCGCTCGCGCGGCTGATCGAAAAAGACCTCGCGTACCCGGCCTTCGACACGCCCGAGGAGCTCGACGCGCTGCGCAAAACCGCGAGCGCGGAGAAGCGCGCGTTCCGCTACGTGCGCGCGGCGGACTGGGACCGCGCCGCCGCGCTTGTGCGCATGCAGCGCGAGCCGCACGTGATGCGCCTGCGCGCGCCGGACGAGACGATCGTGGTGAACGACCAAGTGCTCGGCGACATCGCCTTCGGCCCCGAGCAGATCGACGACTTCGTGCTGCGCAAGCGCGACGGCTTCCCGACTTATCATTTGGCGGTGGTCGTGGACGACGAAGCGATGGGCGTGACGCACGTGCTGCGCGGCCCCGAGCACCTCAACAACACACCGAAACACATCGCACTCCAGCGCGCGCTCGGTTTCGCGATGCCGATCTACGCGCATGTGCCGTCGATCCAGAACCCCGACGGCTCGAAGATGAGCAAGCGCGACAAGGACAAGGCGGCGCGCGGGCTCGCGCAGCAGGCGTTCGCGGCGGATGCCGGCGCGCGCGCGCGCGCCGAGGGCGCGATAGACGCGAAGCGGCTCGCGGCATGGCTCGGCGACGCGAAGTCGCAGCTCGAGACGGGCGAACTCGACGCGCTCGAGCGCACGCTCGCGCTCGACCTGCCGAGCGTCACGGTCGAGGACTTTCGCCGCGCGGGCTACTTGCCCGAAACCGTGGACAACTACCTCGCGCTATTAGGCTGGAACCCCGGCGAAAAGCTCGTCGACGGCCGCGACCGCGAGCAGTTCGACCTGGCGTTTCTCGCCGACAAGTTCGCGCTCGACCGCATCGGCCGCGGCAGCGCGAAGTTCGACCGCGCGAAGCTGCTGGCGTTTTCGCAGGAACAGCTCGCCGCGCTCTCGGACGCGGACTGGCTCGCGCGCTGGCGCACTTGGTGCGCGCGCTACGCGCCCGAGGCGAGCGCCGCGCTCGCAGACCCCGCGCGCGCACTCGTGTTCGCGGCCTCGATGAAGACGCGCTGCGCGACGCTTGCGGCCGCGAGCGCGCCCGGCGGCCCCGGCCGCTTCGCGCTCGTCGCCGACGACGGCTTCGCCTACGACGAGAAAGCCGTTGCGAAGTGGCTCGCGACGGGCGAGCCAACAGGCTGGGCGGTGCTCGAGAGCGTCCGCGCGACGCTCGCCGAGGCCGCGCCGTTCGAGCCTGCCGCGATCGAGGCCGCCGTCGCGAAGTTCTGCGAAGCGAGCGGACTCGGCATGGGCAAAGTCGCGCAGCCACTGCGCGTCGCGCTCACCGGCGCCGCCGCGAGCCCGCCGCTCGGCGAGACGCTCGCAGTGCTAGGGCGCGACTCGGTGCTCGCGCGCCTCACGCGCTGCCTCGCCGCCTGCGGCCCGCGCACGTAAGGCGCTGCGCCGCCGGCGCCTACGCCTCGGCGGCCGTGCGAGGTCGCTTCCGCACCCCCAACACCACCGCCCCGATCGCCGCGAGGCACCACACGATCAGCGCGCCCGTCGGAAGATCGAACAGCGCGGACAACGCGAGCCCCGCGCTGTAACCCGCAACGCCGATTGCGAGCCCAGCGGCCAGCCCCCAGCGGGACGACAGACCGCGCGTAGCGACCGCGGGAATGATCAGCGTCGCGAACACCAAGTACACGCCGACCAGCTGCACCGAGGCCGTGACGGTCGCCGCGAACAGCAGGTAGAACGCGGCGCGCCCGCGCTTGGACGCGCCGCCGAACCAGAGCGCAAGCACGAGCGCGTAGAGCACGGCCACGGGAATCAACGAGCGCGGGCTCACCCATAGGATCTGGCCGACGAGCAGGTCCTTCAGCGCTTCGCCGCCATGCGGGTCGTTCGCCAATAACAGGATCCCGCCGGTCGCCGCGAGCGCGAACAGCACGCCGATCAGGGCTTCGAGGACGTCGGGAAAGAGCCGCTCGACCCAGGTGAGCAGCAGCGCGCCGAGCAGCGCCGCGACGCCCGCGCCCGCCTCGGCCCCGAAGCCGCCGAGCTGGAGATGCAGCTGATCGGCGGCGATCGCGCCGAGGCCCGAGATCTGCGCGATGGCGAGATCGATGAAGATGATTCCGCGCGCGAGCACTTCGCGGCCGAGCGGCACGTGGGTCGCGACCACTAACAGCCCGGCAAGGAACGCAGGGCCGACGATGCTCGGGTCGAGGGCGTCCCAGTTCATGGCTGCTGCGCCTTCAACAAGCGATCGATCACGCCATCGTAAAGCGTGAACAGATCCTTGGCGTCGTCGGTTGCGGCCGGCGCGTGCGGCAGCACGAGCGCGGGAATCGTGAGCCGCTCCGACAACCACAGAGACGGACGCTCGGGCTCATAGGCGAGCCGCACGATCGCGCGCGGATGGTGGCCCGCGAGCGTCGCGAGCAGTCGCGCGAGACTGCTCGCGCTCGGCGGGATGCCCGGCTTCGGCTCGAGGTGCGCGACATCGACGAGCCCGAGCCAGTGCGCGAGATACACCCACGCCACGTGGTGCGTGACGATCTCCATGCCGCGCAGCGGCGCCGCGCGGCGCTCCCAGCCCGCGATCGCGCTCGCCCAGCGCTTCGCAAAATCGGCGCCGCGCGCCTGATAAGTGGCGGCGCCGGCCGGGTCGATCGCTGCGAGCCGCCGCGCCACCTCGTCCGCAACGCGCCCGAGATTGCGCGGGTCGGTCTCGGTGTGCGGGTTGCCGTAGGGGTGGATGTCGCCCTGCGAGCGGTCGAGACTCGTCGGCACCTCGAGCATCGGGACGAGCTTCGCTACCTCGAGGTTGCCGGGTTGCCCTGCCGCGAGCTTCGCGTTCGCGCCTTGGCGCAGCAGCACGGGCAGCCAGCCGACTTCGAGGTCCGCGCCGCTGCACACGAGCAGGTCGGCCTGCCGCACTTTCGCGATCAGGCTGGGCCGCGCCTGGATGTAGTGCGGATCCTGGAGCGGCGTGGTCGCGGAATCGACGCGCACGCGCTCGCCGCCGATCTCGTTCACGACTGCGGCCCAGACCGGCTCGCACGCGAGCACGCGAACCTCGGCATGCGCCGCGGAAGCGAATGCGGCAAGCGCGACGCATAACAAGAGCAGCTGGCTGTAGTTCGGACTCGACATGGAAAATCTCCTCGCGCCCGGAGAGCGCGTGAACGCGGTTGTGGACGTGCGCACGCTCAGAACTCGTGCGCGCCGTGCGAACCGACGCTCAGGATGTATTGGAGGAAGACGGCGTCATCGCCCGCGAGCCCGCCCCACTGGTGGTTCCATTGGAGGCGCAAGCGGCTGAACTCGCTGTTCGAGAAATCCAGCATCGCGCTCACGCGACTCGGGTCCTCGTTATCGGCGAGCAAGCCCGTCGGCAGGCCCTGCAGCCGGTTGTCGCTCCAGACGCGGTCGTAACGAAAGCCGGCGCGCCAGCGCGGCACGAATTGGTAGGCGGCCTGCGCGTAGAAACCGTCCTGATCGCCGCGGTAGCTGCCGGCGAGAGCGCCCACGTCGAGCGCGCCGCGCTCGCGCCGGTGCAGGAACTCGCTCTGCAACACGAGGTTCCGCTCGCGGAAATTTCCATCTTGCGCCCACTTCCAGACGAGTGCAGCGATCCACACGTCGCTGTCGCCCGAGAAGTCGAACAGCTGGCCCGCCAAGTCTTCGGATTCGCGCTCGCGTGGATTCGCGGAGAGGTAGGAGACGCCGAGCTGCCAGGTGTTACTGGCGCCGAGCTCGCCGGAGACTTTCCCGAACAGCGAGTAAGCGCCAAGCCCGTGGTGCGCTGCGCCGCCAGCCGGGAAGTGATCGCCGCGCAGCAGCTCCGCGCCGAGCTCGAGATAGGTGTCCGTCGGCGCCACCCAGCGCAGCTGCGCGCCTTGGTCGAGCAGCTGGTTGCCGAGCAGCGCTTCGTAGGCGAGCGGCTGATCGACGAAGTCCCAAGCGTGCGAGTGCTTCGCGTTCTGGTAGCCGATGCCTGATAAGAACTGCCCAGCCTTGAGCGTGAAGCCTGCCGGCAGCGCGAGCGTCTGGAGGTACGCCTCTTCGAGCCCGACCTGGGTCTCGCCGTCCTCGGCGTTCAGCGAGATCGTGACCCTCCCGTAGAACTTGTCGTCGGCGTTCGCGGAGAGGTCGAGCTCGGTCTCGCCGAGCGAGAGGCCCTCGGGGCCGACGCCGGATTCGGGCCCGAGCAGCACGCCTGGGATGTCGCGATGCCCGCTGGGCCCGCCGATGCTCGCGACGCGCCCTTGCAGAATCGCGCTGATCGCCGGGTTGAAAGCGGCGGCGGACGATGCAGCGGCGGCTGGCGCAGGAGTTTCAGCGCGAGCGACTGCCGGCGCCTCAGACGTCGAGCGCAGCGCGGCCTCCGCCGCCGCCAAGCGAGTGCTCAGGTCGCCAATGCGGGCCTCGTAGTCCTCCCGCATCGCGCTGAACTCCGCGCGCAGCGCTGCAACGTCTTGCGCGGGATCGGGCTGGGCGATCGCGGCGGCCGGCAGTGCGCTGAGCATGAGAGTTGCGCGGAGCGCGCCCAGGAACGGGCGAACACGCGACGGCGTGATCTCGAAGCGAAACATGGCTGTCTCCTCGCTGTCCGAATGAGCGCGCGAGCGGCACTGGCCGCACGCGACGTGGCTCGATCAGACGAGGCGGGGAGGAGCGCGCGCTTCGCAGCGGGCGAGATCGATGCGCGGAGGAGCAGCGTGAGCTGCAGCGATCGCCCAGAAGCGCTGCGCAGAAAGCTCGCCGATCGCGAGCCGGGCCGACGTCGCGCCGTGCGTGAGCCGGGAAGCGCTCGCGCAGATGGCACACGCGAGATCCGCGCGCGCCCCGAACTCAGCGCCCGGCGAGGTCGATTGCAGCACGGTCTCACGCTCGGTGACCGCATGCGCATGCGAGGCACTCGCGAGCGACAACGCGAGTACGACTGCTGCGAGAAGCGCAGGGCCCAGTCGGCGGAGTCGGCGGAGTCGAGACGCAAGCCGCATCAAGGCGCAGGAGAACCGATGCCCGCGTGCTCGTCAATCACGCCCGCGCGCAACCGCGAAGCAACTGCGGGGTCGGGCCCCGAGAGTTGCCTCGCAGCGCGCAATGCGGATGATCCGCCGCGCCCATGCGAAACCACGCGCAGCACGCGCACGCAAACCCGCCCGGCCGAGCGAGCTCGCGACGCCGGCTCGCCGCCGCGCTCGCGCTGGTGGTGACGTACCTCGCGGTCGAGGTCATCGCCGGCCTCTGGACCGGCTCGCTCGCCCTGCTCGCCGACGCGGGCCACATGCTCGCGGACGCGGGCTCGCTCGCTCTCTCGCTATTCGCGATGTGGCTCGCCGACCGTCCCGCGCCTGCCGCACACACGTTCGGCTATCGGCGCGCGGAAATTCTCGCTGCGCTCGCGAACGGCGTGACGCTGATCGTGGTCGCGATCTTGATCGCATTCGAGGCCGTCGCGCGGCTCGATTCGCCCCCCGCGGTCGCGGGCGCAGCGCTGCTCGCGGTCGCAGCGGGCGGCCTCGCGGTGAACCTCGCGGGCCTCGCGCTGCTGCATGGCGCGCGCGACGCCAGCCTCAACCTGCGCGGCGCCTGGCTGCACCTCGTCTCGGACGCGCTCGGCAGCGTGGCGGCAATGGCCGCGGGCGCCGCGATCTGGCTCGCGGACCTGCGCGTCGCGGATCCGCTCGCGAGCCTCGCGATCTCGGTGCTGGTGCTGCGCTCCGCCTGGGCGCTGCTGCGCGAGACGGTAGACGTGTTGTTGGAGGCAGCGCCTGCGCATCTCGATGTCGCTGCGCTGCGCGCCGCGCTCGAGGCACAAGCGGGTGTGGTCTCGGTGCACGAGCTGCACGTGTGGACGATCACCAGCGGCATGGTCTCGCTCTCCTGCCATGTGCACGCTGCGGCCGAGGCGGACGGGCACGAGTTATTGGGCCGGCTCACGCACGAGCTGCGCGAACGTTTTGCAATTCAACACGCGACGATTCAGCTCGAGCCCGAGGGCTTTGAGGCGCGGGAGGAGGTGTGCTGAGGCTCGCGGCGCTCGTCGTGGCTTGCGCGCTCGGCGCCGCGCCCGCGCGCGCCGCAGAGCCGCTGCGCGTCGTCGCGACGATCGAGCCGCTCTGCATGCTCGCGCGCGAACTCGGCGGCGAGCGCGTCGTGTGCACGACGCTCGTGCCGCCTGGCGCGAGCCCGCACGCCTTCGAGCCGCGGCCGAGCGCGCTCCGGGCGGTGGCGGAGGCACAGCTGTTATTGCGCGCGGGCAACGGCATCGATGATTGGGCCGTACCGCTCGGGAATGCGGGCGGCGGCGAGTGGCTCGTGCTGGGACCTGCGTGTGACGAGAACGATCCCGCCTGCGCGCACTTCTGGCTCGATCCGTTCCTCGCGTTGCCGGCGCTCGCGCCGCTCGAAGCCGCGCTCGTTGCACGCGACCCGGCGAGCGTCGCCGGCTACGGCCTACGCAAGGTCGAGTTCGCCGTCAGTGTCTTCGCTCTCGATGCCGAACTCGCGCCTCAGCTTGCCGCGGTGCGCGGCGCCGAGTTCATCGCGTTCCACCCCGCTTGGGGCGGCTTCGCTGCGCACTTCGGCCTGCGCGACCTCGGCGCGATCCAGGCGCACGGCGCCGAAGAGCCCACGCCGCGCCGCCTCGCCGAGCTCATCTCCCTTGCCCGCGCCGCCAATGTGCGCGCCGTGCTCGTCGAACCGCAGCTCGACCCGCACACCGCGCGCGTCGTGGCCGAGGAACTCGGCGCGCGCATTGTTATGGTGGACCCGCTCGGCGACCCGCGCGATCCCGAGCGTGCGAGCTATACCGCCCTGCTTCGTTGGAACGCGCGGCAGCTCGCAGCGGCGCTCGCGCAGGAGAAAAAGTGAGCGCGGTCGTTTCGCTCGAGAACGTGTGCGTGAAGCGCGGCGCCGACGTCGTGCTCGAAGACATCGGCTTCGCAGTCGAACCTGGCGAGTTCGTCGGCATTTGCGGCCCGAACGGCGCGG
>JANNDT010000164.1:0-2523 GCA_031387905.1 Deltaproteobacteria bacterium
CGAGCGTGGCGGGCGAGCGCGAGCGGTGCTGCGACGCGAGGAACGCGCGCACGTCGTCGGCGCTCGCGCGCGACGGCGAGCCGCCCGCATGCTCGGCGAGCTGCCGCAGATCCGAGAGGTAGGCGCGCTGCGTGTGCTCCGAGAAGCCGCGCTCGCTGCGCAAGAAACGCGCGAACGCCGCGAGCGCTTCCTGCCAGTTCAAGTGCGCACCGCCGTCGCCGCGCGGTAGGGCTCGAGCGCCGCGAGCGCGCGTTCGGCGAGGCGGCGGTACTTATCAGGGCGTTTCGACCGCCCCCCGTCGAGCGCCGGGAACAGGCCGAAGTTCACGTTCATCGGCTGAAAGCCGTGTTTCTTTTCTTCGCGCAGGTGCCCGAGCAGCGCGCCATGAGCGGTGCAGGGATCGGGTTCGGGCGCGACCTCTCCGCGCAGCTTCGCGAACGCGAACTGCGCCGCCAGAAAGCCGAGCGCTGCGGATTCGACGTAGCCCTCGACGCCAGCCATCTGGCCTGCCAGCAACACGTTCGGACGCCCACGCAGCGCGAGGTTTGCATCGAGCACGCGCGGCGAGTTCACGAAGGTGTTGCGGTGCACCGACCCGTAGCGCGCGAAGACGGCTTCCGAGAGGCCCGGCAGCGTGCGCAGAATGCGCTGCTGGTCGGCTTGCTTCAGCTTGGTCTGGAAGCCGACCAGGTTGAAGAGCGTGCCGCGCTTGTCCTCGTGGCGGAGCTGCACCACCGCATGCGGCCAGCGGCCCGTGCGCGGATCTGTTAGGCCCGCGGGCTTCATCGGCCCGAAGCGCAGCGTGGCCGGGCCGCGCCGCGCCATCTCCTCGACCGGCAGGCAGCCCTCGAAGTAGAGCTCCTTCTCGAACGCGTGCAGCGGCACCGTTTCGGCCGCGAGCAGGTCCGCCACGAACACTCGATAGGCGGCCGCGTCGAGCGGCAAGTTCCAATAATCGCCATCGCCGTCTTCCCAGCGCGAGGCTTTGAACGCCGCGCTCGTATCGAGCGAATCCGCGTAGACGATCGGCGAGATTGCGTCGTAGAAGTAGAGCGACTCGCCGCCGACGATCTGCGCGAGTTCGACCGCGAGCGCAGGCGCGGTGAGCGGGCCGCTCGCGAGCACGACAACGGGCGCGTCGGGCAGTCGCGTCACCTCCTCGCGGCGCACCTCGACGAGCGGATGCGCTTCCAGCGCGGCGGTGATCTGTCGCGAGAACTCGAGGCGATCCACCGCCAGCGCGCGGCCCGCGGGCACCGCGGTTTCGTCCGCGATGCGCAGCACGAGCGAGCCGAGCCGGCGCATCTCTTCTTTGAGGAGTCCCACCGCGTTCGTGAGCGCCGCGCCCCGCAGCGAGTTGCTGCACACGAGTTCCGCGAACTCGGGGCTTTGGTGCGCAGGCGAAAAACGCGCCGGCTTCATCTCGTAGAGCACGACCGAAACGCCGCGCAGCGCGAGCTGCATCGCCGCCTCGCTGCCCGCGAGGCCCGCTCCGATCACGACTGCCTGCATGCCCGAGTGGGTTAGCGGGACGAGGGACGTTCCGCTTGGGGAGGGGCGGCGCATGCGCTCAGGCCGTCGCGACCCAACTCCCATCGCGATCCTCGCTCGCAGCGCCTGCGAGCTCGAGTTCGAGCAAGGCCGCGCTGAGCTGCGCGGGCTCGGCGCCGAGCCTCGCGGCGAGCGCCTCGCGCGCGAGCGGCTCGCTGCGCAGCTGCGCGAGCACGCGCACTGCGAGCGAGGCATCGGCCGGGGTGGCATCGGCGGGGGCGCTCGCTCCGCGCGCAACTGCGGCACGCGCCGTCTCTTTCGCCTCCAGCCCGAACGCCTCCAGTAAGTCCGCCGCGCAGGTCACGATCCCGGCGCCGTCCCGCAACAACAGGTGCGGCCCGGCGCTCGTCGGCGAGTGCACGGGGCCGGGCACCGCGAGCACGTCGATGCCCTGGTTCGCGGCGTGGCGCGCCGTCACGAGCGAGCCGCTCGCGATGCGCGCCTCCACCACGAGCACCGCCTCGGACAACGCACTGATTAGGCGGTTGCGCAGCGGGAAGTACGGCGGGCGCGGCGGTGTACCGACTGGGAACTCGCTCACCACGGCGCCGCGCTCCGCCAGCGCTGCCGCGAGCCGGCGGTGGCTCGCGGGATACACCTGCTCGATCCCGCACGGCAAGAACGCGAGGCTCGCGCCGCCGGCTTCGAGCGCGGCCTCGTGGGCCGCGGCGTCGATGCCGCGCGCGAGGCCCGAGACGACGAGCAGGCCCGCGCGCGCCGCCCCGCCAGCCAGTTCGCGCGCGACGCGCAGCCCGTAAGCGCTCGCCGCGCGCGCTCCGACCATCGCCACGGCGCGCACCAGCAAGAGCGCCGGCGCGCCGCGCACCAGTAACAACGGCGGCGCATCGACCAGACGGCGCAGGCGCTCGGGATAGAGCGCGGACGAGATCGGCACCGCGCGCGCCTCGGCGTGCGCGAGCACGGCGATATCGCGCGCAGCGAGTCGCGCGGCGCCCCCAGCGCGCTCGAACG
>JANNDT010000175.1:0-3179 GCA_031387905.1 Deltaproteobacteria bacterium
GCGAAAGTTGAGATTACTTGCAGTTGCGGCGGCAATGTTATTCGCCGCGACGGCCAACGCCGGCGCGCTGCTGTCGGCCTCGTACAGCCAGACCCTTCAAGGCGTTCCGCTCGTGCTTGGAACTCCGACGGGCGGCACGCCGACCGGCACTCTCATCGGCAACACGTTCACGCTCAACGCGGGCAGCGCGTTCGCGATCGCGTTCTGCATCGGGCAGCCCGGCAACCCGGCCTGCATTCCGAACCCGGCCGGCCCGTTTGCGCCGCCGGTGACGCGCCTCGTCGTGACGTTCACGATGAATGGTCCGCTGGTCGGCACTACGGCGGATCCTACGATCACGGCACCGTCGGGCATCATGGGCCTCGCGCGCGTGATGGCGAAGATCGGCAAGGCGCCGGCCTTCACGCTGATCCCGGTCCCGGTGAATGCCGGCGCGGGCCAGAACTTCACCATCCCGAACCTCACCACCTCACCCGCCGCGTCGCTGCGCGTGTTCATCCGTGGCGATGTGTGGCACATCGGCGCCGTGACCCAGGTGGCTCTCACGAGCAGGTTCGTCGCACTCCCGGACGTGATGGCAACGGGCAACGTGAGCGTGACCTCGATGGGCAACACGCACGTGAACCTCGTCTCGCTCGGTCGCCTGAAGATCCGCGGCCTCGCGAACAGCGACACCGCGGGGCCGACGTTCCTGCGCCTCGTGTACGCGCCGTCGGTGCCGGAGCCGGGCACGCTGATGCTGCTCGGTGCTGGCATTGCGGGCCTCGCCGCGATCGGCCGCCGCAAGCTGCGCTAAGGCGCTCTGCAAGCGGTCTCTGACCCAAATCGAGGCGGTCATCCGAAAGGGTGGCCGCCTCGCTGCTTTTCCGGAACCTCGTCACCGCCTTGCGGCTGCGCGCACTCACTCCGCACGTGGGAGGCCCAGTGCTGCGCCGGCTACTCGATTCGCCTTGGACTTATTTCACACTCGCTGCGCTGCTCGCCCTCGGTGGCCTCGCTTCGATGTTCCGGATTCGTGGCCCCTCGCGCCCGAGCGGAACCATCGAACAAGATCTCGGCAAGTTGCGCGAGCGCGGCGACCTGAACGTCGTGTTCGTGCTGGTCGACACGCTGCGCGCGGATCGCCTCTCGGGCTACGGCTACGAGCGGCCCACGAGCCCGGTGCTGGACAGCATCGCCAGCAACGGCGTGCGTTTTGCGCGCGCGCAGTCGCAATCGAGCTGGACGAAGTGCTCGATGGCGTCGCTCTGGACGGGCCTGTTCCCCCAGCGCACGGGCGTGACACGCTTCGACCACGCGCTGCCGGACTCGGCGACGCTGCCCGCCGAGATCTTCCAGAAAGCGGGCTACACGACCGTCGGCATTTGGCGCAACGGCTGGGTCGCGCCGAACTTCGGCTTCGGCCAAGGCTTCGACCTGTATCTGAAGCCCACGCCGCGCACCGATGTTGCGCACGTCGAGCGCAAGGGCCGCGCCGAGGCGCAGCTGAATGGCACCGACGAGGACGCGACGCTCACCGCGCTCGAGTTCCTGCGGAACAATCGAGACGCGAAGTTCCTGCTCTACGTCCACTACATGGATTTGCACCAGTACGTCTACGACGACGAGGCGGCGGAGTTGCCGTTCGGCACCTCGATCTCGGATGTCTACGACCGCTCGATTCACTGGACCGATCGCAACATCGGCGCGCTCGTCGGGGCGCTCGATGAACTCGACCTCTCGAAACGCACGCTCGTCGTAATCAGCGCCGACCACGGCGAAGCCTTCGGCGAGCACGGCTCCGAAGGACACGCGCGCGACCTCTACCAGGAAGTCGTGCACGTGCCGATGATCCTGTCCTTGCCGTTCCGCGTGGACGGCGGGCTCGTGGTCGACCCGCTCGTGCGCAACGTCGACGTGTGGCCCACCGTTCTCGACTTATTGGGGCTGCCCGCGCTGCCGGACGCGGACGGCATTTCGCTGGTGCCGACGCTGCAAGCCGCGGCGCGCGGCGAGACGATCGAGACGCCCGCATCGCAGGCGTATCTCGACCAGGTGTGGGGCCAGATCGGGCAGGAGCCACAGCCCCTGGCGGGCATCCAGCGCGACACCCAGCGCGTGCTCTACAAGCAGAACGAGCCGGACAAGACGCTGCAAGTGTTCGACCTCGCGACTGATCCGACCGAACACAAGAACCTGCGCAAGGCGCCGCCCGCCTGGGCCGCCGAGCTTCGTCCGCAGCTAGACGCCTCGTTCGCAGGTAAATCACCGTGGGGCGAGGCGGATAGAGTCGACCTCGACGAGATGGAGCTGAACCAGCTGCGCGCGCTCGGCTACGTGGTCGGCGCGGGGCAAGTCGGCGTCGAGAAGGCGCGCGGGCTCGACAAGAAGAAGTAGGCGCTCGCCGATCAGGCGATGCCGAACTCCGCGAGCACCGCGGCGCTGTCGGCGCCGAGCGCGGCGGCGGGCGCCGTTTCGCCTGTTAGGCGCGGCGGCTCTGCAACCGGCGCCCGCACGGGAGTGCCGCTGCGCAGCGGCGCCTCTGCAATCGCCCAGGCGGTGACGCCCCGCAGCGAGACATCGAGCAGCGCGCCCTCGCCGCGCCGCCAGCACTCGAGCGCGGCCAGCGCACCGTGCAGGCCCGCGAGCGGATCGGCGATCGCGTCGCCCACGAACAGCGGCGCGCCCGGCCCGACGCACCAGCACAGGCCCGCCGCCGCCGCCGCGTCGTCGCCAAAGGCGACCCAGTCCGCGTGCGGCTGGCCGCGCCCGTAGCCCGTGATCGAGAGCCAGACGCGGCCCGGCTTCGCGTGCAGCCAGCGCGCGGCGTCGAGGCCGAGCTGCGCGCGCGCACGCGGGCGCTCGCTCTCTATCACGACGTCGGCGCGCTCGAGCAGCTGCGCGAGCCGCGCGCGATCTGCGTGCGCAGCGAAATCGAGCGCGACGCTCTGCTTGCCCGCGTTCAGTCGGTCGTAAAAGCGCGCGTTGCCACGCCGCGCGCCGTCGGGCCGCCGCGTGCTCTCCAGCTTGATCACGCGCGCGCCAGCGAGCCGTAACAAGCGCGCGGCGAGCGGGCCCGCCCACAGGCTCGAGAGATCGAGCACGAGCGGCGCGGCTTGCGAGCGCGGCCGCGCGCGCGCGCCGCGCAGCGCCACGCGCCGCCACTCTTCGGGCGCCGCGTGCGGCGGATCCGCGGGCGC
>JANNDT010000183.1:0-7110 GCA_031387905.1 Deltaproteobacteria bacterium
ACGGCGTCGGCGTCTCGGTGCTCTGCCCGGGCACCGTCGCGACGGCTCTCTCCAGCAGCGCGCGCAATCGCCCCGCCTCGCTCGGGGGTGGCGCCGGCCGCGCTGCGGGCGCGACGCAGGCCGGAGCGCCCGCGAGCTTCATGACTCCCGCGGCGTTCGCAGACGAGGTGTTAGGCGCGGTCGAGGCGAATCGCTTCTTCGTCTCGAGCCACCCCGAGTTCCGAACTCTGGTCGGTCAGCGGAACGAGGCCGTCGCGGAGAGCTTCCGCGGCGTGGCAGACTCCACAGTGATCGCCGCCATGCGGGCGCTGATCGAGCCCTTCTGAAAGCCGCGCAGCTCGACGACGCAATAACAAGGGAGACCCCATGACTTACCGCGTTTTCCAATGGGCCAGCGGCACGGTCGGCCGCCACGCGGCGAGCGCTTGCCTCGATCGCAGCTCGCTCGCGCTGGTCGGCCTGCACTCCTATTCCGCAGGCAAGATCGGCAAGGACGTCGGGGACGTGCTCGGCCGTGCGCCGACCGGCGTGAAGGTCACCGGCAGCATCGACGCGGTGCTCGCGTCCGACGCCGACGTCGTGATCCACACGCCGCTGCCGTCGCTCGTGTACGGCGAGGATCCCGATCAGGACGTGGCGGACATCTGCCGCCTGCTCGCCGCCGGGAAGAATGTCATTACGGCGGTCGGATACCTCTACCCCAAGCACCATGGGGAGAAGCTCGTCGCGCGGCTCGAAGCGGCCTGTCAGCTGGGGAGCAGCACGTTCCACTCGACGGGGCTGAACCCCGGCTTCATGGGCGACCTGCTGCCCCTGTTGCTGAGCGCACTCTCGCGCCGCGTCGAGCGCGTGGAGCTCCGCGAGGTCTCGAACTTTCAGGGCTATCCGTCGCCCGAGATCATGTTCGACGCGATGGGCTTCGGCTCTCCAGAGGAGCAGTTCCGCGCCAGCAGCCGACGCCGGAAGTTCTGGCTCGACGGGCTGTTCTCCGAATCTGCGTTGATGGTCTCCGATGGGATCGGCCTCGGCGTCGACGCGATCGACGGGACGCTCGAGCTCGCGCTCGCACCCGCCGACTTGCAGACGGCCTCAGGCGTCGTGAAGCGCGGCACCGTTGCGGGACAGCGATATCGCTGGATGGGCCGCGCCGGCGCGAAGGAAGTGATCTTGAGCGAGACGGTCTGGCGCATGCACGAATCGGTCGCGCCAGAGTGGCCGCGCGGGAATCACACGATCACGCTCGAGGGAAGTCCGCGCATGCAGCTCGAGCTGAAGCACGATTTCTGTTCCGATGGCTTGCTCGGGACGGCCATGCACGCAGTCAATGCCATCCCGGCGGTGTGTGCCGCAGCGCCGGGAATCAAAACTTTTCTCGACCTCCCGTGGATTTTTCCGGTGCGGTGACGTTTGAACTCGTGCAAACTTGACACGGGAACTTGGAGTCAGGGACGAGTCGAGGGCGTGGCGCGACGTTCGCGCCACGCAGGACGGATTCGAATGAGGAGCGGCGCCGCGAGCAGCGCGGCCGAGTTCGCTGAGGGGACCAGATGATTTCGCGCAAGTATCGCTTCGTTCTCGCTGCACTGATCGCGACCGGTTTCGCGCTGCCACATGCCGGTCGCGCCCAAGAATCGGGAGCCGCCGCGCAGACGCCGGAGGCTGCAGCGCCTCCCGACAAGCGCGAAGGGATCGAGGAGATCATCGTCACGGGCACGAAGCGGGCGCAGGCCGTCCAGGATGTGCCGATCGCGATCACCGCGATCTCGGAAGACATGATCAACAACCAGTTTCGCACCGACGTGCTGCAGCTGGGTGAGATGACGCCCGGCGTTGCACTCGGGCAGGTCGCGGGCTTCCGAGCCATCGCGGGCGGCGTGCGCGGCACGGGCCAGAACTCGATTCTCGTGACGCAGGATTCCTCGGTGGTGCTGCTCGTCGACGAGTTCGCGCTCTCGAACGTCCAGGCGCAGTTCGTCGAGTTGTTCGACGTCGACCGCGTCGAGATCTATCGCGGCCCGCAGGGCACGCTGTTCGGCAAGAGCGCGACCGGCGGCGCGATCTCGATCATCACGAAGCGGCCAGACCTCTCGGAGATGAGCGGAGACTTCCAGCTCGAATACGGCGCCTGGGGCGGCAGCGACAGCCCCAAGGGCTCGAGCATCCAGAAGTATCGCGCGGCGGTGAACATCCCGATCATCGATGAAAAGCTGGCGGTGCGGTTCACCGGCATTCTCGATCGGGACGAGGGCTACTACCAGAACAACAAGGACACCTCGACCTTTCCGACCAGCTGGCTGCTCGGCTTCGCACCCGTCCCGGCGAGCATCAACACGCGCACCAAAGGTTCCGGCGAGAAGCTCAACAACACGGATGTCTTCGCCGGCAAGATCAAGGTGCTGTGGACGCCGACGGAGAACTACGAGGCCTACTTCTTGTTCGACTACCTCGATGACAACTCGGGCACGCCGCCCGGCATCAACGAGAGCGAGCCGACGATGCTGCTACCGGCGCTCGGGTTCCCGTCGATCCAAGCCGCGGGCCACAAGAACGTGTTCAGCACGGGCGTGTCGAATCAGTGCCTCGAGGGCAACGAGGAGGGCCTCTGCGTTAGTGCCGGCCACCGCACGAACGTCGAGGGCTACATGCTCCACCAGACGCTCACGCTCGATAAGGTCACCTTCAAGGCGATTGCGGGCTGGCGGAACCAGGAGGAAATCCTCGCGAGCACGTATACCGGCGAGGCGTACAACTCGCTGTTCGACGCGACGCGCAACACGACGAAGAAGAACACCCAAATCGAGTTGCGCGCGAATACGACCTTCGACGGCCCCTTCAATTTCGTGGCGGGCTACTCCTACTCGAAGGAAGAGACCGACATGCTCGCGTACGCGACGGTCGGCCTGCTGAGCCTCGTGACGTTCGTCGACACGAATCGCAACGATGTCTGCACAAATCCCTTCGCTCCCGTCCCGGATCCGGGCTGCCCACCACTTGTCGTCGGCGGCGCGTTGAACCTCGACTCGAGCTTCCAGACCGACCCAGGCATCGGAGGCGCAGCCCAAGACCGGACCACGAACGCGATCTATGCGGATGGGACCTACGACGTCACCGAGCGGCTCTCGCTCACTGTTGGGTTGCGCTGGACGAAGGACAACAAGGACTTCTTCCGGCGCGCCAACCCCGGCGGTCCCTGCACCGCATTGACGCAGGCGAAGGACTTGGTGCTCGTGTCGGGGGTGTGCAAGGATGCCCGTTCGAACACGGTGTCGCGTGTCGGCGTCGGTTTCAGCGCAAAGGATCTGAAGGCGTTCGAGATTCCGCTTCCCGGCAGCGCCTTCGGCATCAACAACGGGTTCAACGACAGCTGGAGCGAGGTGACGTACCGGTTCGTCGTCGACTACGACGTCACCGACGACAGCCTTGTCTACCTCAGCTACGCGACCGGCTTCATCCCCGGTGGCTTCACGGAGACGTGCTCGAGCCTGACGACCTGCCAGCCGTTCGACTCGGAGACCAACTGGAACGTGGAGGTAGGCTTCAAGGGCCAGTTCTTCGACAACACCGTGCAGACGAACACGGCCGTCTTCTTCACGCAATACAAAGACCTGATCCGCTCACAGGTGGTCCCATTCACCGATGAGTTCGGTAACACGAGCCAAGAGACGATCAACGTGAACGCCGGCGTCTCGCAAGCGACGGGGTTCGAGACGGAGGCTACCTGGCTGATTACCGACGGCCTGACGCTCATCGGGAGCTTTGCGTACCTGCACCACGACTACCAGACGTTCAATCTCCCTGGGGTCGGGGACCTCTCGAACAACACCGTCCCCTTCTCGCCGAAGATCAAGGTCGGCATGACCGGGACGTACGAGCAACAGCTGAGCATCGGGTCGCTGACCTACAACCTGATCTTCTCGCACCAGGACGAGGTCGAGATGTCCGTGTTCAACTCACCCAAGACGCAGATGAGCGCGTGGAACACCCTCGACGCGAACATCCGGTTTGCGCCCGAGAGCGAGCGCTACTTCGTGACGCTCTGGGCCAAGAACCTGACGGACCAGCGGACGCGCATCGCCGCCAACTCCGTCGCAGGCCTGTGGAACTTCACAATGTACGGGCGGCCGAGGTCGTACGGCCTCGAGATCGGCGTGCACTTCGGCGAGTAGTGATCGCCTAGGACCGCAACGTCGCAGCGGAAGCGGCCCCGCTCGGGCCGCCGAGAGTCATTGGCGTGGGCACGAGGAGCCGAGCGATGTTGAAGGCGATCTCCGCGCTGATCGTCACGAAGGGCCATGACTTCGCGCACGATTCGTTCCTCGCGATGTTCGCCGCGATGGAGGGCGTGACGACCACGCTCGTCCAGCAACCCGCCGCGCAAGTGGTGCTCGCGCCCGAGCACGTCGGCACTTACGACTGCGTGCTGTTCTACGACATGAGCGGAATCCCGCGCATCGGCCTACGGCACGACGGCGCGAACGACACCGGCGTGCCGCCGCGCGCGTACCGCGCCGCCATCGAGGCGCTCCTCGCGCGCGGCACCGGGATCGTGATGCTCAATCACGCCACGGTCTCGTGGCCCGAGTGGCCGCTGTGGCGCGAGATCCACGGCAGTTCCTTCATGCTGCGCAAGGGACTGCTGGACGGCGTCGAGGTCCCGGGCAGCGGCTATCGCGGAGGCCACGGACCGCTGCCGAGCGCGAAGATTCGGCTCGCGCCCGTCGGCAAGCACCCGGTTCTCGCGGGCCTCGAAGGCGGCTTCGAGATCAGCGACGAGCTCTACCTGAAGACGGCGGGCTTCGAGAAGCGCGTGCTGCCCCTCCTGCGCGGCGAGTACGACTTCGTCGCCAGCAACTTCACGCCGCCGCCGCTCGCCGCGCCGGAAGAGCAAGCGGGCTGGAGCCATCCGCCGGGCAGCAACCTAATCGTTTGGGCCAACTCCGCAGGCGCGAGCCCCGTGGTCGTGTCCGACATCGGCGACGCGCCGCCGGCGTTCGAGAATCCCGCCTACCGGCGTCTGCTGCAGAACGCGCTCCACTGGGTCTCTTCCGAGGACGCGCGCGCATGGGCACGGCAGAGACAACGCGGGGCCTAGTGGTTACGCCGCCTTCGTGAAACGCAGCTTCAGCTGAAGCGTGCCCAGCATGATGCCGGGCTGATGCTTGATCTCGACGTCCGGCGCGTATTCGACCGACTCGAGGCGATCGAGCAGCCGCGTCCACGCCACCGTCTGCTCGATCCGCGAGATGCCGGCGCCCGGGCAGACGCGCGGCCCCGCAGAGAAGACGAGGTGCCGCGCGACGCCCTTGCGGTCGAGCTGCAGGTCCATCGGGCATTCCCACTCGTCGGGGTCGATGTTCGCGGCGGCCCAGCGCAGATGGAGTAACGAGCCCTTCGGGACCTGCACGCCCTGGAACACTTCGTCTTGCGTGGTGACACGCGTCGACAAGCCCTGCGTCGGCGAGCGCAGGCGCATGCCCTCCTCGGTGAAGGTGCGCAGCTTGCTGCGATCCTGCTTGAGCGTCGCCCACACCTGGGGCTGCTCGCATAACAACTGGGCTTGCTCGTCGAGGGCGTACTGCGTGGTTTCCAGGCCGCCGATCAGCATCGCGTAGACGATGCCGTTGATCTCGAGGTCGCTGAGCTTGCGCTTCAGCGGGCTGTAGACCACCTGCGTCAGCCAGCTGATCATGTCGTCCTTGGGATGCGCGCGCTTCTCGAGGACGTGCTGGTTGACGTAGTCCTTCAAGCCGTCGAGGTGGACGAACTGCTCCTTGAGCTGCTCGTCCGTCACCTGATTGCGATGCCCCTTGCCCCACACGAACGCAGCGACCGTGGCGGTGCCCCAGTCGGCGAGTCTCGGGATATCTGTCAGGGGGAAGCCGAGCACGTTGGCCATCACCATCTGCGGCAACGGGCGCGCGAACTCGCGGATGAAATCCACCTCGCCGCGGTCGATCCACTTGTCGATCAACTCGTCCGTACAGCGGGTGACCATCTCGGTGTGCCGCCCGGCGCCCGGGCCCACCCAGGGATCGGTGAGCTCCTGCCGGTGCGAGCGCCACAGCTCGATGGTGGGCCGCAGCGTCATCATCGAAGCCATCATGGCGTTCGTGAGCGGCATCTCCTCGGGAGGAACGCCGCTCGCGAGCATGCTGTCGACGACGTTCGAGAGCGTGGGCTGGAAGCGCACGGGATCGCGCACCACGCGCGCGACGTCCTCGTACTTCGAGAGCACGTAGCCATCCGTGCCGGGCGTCGTCCCCTCACCCGGAAGGCGCTGCACGGGCGCCTGTTCGTGAAGGATCTTGTAGGCGGGATACCAGTGTTCTTGCGCACCTGAGGCAAACAGGTCCACCTCATCGAGCTTCATCGGACACTTGGCCGGCTTCGCGTCTTTGATCCAGTGATCGAAGTTCATCGACGGACTCCAAGGGTTGAGTAGTCAGGCCGGCTTCTGCGCCTTCAGCGCCGTTGCCGTGCGCGAATCCGACAGCGGGGTCGCCGCGACCTGGGCCGCCACCCACACGCACATCTGCGGGTCGGCCTCGCGCAGCGCACCGGAGATCCAGCGGCCGTCGGGGCGGAACAAGCCCTGCTTGTCGCCATCGGTGATCGCGACATTGCCGTCGGGCTGCTGCACGTAGAGGGCGTTCGTGAACGGGTGTCTCGTACTCCGTGCACTCATCGTCCTCCCTCCACCCATTCGCCGAGCTTGTGGTGCAGCCAGCGCACCTTCGATTCCTGATACTTCGCCAATGTGACGCCGGGTTTATAGGTCGATTCCAGCCCGAGCTGGACTTTCGGCATGTTGAAGGCGTCTTGGTCGAACACCCGGCCCAGGAAGCCGAGCGCCGAGCCCCACGGCTCGTGTTCCTTCAGCCAATGGATCTGCGCTGCCGGCGGCCGCTTGCCCTGAAACGGCGCCAGCATGATGCATTCCATGATCGCCGAGCGATGGTCGTTCCCGTTCGGCCGGAAGCGGTAGACGATGCGGTTGAAGGCGCCCCAAGGATGGAAGTTCGGGAACAGCGTGTAGTCGAGGCTGTCCGCGAACTCGGCGTCGCAGTACTCGTCCACCAGCGCGCCGGCGTCTGCGCGCAGGGATTCGCG
>JANNDT010000189.1:0-11725 GCA_031387905.1 Deltaproteobacteria bacterium
CTCGCAGCAGCGCGCGCGCGTCGTGCTTCTGGAGCGCGGCCTGCATGCGCCGATAAAACGCGGCCCGCACGAAGGTGTAGGCGGTCTCCACAGAGGTGGGCTCGGGGTGACTCACGATCAATCCGTCATCCGAGACGAGGAAGTAATCGAGCGTCGCCGGGTGGGCGCCGGCGCCGCAGTCGACGATCACGAAATCGCAGGGCAAGCGGCGCAGACCCTGCACGAGTTCGGCGCGGCGCTGCGCGTCCGGCTGCGCGCCGGCCAGGTTGCCTTGCGTGGCAGCAATTAGGCCGAGGTTCTCGGTGGGCGTCGCGACGATCAGGCGAAGCAAGTTGCTTTCGCGGCCGGCGACGAAATCCGCCAGCGTGCGCGACGGCGAGCGCACGCCGAGCCAAGTGTGGAGATTCGGGCCCTCGATGTCGGTGTCGATCGCGACCACGCGGTAGCCGCTGCGCGCGAGCGCGATCGCCAGATTCGCCGAGAGGAACGTCTTGCCGACGCCGCCTTTGCCGCCGCCGACGGCGATGAGCCGGGGGCGCGGGACATCCGCGATGTTGGGGGTGGGTTCCGTAACTACGCTCCGCGCCGTGGCGCTGCTCATTCGACCAACTCGGTGTTCCAATACGAGGCGTCGACCACGCTCAGGAACGGTCGCCATTCCTTGTACCGGACGCTCGAGAACATCAGGTTCATGAGCGGCGTCCAGCGCGGGCGCTCGGGCCGCTTCTTCAACTTCAGGTTCGCCTGCCGTGGGGTGCGCCCGCCCTTTTTGCGATTGCAGTCGATGCAACTCGTGACCACGTTCTCCCACGTGCTGCGTCCGCCGAGCGCGCGCGGCACCACGTGGTCGAGGTTCAGCTCCGCCCGCACCGGCTTGATGCCGCAGTACTGACACTGGAAATCGTCGCGAGCCATCAGGTTGATGCGGCTGAAGCGCACGCGGCGGCGCGGCAAGCGGTCGAAAGCCACCAGCACGATCACCCGCGGAATCCGGATCGGCCCGTGCGCCGTGCCGATCGACTCCTGATTGCGCGCGACGGCGAGTTGGCTCCAGCTGTCGAAGTCGAAGGTCTTGTATTGCTCGTCGATGACGCGCGCGATGCCCTGATAAACGAGCGTGAATGCGCGGCGCGCCGACGTAACGTGAATCGGCAAATACGAGCGATTGAGTACGAGAACGCTCGAGTTCAACATGCGGCGAGGGCACTCTACGCGATGGCTCCTAGAGCATCAATCGAAACGCAGCGCCGTGAGCGCGCTCACGAGCTGACTTTCGTCGTCGGAGAGCAGCGTGCGCACGTCGAGCAGCACCCGCTCGCCCTGCGTACGCGCGAGCACCGCGGGCGAGGCGCTGCGCAACGCTGCGGCGAGCTGCGTGGCCGGTAGGCCCTCCAGAGCGACTGCGAACGACGGCAGCGTGAAGCCCGGCAGCGAGCCGCCGCCAACGGGCGCCTCGGTACGCACCACGGCGATGCGCACGCCTTGGGGCGCGTGCGGAGCGAGCTGCGCCGCGAGCGCATGCGCGCGCGCCTCGAGCTCGGCCTCGGGCGCGAGCAGCATGCGCAGCGTGGGGATCTCCGCGGTGCGTCCGTCGAGCAGCGCGGTCGCGAGCCAATCGAGCGCGGCGAGCGTGAGCTTGTCCACCCGCAGCGCGCGTGCGAGCGGGTTCTTGCGCATCGCCGCGACGCGTTCGGCCGAGCCGAGCACGATCCCAGCCTGCGGGCCACCGAGCAGCTTGTCGCCGGAGAAACAGACGATGTCGACGCCGGTCGCGAGCCGCGCGGGCACGAACGAATCCGCAGGGAAGCCGCGCGCGCGCAGATCGACGAGCGTGCCGCTGCCGAGATCCTCCACGACGGGCACGCCGCGGCGCCGCCCGATCTCGACGAGTTCGCCAAGCGCGACCTCGGCCACGAAGCCGCGCTGCTCGAAGTTCGAGCGGTGCACTTTCAGCAGGAGGCCCGTCGCGGGCGTGATCGCGTCCTCATAATCGCTGGCGTGGGTGCGGTTCGTGGTGCCGACTTCGACGAGCGTGACGCCGGCGCGAGCCAGAATGTCTGGCACGCGGAACGAGCCGCCGATCTCGACGAGCTCGCCGCGCGAGACGATCACCTCGCGGCCGCGGGCGAAAGTGTCGAGGGCGAGCAGCACCGCGGCGGCGCAGTTATTCGCGACGGCGGCGGCGCCCGCGCCGGAAAGGAGCCGCAGCTTGGTTTCGAGCCCGGCCAGGCGCTCGCCGCGCTCCCCGCTGCCGAGGTCGAGTTCGAGGTCGTTGTAGTGCGCGGCCGCGCCCGCCACAGCCGCCGCCGCGCCGTCTCCGAGCACCGCGCGACCGAGATTCGTGTGCAGCACCACGCCCGTCGCGTTCACCACGCGCGCGGGTCGCGTGCCTGCGAGCCGGCGTGCAGCCCGAATCGCCTCCGCGCGAAAATCTCCAGCCGCTTCGCCGGCTTCCGCGCGCCGCCGGGCCTCCGCGAGCGCAACGCGAACCGCCTCGCCCAATGCCCAGCGCGGAACTCCAGCACCAGCGCCGGCCGCGAGCTCGCGCAACAGGCGATCGACTGAGGGAAACGCGCGCCGGGGATCTTGCTCAGGTGCTGCCGGTTGCTTGCCGATGCGCGATGCGTTCTTGACCGGCGGGATGCGATCCATGATGCTCCCAAAGTGTTTTGATCGGCCAAAGCGGATTTCGTCTCCAAAGGGCTGCCCTCGGAAACAGCAGAGTGCTGGAGGGTGCCCGAGAAAACGGGGCGAGGTCCAGGGAATAGAGCGCTGGACGTGAGGCGGGAACCCGCGGAAGCGCGCAAACAGCCCAAGGCCGTTAGAGAAACGAAACCCTGAAATGCCCAGTCGAATTGGTCGAACAGGCATCGGTCGATTGCTCGGGATGCCTCTGCGAGATCCCGTCCAGCCGCGCGACCCCAAATTGGGAGCCGCGGCACCCGTCTGATCCCGCCCCGTCCCCGATCTGGGGGCGGTCTCGCTGACAACTCGAGCTCGACCCACAGCGCAGGAGGCGCATGGTGAACGAGTTCGCACGAATCGTCGCCCTCGTCTTCCGGCCAGCGAGACGAGGATGCAAAACGAAATTCTGATCAACGCCACCCCGGGTGAGACCCGCGTGGCGATTCTCGAAAAGAAGCAGTTCATCGAGTTCCACTTGGAGCGCGCCCGCAGCAAAAGCGTGACGGGAAGCGTGGTCAAAGGGAAGGTGATGCGGGTGCTGCCTGGCATGCAGGCGGCGTTCGTGGACATCGGCCTCGAGAAGGCGGCTTTCCTGTTCGCCGGCGACTACGTCGAGGACATCGAGGAACTCGACGACGGCGGCGACCCCCGCCAGCGCGGGCGCCGCAATCGCAACGCGCCTGCGATCGACACCCTCGTCCGCGAGGGCCAAGAGATCGTGGTGCAAATCGCCAAGGAGCCGATCGGCAGCAAGGGCGCGCGCATCACCTCGCACATCTCGATCCCCGGGCGGCACCTGGTGCTGACGCCCTGGGCGCAGCGCGTCGGGGTGTCGCGCAAGATCGACTCCGACCGCGAGCGCCGGCGCCTCCGCGACATCGTGAACCGCGTGAAGCCGGCTGACCTTGGCTTCATCATTCGGACTGCCGGTGAGGGCACGCGCGACGCCGATCTCGAGGCCGACGTGCGGTACCTCACGACCGTCTGGGACGACATCCAGATCCGCAAGGATCAGGTGCGCGCGCCCGCGGTCCTGTACAGCGAGCCGTCGCTCGCACTGCGTGTGCTGCGCGACTTTGCGAACTCGGACACTAAGCGCATCGTGATCGATTCTCCCAGCGTTCACGCGGAGTTGCAGGGGTTCGTCGATCGCTTCATGGCCGACCCGAAGCCGCGCATCGAGCACTACCAGGGCGTACTGCCGGTGTTCGACGAGTTCGGCATTGAAGAGCAGATCGACGGCAATCTCGGCCGCAAGGTTTGGCTCAAATCGGGCGGCTACCTGATCGTCGACCAGAGCGAAGCGCTCACCGCGATCGACGTGAACACCGGCCGCTTCGTGGGCAAACACGACCTCGAAGAGACCGTGCTGCGCACCAACCTCGAGGCCGTCCGCGAGATCGTGAACCAGCTCCGCTTCCGCAATATCGGCGGGCTGATCATCCTCGACCTGATCGACATGGAGAGCTCCGAGAACCGGGAGAAGGTGTACCGGGCGCTCCAGCTGGAGCTCCGCCAGGACAAGGCCAAGACCAACATCCTGAAGATCTCCGAGCTCGGCCTCCTCGAGATGACCCGCAAGCGCACCCGCGAAAACTTGGTGCAGATGCTGTGCGAGCCGTGCGCCTACTGCGAAGGCAGGGGCTATGTGCTCACGCCCGAGAGCGTGGCGCACAAGGTGCTGCGGGAGATTCGCAAGGATCTGCGCAGCTTCGGTGGCAAGCGCGTCGTTCTGACCGTGCACCGCTCGGTGGCCGAACAGCTGCTGACCCACGAGCGCGCGAGCCTGCAGGCGCTCGAGCGCGAACTCGGCCGCGAGGTCGAGATCCGCGCGCGCGCGGATCTGCACCAGGAGCAGTTCGAGATCGCTTCCGCGGGCGAGGGCGAGCCGGTGAGCCTCCCGCTGCCGTGGCTGGTGGACCGCAAGAGCGAACGCCAGCAGCAAGTGGCAGCCCGCTCGCAGGCGCCCGAGCCGGCCGCGCCGACCCCGGTGGAAGCGCGCGAGGAAGCGCCGATGGCCCGCCCCAAGACGTCCCGGCCCACGGCTGCGTACCTCGCGATGTCGCTGCTCGATGACGAGGAGGAAGAGGCCACCGCCACCGCCGCCGCCGAGGCGCAGGCGAATGGCGCCGGAGAGGCCGCTGCCACCCCCGAAGCGGTTGACGAGCAAAGCGAATCTCCGATACTGCCGCGCCTCCGTGAGCAAGAAGGTGGTGTCTGATGTACGCGGTCGTGAAAACAGGTGGTTTGCAGGTGCGCCTGACGCCGGGCAAGGCGGTGCGCATTGGCAAGCTCGCCGGTGACGTGGGCTCCGCTGTCGAGTTCAGCGAAGTGCTGCTCGTCGGCGGCGACGAGGGCGAGCCGCAGATTGGCAAGCCGCTCGTGGCGGGCGCGAAGGTGCTCGGCACGATCAAGGCGCACGGTCGGGGCGACAAGATCATCATCTTCAAGAGCAAGCGGCGGAAGAACTATCGACGCAAGCAGGGCCACCGCCAGGACTACACGGAAGTCCAGGTGACCGAGATTCGCGCCTAACGCATTCCTCAATCGGCGCGCGCGCTGAAGCGCTGCGCAGCGAAGGTTCACAGCGATGGCTCACAAAAAGGGACAGGGCTCTTCTCGCAACGGTCGCGACAGCTCCGGCCAGCGCCGTGGCGTGAAGCGCTACGCGGGACAGGTCGTGAACGCCGGCACCATCCTGGTTCGCCAAGTCGGCACGAGCATTCATCCGGGCCGCGGCGTCGGCCTCGGCCGCGACTTCACACTCTTCGCGCTCATCGATGGCGTCGTCGCCTATGGGCCGTCGAAGGGGCGGCTCGTCGCGCGAGTCGAACCGGCCGCTTAAGGAGTTAGGGGAGCGCCCGCGCGGTTTGCTGGGTTCTCTCCCGCAAACCCGCCATGAACCACGAGGGCGATCCTTTCATCGACGAAGCCGTCGTCACCGTTCGCGCGGGCGACGGTGGCAACGGCAGCGTCGCGTTTCGCCGCGAGAAGTTCGTGCCGCTCGGCGGGCCCGCGGGTGGCGACGGCGGTAACGGCGGCGACGTGATCTTCGTAGCAGACGCGAATCTCTCGACGTTGCTCGACCAGAAGTATCAGCGCCGCATCGAAGCGCGGCGCGGCGGGGATGGCGCGGGCCGCAACATGGCCGGCGCGAACGGGCCCGACGAGATCGTGCGGGTGCCCGTCGGCACCGTGATCTTCGATTCGACCTCGGCGCGCGGCGCACCGCCGCTCGCGGATCTCGCCGAAGCCGGGCAGCGCTTCGTCGCGGCGCGGGGCGGCATCGGCGGCTTCGGCAACGCGCGCTTCGCGACCGCCACGCGCCAGACGCCAGATTTCGCGAAGCCCGGCACGACCGGCGGCGGCTGCAAGCTGCGCCTCTCGCTGAAGCTGCTCGCCGACGTCGGACTGTTAGGGCTGCCGAACGCCGGCAAGTCGACGCTGCTCGCGCGCATCTCCGCCGCACGCCCGCGCATCGCGGACTATCCGTTCACGACGCTCACGCCCAATCTCGGCGTGGTGAAACTCGACGACCAGCGCTTCGTCGTTGCAGACATCCCCGGCCTGATCGAAGGCGCGAGCGAAGGCGCCGGCCTCGGCGACCGCTTCCTGCGCCACGTCGAGCGCACCCGGCTGTTATTGCACATGCTCGACTGCACGGCGCTGCTCGACGAGACGCGCGACGTGCTCGGCGAGTACGAGACGATTCGCAAAGAGCTCGCTGCGTACGATACGGCGCTCAGCGAACGGCGCGAACTCGTGCTGCTGAACAAGATCGACGCGCTCGGAGATCGCAGCCTGCTCGATCCGATTCAGCGCGAACTCGAAGCGCGCGGGCGCGTGGTGCTGCGCGCGTCGGGCGTGAGCGGCGAGGGCATCCCCGAACTCGTGCGCACGCTCTGGCGCGCGATCGTGGAGGAGCGCGGGTGAGCGACACCGAACTGCGTCGCGAGGCCGCGCGCGCGCGGCGCATCGTCGTGAAGATCGGCAGCGGCACGCTCACCGAGGCGGGCCGCGTGCGCGCGCGCGTCGTCTCCGACCTCGCGCGCCAAGTCGCCGCGCTCTTCGACGCGGGCCGCGAGGTAGTCGTCGTCTCCTCCGGCGCGATCGCGATCGGCAGCCACACTCTGGGCTGGTCGCAGCCCGGCCGCTCGATCCCTGAGAAGCAGGCCGCCGCCGCGGTCGGTCAGATCGGGCTCTCCGAGTTGTGGCGCAGAGCGCTGCGCAAACGCGGCCGCGAGGCTGCGCAGGTGCTCGTGACGCGCTCGGGCCTCGAAGACCGCGAGGGCTTCCTGAACGCCCGTAACACTTTGGCGACGCTGCTCGGCCTCGGCGTCGTGCCGGTCGTCAACGAGAACGACACGGTCGCGACCGAGGAAATTCGCTTTGGCGACAACGACAACTTGTCGGCGACGATGGTGAACCTGATCGGCGCCGAGCTGCTCGTGATCCTCACGGACGTGGACGGGCTTCATCAGGCACCGCCGGAAGCCGGGAAGCCGCTGCCGCCGCTCTACGGCGTGGTCGAGAACGTCGCCGACGTCGAGCGCGCAGCCGGCGGCTCGAGCAGCGCGTTCGGGCGCGGCGGCATGGTCACGAAGCTCCAAGCTGCGCGCAGCGCAGCCGGATCCGGCGCCGCCACCGTTCTGTGTCACGGGCGCAAGAAGGACGTGCTCCTGCGCGTCGCCGCGGGCGAGCCTGAGGGCACGCTCTTCCGCGCCGGCAACAAGCTCGCAAGCAAGAAGCACCGCATCGCGTTCACCGCGAAACCGCGCGGCGCGCTGGTGCTCGACGACGGCGCCGTGCGCGCGCTCAGCGACCGCGGGCGAAGCCTCTTGCCCGCCGGGGTCGTGCGCGTCGAGGGTCGCTTCCAGCGCGGCGACCCGGTCGCGTGCGTCGATACGGGCGGCCGCGAGTTCGCGCGCGGGCTGGCCACGTACTCGTCCGAGGAGATCGATCGCATCAAGGGCATCGCGACGGCGCGCATCGCTGCGGTGCTAGGTTTCTCGAACGGCGACGAAGTGATCCACCGCGACGATCTCGTGCTGCTGCCGCCGCGCGCCTGATCGTTCCTGATAACTGGAACTCGCCATGCTGCTCGCGCAGGAAATCGAAGAACTCGCTCGCCGCGCCAAGGCTGCGGCGCCCGCGGTCGCGAATCTCAGCACCCGCGAGAAGAACGCCTGGCTGCTGCGCGCCGCCGAACGCCTCGAAGTCGCGCAGGAGCGCATCCTCTCGGCGAATCGCGAAGACATGCGCGAGGCCGAGGCGAAGGGCATCGCAGCGCCGATGGTGAAGCGGCTCGATCTCGCGGGCGGCAAGTGGGGCGACATGCTCGACGGCCTGCGCCAGGTGGCGCAGCTGCCCGATCCGGTCGGCGAGATCACCGACTCGCGCGTGCGCCCGAATGGCTTGAGAGTCGGCCGCATGCGCATTCCGCTCGGCGTGATCGGCATCATCTACGAATCGCGGCCGAATGTTACGGTCGATGCCGCAGCGCTGTGCGTGAAGGCCGGAAACGCCGTGATTCTGCGCGGCGGCTCCGAAGCGATTCGCAGCAACCTCGCGCTCGCCGAGGAACTGCGCGGGGCTGCCGCAGATACGGGGCTACCCGACGCGGCAGTTACGGTCGTCGCCACCACCGACCGCGCCGCCATCGATCACTTGATCAAGCTCGACCGCTACCTCGACCTGATCATTCCGCGCGGCGGCCCGGCCCTGATCAAGCGTGTGCTCGACGGCGCGCGTGTGCCCGTCATCAAACACAACGCCGGCATCTGCCACGTCTTCATCGACGCCAGTGCCGACGCCGAGATGGCGCGCGCGATCGTGCGCGATTCGAAGATCAAGCAGATGGCGGTGTGCAACGCGGTCGAGACGCTGCTCTGCCACGAGGCCGCGGCGAAGACCGTGCTGCCGCATGTGCTGAAGGCGCTGCACGAAGAAGGCGTCGAGATTCGCGGCTGCGCGCGCACGCGCGAAGTGTTCGCTGAGACCGTCGCCGCCGATGAGGCCGACTGGTCGGCGGAATACCTCGACAAGATTCTGGCCGTGCGCGTCGTGCGCGACCTCGACGAAGCCATCGCGCACATTCAGCGCTACGGCAGCGATCACACCGAGGTGATCGTCACGAATGATTATGCCAACGCGCAGGCCTTTACGCGGCGCGTGAACTCCTCGACCGTAGGCGTGAACTGCTCGACCGCGTTCGCCGACGGCTACCGCCTCGGCCTCGGCGCCGAGATCGGCATCTCCACCTCGAAGCTGCACGCCTTCGGCCCGATGGGCCTCGAAGAGCTGACCACCCGCAAGTTCGTGCTCTTCGGAGACGGCCAGCTGCGGGAATGAGCAAGCGAAGCGCGCAGCGAGCCGAAGGCGAGCGGAGTCGACCGAGAGGAACGCGGACGTGCAGCGTCCGGCGAAGCGCGCAGCGAGCCGAAGGCGAGCGGAGTCAAACAGTGGCCTCGGTGTCCACCAAAGCGAGATTCCAGCGCTGGCCGCGCGCGCACGAAACGCGCGAACGCGGGAGATGAACGCCGCGGCGCAGCGCATTGGCGTGCTCGGCGGAACGTTCAACCCGATCCACCTCGGCCACCTGCGCGCCGCGGAAGAGGTGCTCGCGAAGCTCGGGCTCGTGCGCATCGTGTTCGTGCCAGCTGCGGATCCACCGCTGAAGCGCGCGGACAGCGCGGACCCAATCGCGCCTGCCGCGCTGCGTCTCGCCTGGGTGCGAGACGCCGTGCGTGAACACCCCTCGTTCACGGTGGACGACCTCGAGCTCCGCCGCGCCGGCCCCTCGTACACGGTGGATACGCTGCGCGAACTCCGCGCGCGCCTCGCGCCCGCGCGCCTCACTTTCATCGTCGGCGAGGACGCCTTCGCCGAGCTCGATGCCTGGCGCGAGCCCGCCGCGCTGCTAACCCTCGCCGACTTCGCCGTGATGACTCGCCCTCCGGGCCTCGTGAAACCGCTGCGCGACTTGATCTCGGAGGCGCTCGCCGCCGCCATCGATTGGGCCGCCGACGGAGAGAGCGGGACGCATCGCACGGCGAACACGAACGTCGCTCGCATTCTCATCGCCGCACTCGACGTTTCGGCCACAGACATTCGGCGCCGCATCCGGAGCCGCGAACCCGTGCGCTACCTCCTCCCCGAAGCGGTGCACGACGCGGTGATCGAGAGTGGAGCCTATGCAGCGCGATGAGAAGCAGAGTGAGCGCATGACGACCGAAGAAACTCCCCCGAATCGCACGACGGACGCCGAGCAGCTCGTGCGCGCGCGCGTGCTCGCGAACGCCGCACTCGACCGCAAGGCCGAGGACTTGCTCGCGCTCGACATGCGCGGGCTCACCTCGCTCGCCGACACGTTCCTGATTGCGTCGGGCAGCTCGGATCGCCAGGTGCGCGCCATCGCCGACTCCATCGAGGACGCCGCGCGCGCAGCCGGCATCCGCGCGCTCGGCATCGAGGGCCTCGAAGAGTGCCGCTGGGTGCTGCTCGATTTCGGCGACGCGATCTTCCACGTCTTCCAGCAAGACGCCCGCGGTCATTATGACCTCGAGCGGCTGTGGGCCGACGCGCCGCGCCTCGATGTGGAACCCGTCGAGGTGAAGCGCGGGGCGCAGCGGTGAGCGCTGGGGCCGAGACGCCGCGCGGGCCCGCCAGCAAGCGAAGCGCGCAGCGAGCCGAAGGCGAGCGAAGTCAACCGATCGTGCTCGTCGTGCTCGACGGCTTCGGTCTCGGTGACGGCGGCCCCTCAGACTCGACCGCGATCGCGCACGCGCCGTTCTTCGCGCGCGCGCGGCGCGAGTTTCCGATGGCGAAGCTAGAAACCTCGGGCGAAGCGGTGGGCCTGCCGCCGGGCCAGATGGGCAACTCCGAGGTCGGGCACATGACGCTCGGCGCAGGCCGCATCGTCGAGATGGACATGACGCGCATCTCGAGAGCGTTCGCGAACGGCGGCGCCGCGCGCGTGCCCGAGATCGCGAGCGCCGTGGCCGCTGCGCGCGCGGGCCGCGGGCGCATTCACCTGCTCGGGCTCGTCTCGGATGGCGGCGTCCACAGCCATCAGGATCACCTCGAAGCGCTGATCGATTACTGCGGTTCGCAGGGTGTGAAGCCGATCGTGCACGCCTTTCTCGACGGCCGCGACACGCCGCCACGATCGGCCGAGGGCTATCTCGCGCGCCTGCTCCCACGCCTAACACGGACGGGCGGGAAGATCGCCACCGTGCTCGGGCGCTACTGGGCGATGGATCGCGACAACCGCTGGGAGCGCATTCAGCGCGCCTATGACGCGATCGTGCTCGCGCAAGGGAAGAGCGCGCCGGACGCGCTCGCGGCTGTGGCGGAGTCCTACGCGCGCGACCAAGGCGACGAGTTCGTGGAGCCGACCGTAATCGCTGGTGGCGAGCCGCTCGCCGACGGCGACGTCGCGCTGTTCTTCAACTACCGCGCCGACCGCGCGCGTGAACTCACCTGCGCCCTCGCGAGCGTGTGTGAAGAGCGATTCACTGGGCAGCTAAAGCGCGCGCGCGTGCCCAAGCTCGCGCGCTTCGTGTGCATGAGCGAGTACGACTCCGCCTTCGGCCTGCCGCTCGCGTTCACGTCGGAGCAACCGCGCCAGATCCTCGCCGAGCTGCTGGCGGCGCGCGGCCTCTCGCAGTTGCGCATCGCCGAAACCGAGAAGTACGCGCACGTCACGTTCTTCTTTAACTGCGGGCTAGAGACGCCGTTCCCCGGCGAAGACCGCGTGCTGGTTCCCTCGCCGCGCGACGTGCCCACCTACGACCACAAGCCCGAGATGAGCGCGCAGCTTGTTACCGAGAAACTGCTGCGCGGCATCGCCGATGGCGGCTACGCGTTCATCCTCGTGAATTTCGCGAACCCGGACATGCTCGGGCACACCGGCAACCTGCCCGCCGCGGTGAAGGCGGTGGAGACCGTCGACGCGTGCCTCGAACGCGTGATCGACGCCGTGCTCGCGCGCGGCGGCGAGGCCCTCATTACGGCCGACCACGGCAACTGCGAGCTGATG
>JANNDT010000210.1:0-4146 GCA_031387905.1 Deltaproteobacteria bacterium
TCCCCAACCCGCGCACAGGGCGGATGTGGCCGCACAAGGCGCTGCAGACCGTGTGGCGCGCGGCGCTGAAGCGCGCTGGGCTCCCGCCGATCTCGCTCTACGAGGGCACGAAGCACTCGTTCGCGACCGACGCGATCCGCCGCGGCGTGTCCGAGCGCCACTTGCAGCGGTTTTTGGGGCACTCCTCGCTGGTTTCGACCCGCCGGTACGCGCGTTTGGCGGACAACGCGATGCTCGAGGTGCTGCGGCCTGAATACACGAGCGAGCGACAAGCGAGCGACAAGGGTAAAAATAACAAACGTGAGCAAAGTCAAGGTGTTAAGGGTGGGCCCTCCTGGATTCGAACCAGGGTCTCTCCGGTTATGAGCCGGGTGCTCTGACCGCTGAGCTAAGGGCCCGCGCGGCGCAGGATACGCGCGCTTCCGCCGAGTTCGACTTCACTCGTGCCGCAGCGCCTCGATCGGGTCGAGTCGCGCGGCTTGGCGCGCGGGCCAGTAGCCGAAGGCGATGCCGATCGCGGCGGAGAAGCTGAAGGCGATCAGCACGATCGACAAGTCGGGCACGAACGGCACGCCGAGTGCGTTCGCGCCGGCGGCGGCGGCGGCGAGGCCGAGCGCGATGCCCATCGCGCCGCCGAGCGAGGAGAGCACCACGGCTTCCACGAGGAATTGCGTGAGCACTTCGCGGCCGAGCGCGCCGATCGCGAGGCGGATGCCGATCTCGCGCGTTCGTTCCGTAACAGATACGAGCATGATGTTCATGATGCCGATGCCGCCGACGAGCAGGCTCACGGCCGCGACGCCGCCGAGCAGGCTGGTGAGGATGCGCGTCGTGCTGGTGAAGGCGGCGACGATTTCCTTCATGTCGGTCACCGAGAAGTCGTCTTCGCCGTCAGCAGTGCGGCGGCGTTCGCGCATCAGGTTTTCGATGTCGCGCTGAACGCGCCACGAGGGCACGCCCGGCTGCGCCGCGACGAAGATCGTGCCCACGTCGAAGTTGCCGGCGAGGCGGCGGTGAAACCAGCGCAAAGGCACGAGCACGACATCATCCTGATCGCTGCCGAACGCGGATTCCCCTTTCTCTTCGAGCACGCCGATCACGGCACAGGAGAGTTGCCCGAGGCGGAGCCGCTGGCCGAGTGCGCTCTGCGCGCCGAACAAATCGTCGCGCACGGTGTCGCCTATTAGGCACACCGCCTTCCCGGCGCGCTCCTCGGCGTCGCTGAAGACGCGGCCTTCCGCGACGCGCCAGTTGCGCGCGATCAAGTAGTCCGCGGTGGTGCCGGTCGCCGAGGTCGCGCGGTTGCGGCCGCCGGCGATGGCCTGCAGCGGGCGCGATGCGATCGGCGCGGCCGCCAGCACGCCCGCGATTTCGTGCCGCAGCGCCGTCGCGTCCTCGACGCTGAGGGGGGCCGCCTCACCGCGCGTGCCGCCACCGCCATGAAACGATTGCCCGGGCCGCACCATCAGCACGTTCGTGCCGAGCTTCGCTAGATCGCTGGTGACCTGCGCGGTCGCGCCGTTGCCGACGGTGACCATCGTGATCACCGCGGCGACGCCGATCACGATGCCGAGCACGGTGAGAGACGAGCGCAGCACGTTGCGGCGGATCGCTTGCAGCGCGAGGCGGAGCATGTTCAGAAGCATTAGGCCGCCTCAGGCGCGTGCGCCGAGACGAGGCCGTCGAAGAAGTAGAGCTTGCGCGAAGCCCAGCGCGCGATCGCCAAATCGTGCGTCACCACCACGACGGCGATGCCGCGTTCGCGATTCAGGCGCGCGATCAGCTCCATGATCTCGCGGGCGCGCGCCGAATCGAGGTTGCCCGTGGGCTCGTCGGCGAGCAGCAGCGGGGGCGTGGTGACGATCGCGCGCGCGATGGCGACGCGCTGTTGCTGGCCCCCTGATAGCTGCGCAGGTGTGTGTTCCTCCCAGCCGGTGAGGCCAACCGCCGCCAGCGCTCGCGTGGCGAGCGCGTGGCGCTCTTCGCGCGGGAGGCCCCGATAGACGAGCGGCAGCTCGACGTTTTCGAGCGCGCTCGTTCGCCCCAAAAAGTTGAAGCCTTGGAACACGAAGCCGATCGCGCGGCGGCGCAGCAGCGCCCGCTCGTCGCGCGAGAGGCTGCCGACGTCGACGCCTTCGAAGCGGTATTGCCCGGCGCTCGGGGTATCGAGGCAGCCGAGCAAGTTCATGCAGGTGGACTTGCCCGAGCCGCTCGGTCCCATCAGCGCCACGAACTCGCCGGCCTCTATCTGCACGTCGATGCCGCGCAGTGCGTGCACTGCGTTCTCGCCGCTGCCGTAGGTCTTCTCGACGCCTGCGAAGTGCACGAGCGGCGCACCCGGCACCGCACTCGTCACGGCTTCACCGGCGCGAGTTCGACGACGAGCACATCGTCGAGCCCGAGCTTGCCTGCCACGATCTCGGTATGCGTCCCGTCCGTCGCGCCCACCGTAACCGGCACCAGGGCGAGCTCGCCGGCCTCGAGGCGATGAACGCTCTGCTCGACGCCGCCGCGGCCGTTGCCTGAAGGGGGCTTTCGCGATGCGCGCGGCGGGCCACGGAAGAAACGCATCACGCCGCTGCTCTCGTCGGGCTTGCTGCTGGGCGGCAGGAAGCGCAGCGCGGCGTTTGGCACGAGCAGCGCGTCGGCCACGTGCTTCACCTCGATCTCCGCCGTCGCCGTCATGCCCGGGCGCAGTCGCCGCTCCGGGTTCTCGACGCGCAGCAGCGCGCCGTAGCTAACAACTCCCTCGAGCGCGTCGGCGCCGTAGCGCAGCTGCACGACCTCCGCGTCGAACACGAGGCCTGGCCACGCATCCACCGTGAAGGTGGCGTGCTGCTTCTCTGCCACCGCGGAGACGTCGGCTTCGTCCACGCTCACGAGCAGTTCCATGTGCGTGAGATCTTCCGCGAGCGTGAACAGGATCGGCGCCTGCATCGCCGCCGCGACCGTCTGCCCCGGCTCGATCGCACGCTTCAGCACGATGCCGTCGATGGGCGAACGAATCGATGTCTTGCCGAGATCGGTGCGCTGCGCGTCGAGCGTGGCCTTCGCCTGCGCCGCCGCAGCGCTCGCGCTCGCGACGTCCGCCCGCGCGCGCGCCGCGTTGGCGCGGCCCACATCGAGCTCCGCCGCAGAGGGCACTTTGCCGCCGCTCAATGCGTGCACGCGCTCGAGGCGCGCGAACCTCGCCTCGGCTTCCAGCAGGATCGCGCTCGCCTGATCGATGTTCGCGAGCGCCGCTGCGTGCGCGGCTGCGGATTGCAACACCTGCGCTTCGAGCCGCGTGGTATCGAGCCGCGCGATCTCTTGGTTCTTGTGTACGACATCGTTGAAATCGACCGCGACGGTACGAATGGTCCCTGATAACTCGCTTCCGATGTCGACCTGATTGATCGGCTGAAGCGTGCCGGTGGCGGTGACTTTCACGGTGAGCGCGCCGCGCTCCGGCGACGCCGTCTCGTACGCGGCTTCGTCTTCGCCGCCGCACACGCGCGCGAGCAGCAGCGCCGCGAGCAGCGCGCCGAGCACTGCGAGCCCGCGCGGGCTGCGCGCGAGAGCGATCGCGCGCGCGGCGAAGCCGATGCTGGGCTCGCTCACGGCGTCGCCTCGCTCTGCCAGCCGCCGCCGAGCGCCTTGTAGAGGCGCACGAGATTCCCGGCGAACGCGCCCTCGCTCACGGCGAGTTGATCCTGAGAACTGAAGAGCGCGCGTTCCGCGACGAGCACGGCTTCGAAATCGATGAGGCCCGACGCGTATTGATCGCGCGACAGCCCGGATGCGCGCCCCGCGGCCTCGGCCGCCGCCGCGAGCGCATCGCGCCGGTCTTCTTCTTGCGCGTAGGCCACCAGCGCGTCCTCCACTTCTTCGAGCGCCAATAACAACGTCTGCTCGAACTCTGCGAGCGCGCCGTCGCGCACGGCTTCTTGGGCCTCGATCGTCGCGCGCACACGGCCGAAGTCGAGCACGACCTGGGAAATGTTGCCGGCGATCGACCGGGTGTAGGCGCTCGCGCTGACGAGATCTGCCGCGGTGAGCGATTCGAGGCCGAGCGAGCCCGTGAGCGTGAGGCGCGGAAATGCCTGCGCCTTCGCGACGCCGATGCGCGCGGTCTCGGCGGCGGCTGGCAGAGCGAGGCGACGCCGT
>JANNDT010000221.1:0-16438 GCA_031387905.1 Deltaproteobacteria bacterium
CGCGGCCTAGGCACTGCGACCACACGATCGGGTGGTCGCCCATCGCGATGTTCTTGGTGAGTTCGCGCGGCGAGTAGCTCGCTTCGTCGAGGGTCGCGAGCACGCGCACGCGACCGCGCGGGCTTGCGGCGAAGCTGTACCACTCGTCGCGCGCGAGCCAGCGCGGCGGCAGCGCGCGGGTTGCGGGATGCGCGGCGTCTTCCACTGCGACCGCGGCCTCCTGGATCTGCGGGAACAGTGGATGACCGATGAAGCGCGCGCCGAGCAGCTTGTCCTTGTACCAATCCCAATACTCGTAACGCGTGCCGGCCGCGCCGTGCACGCCGACGAAGCCGCCGCCGTTCTCGATGGTGCGGACGAAGGCCGCCTTCTGCGCCGCGTTCCAGTCGTCGCCCGTGGTGTTATTGCCGACGATGACGTCGAAGTGCGCCAGTAGCGCGTCCTCGAACACGGCGCCGTTCTCGGTCGCGAATACTCGCCAGCCGCGGCGCCCCGCGATCTCACGCACTGAGCGTTCGCAAGCCGGGATCGCCTGCTCGTGGCGAAAGCCGTTCGTCTTCGAAAAGACGAGGATCGCGAGTTTGCCCGCTTTGCGCGCACCCAACAGCTCGGCGGGCAACGCGGGCGCGACGGTGTCGTAGACCGGCGCGTTCCCGCCGCGCGCGGCGCGAATGCTGGGCCAGAGCCAGAGCGCCGCGGCCGCGAGCAGGGCGGCGAATACGCCCAGCACGATCGCCAGCTTCCTCGACATCTCGCTCGTGCCCCCAAAAAGAAACCGGCGGCGGAGTCGCCTCCGCCGCCGGTCGAGTCACGAACGACTCACGCGACGACTAGTAGTCGAGCGTGAAGTCGATTCCCCAGGTCGCGCCCTGGCCGTAGGCGCCGCCGGCGAAGCCGAGGGCGCCGAAGTCGATGCCCGACAGCATGTAATTCTCGTCGAGGACATTCTTGCCGTAGAGCGAAGCGCGGACCTTCGCCCGCTCGGTCAGCGAGATCTCTGACACCGTGAGGCGCATATCCATCAGCCAGTAACTCGGGTCCTCGAGGATGTCGCGGAACGCGGTGACGACCGGCTGATTCGAGGACCGCTCGTCGTCGAGCGGGCTCCAAACTCGCGAGTCCGTGAAGCGACCATCGATCCGCGCGGTGAGGACGATTCCGCTGGAACCCAGCGGCGCCGTCGCGTACTCAGCGCCGAGCGACGCTGTGATGTCCGGCGTGTATCCGAACGCCGCTTCGTGAGCGAGGTTCACGACGGCGCCGGTTCCTGAGTCGACGATGTTGTACTCGTTGTACTTAGGCGAGATGAAGCCAAAGTTTCCGTCGAAGGTGAGGCCGTCGATCGGGATCAGCGTCCCCTCGATCTCGACGCCCGGAATCACGGCTTCGCCGGCGTTGATGGTGATCGAGGTCGCCCCACCGGGCCCGGCTGCGAACACGTCGGTCTGGCGGTTGGTGGAGATGCTCCAGAACCCGGTCACGTTCAGGCGTGCCCGGTTATCCCACCACTCGGTCTTCGCGCCGATCTCGACCGACTTCACGCGCTCCGGGTCGAACGCGTCGATGACCGGCAGCGCCGAGCGCAGGTTGTAACCACCCGCCTTGTACGCGGAGGCGCCGCGGAAGTAGATGTTGATGTTGTCAGTCGCCGCGTAGTTCACGGCCACGTCCCAGTCGACGCTGGTCCATGAGTCGGAACCCGACGACGAGATCGGCGAGGTGCGGTCGAACGACTTCTGATCGTCCGAGTAACGGACGCCGGCCGAGACCGAGAGCCGGTCGTCGAGGAAGTCGAACGGCAGGGTCCAAGTGGAGTTCGCGAAGAGCGCCCAGGAGCGCGAATCGCCGCTGTACTTGAACGGGTTGCTCAGCGAAAGCGGCGGAGCGAAGGGACTGAACGGGAACAAGAAGCGCTGGAAGTTGTCCTCGTCGAAGTCTTCGTTGAAGTAGTAGAAGCCGGCGACGTACTTGATCTGCTCGCCGATATCCCCATCGAGGCGAGTCTCGGCCGACCATTGATTCTGATGACGCTCGTTCGTCGCATCGAACAGATTCGGATCGGGGAGGAACGCAAATGAGAAGAACGGAAGCGTCAGAACCCCGACCGGTCCGAGGTCATTGCCGTCGAGCTCGGTGCCCTTCTCGGTGTTGTCCCAACTGCGCTGGGTCACGATCGTGGTGAGGTGCGTGAAGCCGAGATCCCAGTCGAGCGTCAGGTTGTGGCCGCGGATCGTGTGCTCGCTGGGGCCGTCGAAGTCGTTCGCCAGCGAGTTGAAGGCCTGCTTCCCGATCTGCAGGTTGTTGACGTTCACGAAACCCGCAGTCAGCGCACCGGACAGCGTCGGAGAGATCGCCACCAGCTGAAAGCCCGGGCCGCGACCGACCTGGTTCGAGTCATCGAACGCGTAGTCGAGCCGGAGGTTCTCCGTCGCGTCCCAGCCGAGCGCGATCCGGAACGCGTCGGTGTTGGTAGCGCCGAAGTCGTTTTTGTCGGCCTGGAGGCGGTTGTTGCGGTAGCCGTTTTCCTCGTGGTGGACGTACGAGAGCTTCGCGGCGAGGCCGGGCAGCATCTCGCCGGTGTTGATACGCGTCACCGATTCGAGGCGGCCATAGGAGCCCGATCCGAGGCGCTGCATGAAGTTGAAATCCTCGGTCGGCTTGGCCGAGATGAAGTTCACCGCGCCGCCCGTCGAGTTTCGGCCGTAGAGCGTGCCCTGCGGACCACGCAACACTTCGATTCGCTCGATGTCGACGAGATCCATGATCGCGCCGGTGACGCGTGCGATGTACGCGCCGTCCATGTAGATCGCGACGCCCTGCTCGCGCGTCAGGAGCGGTTCGGCGCCGGCGACGCCGCGAATGGCGAGAGCCATGTTCGCCGACGAACCCGGCGTCTGCGTCATGTAAAGATTGGGAGCCATCGACGAGATGTCCTGCGTGTCGCCGATGCCTAGGCTCTCGATCGAGTCGGCACTGAAGGCCGAAACCGAGAGCGGCGACTGCTGCAGATTCTCGGAGACCTTGCGCGCGGTGATGTTGATCACTTCGACACCGGAGCGCTGCGAGCCGCTGTCGGGCGCGGGTGCTGCGGCCGGGACGGCTGCAGGCGCCGCGGCATCCTGAGCAAACGCCGGAAGCGCAAGTGCGCTCACCAGCAATGCGGATACGAACGTCTTTCGCTGGAACATGAAGTCGAGTCCCCCTGAGAAACTCGGAGACCCGCCCGCGGCCGCACTGGCGACTGCGAACGCACCGCACAGAGTTGGGCCCCAACTTCGCGCGGCTACCGAGTTGATTGCGGCGCACTCTGACCTACGGGCTGGGGAGTTTCAAGACTCGGCGTCTCGAAATCATCCCCGCCCGGAAGCGTCCGTCAGACTGCGGCTACTTCGGAGTCAAAACCCGATCCAGCCGGTACCAGCCGGCCCCAACGACCGCGAGGCTGCCGTTCGCGGGGAGCCGCTTCGGGTAGGCGTTCGGATCGCGCTGGTAGCGGGCGAGCACGCGCTCGGCCTCCTCGGGCGTCTCGGCTTCCACCTCGTAGACGGTGATCCAGCCGGGCGGCGTGGTGCCCGCGAAGGGGCGCACCGCTTCGTAGACGTGCGCGGAGACGAAGCCTTGGCAGTTCGTGGTGTCCTCGACGTGGTTGTCGAGATACCACGCGCGGTAGTCCTCGAACTTCACGCCCTCCGCGGGCTGCACCAGCCCGATCAGCTGCCAGCGCGGCATCAGCTCCCCTCCTGGCGTTTCGAGCGCTCGGGCTTGTCGACTTCGCTCGCGATGAGCGCGTCGTCCGACACCAACAACTCGACGCGCGCCTGCAAGATCTTCTTCCACACGGGGTGCGTGAGAATCCAGAAGCGGTTCTCGCGAATGGCGCGCAGCACGAGGCTCGCGACGTCGGCGGGATCCATGCCGCGCGAGAGGATCGGGCCGACGCCCGAGTAGAAACGCCGCTCTGCCTCGGTCTCGACGTGCACGTTCTTGTCGTCGGGCCGATTGCGCTCGGCCTCGCCGATGCGTGTGTTGATGGGCCCTGGGCATAACACCGAGACGCCAACTTTCGTGCCCGCGAGTTCGCGCGCCAGCGTCTCCATCAGCGCCACGACGCCGAACTTCGAGACGTTGTACGGCGCGATGGCAGGCGCCGCGACGAGCCCGGCCGTGGAGGCGGTGCTCACGATGTGCGCCTCGTCCTGCTTCATCAAGATGGGCAGGAAGGAGCGCACGCCGTAGATCGGGCCCCACAGGTTGACGCCGAGCACCCACTCCCAGTCTTGTTGGGAGAGTTCGTGCGTTGGGCCGGCCGTCACGACGCCCGCGTTGTTACAGACGACGTGCACGGCGCCGAAACGGGCCAGCGCTGCCTGCGCGAGCGCCTCGACGCTCTCCGCGCGCGAAACGTCGGTGACGTGCGCGAGCGTCTGCGTTCCGCCTGCCGCGAGTTCCTTCTCGAGGGCAGCGAGCGGGCCTGCCTCGATATCGGCAAGCACCACGCTCATGCCCTCGGCCGCAAAGCGCCGCGCGAGCGCGCGGCCGATGCCGCTGGCGGCGCCCGTAACTACTGCAACCCGTCCCGTGAGTTTTTCCATGCGCGGCTCCTTGGCGCGGCACTCTATCGCGAGCAGTCGGGCGCGGTGAGCGGGAGATCGCGCGCGTCGCAGCGCATCGCGGCGGACGCGAGCTCGGCTGCGCGCTCGCGCAACTCCGCCCAGGCCGCGTCGTTCGCGAAGAAGGGCTCGCGCTCGAGACCCCATGTCGAGTGGAGACGCGCGAGCGCCTGCCAGCGCGCGACCGCTGCCGGTGCGTCTCCGCGTTCGAGCGCTTGGGCTAGCGCCGCCAGGTGCTGTTGCGCCGCCGCGTGCACGATGCGGCTCGCGGCGACGCGATGCAGCTCGTCGATGAGCTTTGGCGGCGTCTTCCAGTCCGCGTTCGCGCCGCGCTCGCGCACGGCGGAGAGGCGCTCGCGCGTCTCCTCGCGCGGCGTCGTCCAGCCCTTGCGAGTGGTCTCAGCGAACACCCACTCGCGCACCTCGGGCTGTTCGCGCCGCAGCACCGGGGCGAGCGACACGCCCTCCTGGTTGGCCGCGAGCGCGCTGCCATCGATGCCGAGCACCGCGAACAGCGTGGGCATTAGGTCGACCTGCGAGCTGAGCGCGCGGTAGCGCCCTGCGTGCGCGCCGCCGGGAAAGCGAACGATGAGCGGGATGTGCAGGATCTCATCGGTGAGCTTGCCGTCGTAGCCGGTCGAGGCGTGCCCGACCCAGCCGTGCTCGAGCAGCTCTTCGCCGTGATCGGCCGTAATCACCACGATCGTGCGCTCGAGCAGCCCGCTCTCGCGCAGTTGCGCGAGCCACGCGCCGAGCTGCGCATCGGCGCTCGCGACGCACTCGTCGTAGAGCGCGCGCAGCGGCTCGGAGTCGGCCGCGCTCGCAGGCACGTCTCCGGCGTGACGCAGCGCGAGCTTCGGCGGCGGATGGCGCAGCACGAGCGTGTGCTCGCGCACCGCGCGCAGCAGCGGCGAATCGAGGTGCATGCCGCGCGTGAAGCGGCCCGCGAACTCGGGCGCTGGCCTGTACGGCAGATGCGTCTCGCGTGTGTGCAGCCACGCGAAGAACGGCTTCTCGCTGTGCGCGAGTTCCGCGAGCAGCGCGTCCGTCGGCTTGCCGTCTTGCCCGCGCGTGAAGCCGAGATCCGAATACGTCGCGCCGCGAGTCACGTAGCCGATGCTGTCGTAGCCCGCGGCCGCGAGCGTGCGCAGCGGCGAGGGGATCAGCGCGTCGTAATAACTGTACTGCGTGGTTTGCGCGTGCACCGGCGGCGCCTGGCCGGTGAGCAGCGAGATGATGCCGGGGCTCGTGTGCGCCGAGACGGCGAAAAAGTTCTCGAACACCGCGGCGTCACGCGCGAAAGCGTCGAGCTGAGGCGTGGTCGGGCGCGAGTGCCCGTACAGGCTCATGCGATCGGCGCGTAGCGCATCGACCGTAATCAGCAGCACGTTCCAGCGCGCGTCCGCTCTGTCGCGTGGCGGCGCGACGGCATTCGCTGCGGGCCGCGCGTTCAGCGCGCAGCCGGTCGCGAGCACGGCTGCCAGAAGAGCGACGCCAAGCGCGAGGCGGGAGCGGTGTGCCTGCATGCCCGAACCATATCCAGCCTCGCGGTATCGTCCGCGCCCTTCGGAGGCAGCGATGACGTATCGCGTAATTCAGTGGGCGACCGGCGGCGTGGGCCGCGCCGCGATCGAAGGCATCCTCGACCACCCGGAACTCGAGCTCGCCGGTTGTTGGGTGCACAGCGCCGACAAAGACGGCCGCGACGCGGGCGAGATCGCCGGGCGCGGTCCGATCGGCGTGCGCGCGACACGCGACGTCGAAGCTCTGCTCGCACTGCCGGCCGACTGCGTGCTCTACAGCCCCATTACGGCGAACCCCAAGGAAGTGCGGCGCATCCTCGAAGCCGGCAAGAACGTGGTGACGCCGCTCGGCTGGTTCTACCCGTTCGGCTCGAAGAGCGTCGCCGAGATGGAGGCCGCGTGCCGCAAAGGCGGCGTCACGCTGCACGGCACCGGCATTCACCCCGGTGGCATTACGGAGCGCTTCCCGCTCGCGATCTCTTCGCTCTCGCGGGCGATCACGCACGTGCGAGCGGAGGAGTGGTCCGACATTCGCACCTACGGAGCGCCGGCGGTGATTCGCGACGTGATGTTATTCGGGAAGACCCCCGACGAAGCCAAGCAGAGCCCGATGCTGCGGCTGCTCTCCGGCGGCTTCCTGCAGTCGATCGACATGCTGATCGCCGCGCTCGGCTTCGCTGCGGACAGCGAGCGGCGCGCGCTTCACGAGTTGGCCGTCGCGACGGCGCCGCTCGCTTCGCCGATCGGCACGATCGCGCCGGGCCGCGTCGCGGCGCAACGCTTCACCTGGCAAGCGACCGTGCGCGGCGAGCCAGTGATTACGGTGCGCGTGAACTGGCTGATGGGCGAGGCGAACCTCGAGCCGGCCTTTTGCTTCGGCCCGGAGGGCGAACGCTTCGAGGTCGAGATCACCGGCGATCCCTCGGTGAAGACGACCTTCCACGGCCTTCACCCCGAGTCGATCGCGAGCGGCCTTGCGCGCAACCCGGGCATCGTCGCGACGGCGATGCAGTGCGTGAACGCGATCCCCGCCGTGTGCCGCGCCGAGCCGGGCATTCGCACCTACCTCGATCTGCCGAGTTATCACGGCAAGGCCGCAGCGCAGCTCGGGCTCGCGCGATGATCCTCGAGCGCTTCAAACTCACGGACCGCGTCGCGATCGTGACGGGCGCGGGAAAAGGCATCGGCCGCGGCATTGCGCTCGCTCTCGCGGAAGCCGGCGCGCACGTGGTCTGTGCCGCGCGCACCCAGGCGGACATCGACGCGACGGCCGCGGAGGTGCGGGCGCGCGGCCGGCGAGCGCTCGCGGTCGTCTGCGACGTCACCAAGAGCGAGTCGCTCGAGCGACTCGTCTCCCTAACACTCGCGGAGTTCGAGCGCATCGACGTGCTCGTGAACAACGCCGGCGGCACGGGCCCGCGCCCGGCGCTCGACACGAGCGAGCGCTTCTTCGAGGCGGCGCTGCGCTTCAACGTGACGAGCGCGTTCTTGTTATCGCGGCTGTGCATTCCCAAGATGATCGAGACGGCCGGCAGCGGTGCGATCGTGAACATCTCGTCGCGCTCGAGCGACATGGTGCAGACCGGCTTCGTCGCCTACGGCGCTGCCAAGGCCGCGCTCAACATGCTGACGCGCAACCTCGCCGCCGAGGTCGCGCCGAAAGTTCGCGTCAACGCGATTTCGGTGGGCGGCGTCGACACGCAGGCGCTCGCGATGGTGCTCTCGAATGATGCGCTCCGGCAGCAGTTCGAGGCGAATACGCCGATGGCGCGGCCCGGCACGCCCGAGGACATCGCCGCGGCCGCGCTGTTCCTCGCGTCACCCGCCTCGAGCTGGGTGACGGGCAAGATCTTTCAGATCGACGGCGGCACCGAAGCGCCCGCGATCCGCGTGCCCACACCGAAGCTGTAGCCCCAACAAGGTTGCGGCCCTCGAAGCGCTTTGCTTCGAGGGCCGCGTGCCTTGCCGACAGACGCGCGCTTCTGGGTTAGCGCGCGACCGCGACTCCACTGGATTCCGGCGCGATGTCGCGCTCGTGGGCGTAACGGCGCATGCGCCCGCCCGCGCCGCTGGCGCGAATCTTCGAGAGCGCCCGCGCTTCGAGCTGGCGCGCACGTTCGCGCGAGAGGCCGAGCTTCTCGCCGATTTCTTGGAGCGTGTGCTCGCTGCCGCCGTCGAGCCCGAAGCGCCACACGAGAATCCGACGCTCGCGTTCATCGAGCACGTCGAGGCTCTCGCGCGCGAGCGAGTGCAGTCGGCCCTCGTCGAGCGCCTCGCCCGCCTGCACGGCGTCCGGGTCGTCCACCATCTCTTGCAGGTTTCGGCGCCGGCGCGAAGACGAGTCGCCAATCTCCGCATCGAGGCTGAGCGGCTCGAGCCCGAGCGACTGGAGTTCCTCGATCTTGTCGAGCGGCATCTCCATCGCCGCGGCCACTTCCTCCGGCGTCGCATCGCGCCCGAGCTCCTGAAAGAGCTTGGTGCGCGTCTCCGAAAGCCAACGCAGCGCGTCGTGGTGATGGCTCGGGATGCGGATCGTGCGGGCTTGGTTCTGGATCGAGCGAATCAGCGCCTGCCGGATCCACCAGACCGCGTAGGTCGAGAACTTGAAGCCGCGCCGCCAGTCGAACTTCTCGACCGCACGAATCAGGCCCGTGTTCCCTTCCTGAATGAGATCGGGGAACGCGAGGCCCATGCCGCGGAACTCCTTCGCGACCGCGATCACCAGCTTCAGATTGTGGAACACGAAGCGGTTCTTGATCTCGCTCATCGCCTCGTAGCGCGCCGTGACGCGGTCCATGCGCTCGTGGAACTCGCGCGCGCACAGGCCCATCTCCGCCTCGATCTCCGAGATCGCGTGGTTCAGCTCCGCCATCGACATTCGCGGCCGCGTGCTCGGCGGGGCGCTGCGGCGCGCTCGCATGCGCTTGCGCGCGTGCTCGGCACGGCGCAGCCGCGTCTCGCGGTCGACCGCTTCGGAGTGGAGCACGCGCAGGAACGAGAACGAGAGGTCCGCTTCGCGAAGCGAGAGCGCGGCCTTGCTGTCGAGCCGCGCGCGCTCCTTCGCCGTGGCGGCGCCCGTCAGCGCCGCGCGCTTCTTCTCGGTGCGCTCGAGCACCGCCATCGCCGCGTCGAGCTTCACGCCAACCTTTAGGTCGCCCGTGCCGAAGCCCTCGGAGAGCCGGCGCGTGGTGCGGCCGCCGTCTTTGCGCGCGCGCCACTCGCCGACGCCGCGGCGGGCGACCCACGGCACCCAGTAGAGCGATTCGTGGAACGCGCGCGTCGCCTCTTCGAGTTCGCGCGAGATCCGCAGCTGCTCGGGGTGCGGAAGCGTCGTGATTTCGGCGACGTCGCCGAAGTACGCGGCGAGCGACTCGCGCGGCCCGCCGCTGCTGCGGGAAGCGGGCGTGGTCGTTGCGGGCGCCGGAGCCGGCGCCTCAGGAGTCTCGGAGTTTCGTTCGCGATCCAACATTTGCTTCTTCCCGTTGCCGGTCGGGCGGATCCGGCTCGGTTAGTGCCTCGAGGTCCTTATACCTTTCGGCGTGACGCGCCAGCCCAACGTGAACAAGAGCACCACCCCCCGCGGTTCCCCTGCCCATTCGGATGCACCTGACGGCGCATCCGTGCGCCAGCGCGCTAGAACGAAGTAAAAACCGAAGTAAAGACGTCAACCGCGGGAATCTGGTTTCGGTTGCGCGCAAAGCCCCGCGGGACACTGGAAAACACGCACCTGACCGGGCGATCAGGCCCAATTCCGTGCTTGGAAGCGCACCGGCAGGCACCGGTACCCGCACAGGAACTCGCCGTACATGCGCTCGGCGCGCGCCCACTCGACCTCGTAGCTCCCGAGCAGCGCCAGGAACTCTTCGAGCAGCGCGCGGCCTTCGAGGTTGGCGAGGTGTTCGCCTAGGCACTTGTGGACGCCGTGGCCGAAGGAGAGTGAGCGCGCGGGACGGCGGTCGAGGTCGAAACGCGCGGCATCGGGGAACTCCGCCTCATCGCGGGTGGCGGATGCCCAGAGCAGCAGCACGCCCTGCCCAGCTCGGAGCTTCATGCCGCGCAGCTCGCGGTCGCGGAGGACGCGCCGGCCCAGCAGGTTGGTCGGTTGGTCAACGCGCAGCGCCTCGGCCCAGGCGGCGGGGATGCGCGCCGGTTCCGCCAACACGCGGGCCCGCGCGTCCGGCTGCGCGGCGAGCAACGCGAGCGTGTTGGCGATGGCGGCGGGCACCGTCTCGGTCGCGACCACGAGCATCGAGTAGAGGTTCGCAACGATCTCTTCGTCCGCGAGCGCGCGGCCGTCGATGCGCGCCGCAAGCCACGCGGACAGATGGTCGTCGCCCGCGCTCGGCTCTCCACGCCGCGCAGAAACGATCTCCGCGAGCCGCGCCGAGACGCGGCCCGCACAGGCGTAGTTTTCAGGGCCGGGGCCCGCTTGGCCCAGCTCGCGATGGAAGAAGCCATCGATCCACGCGCGCAGTTGCTCGGCGTCCTCGCGCGCGAGCCCGAGCAAGTCCGCAGCCAGCCAGATCGCGGCGCGATTCGCGAGCGCGTAGACCTCGAGTTCGCCGCGCTCGGCGTGCGGCGCGAGCAACTCGCGAGCGATCGCGCGCACCTGCGGCTCGAGTCTCGCGACCGCGGCGCGGCCGTAGCGCGGCGAGATCAGCCCGCGGTGTACGCGGTGCTCGGGCATATCCATCGTCATGAACGTGTGCGGCGCGGGCTCGCGGCGTAACACCTGGCCGGGCGCCGTACCGCCGCGTGCCGAGAACGACTCGGCGTCGAGCGTCGCGGCGTACACATCCTCGAAGCGCGAGAGCGCCCAGCAGTCGTACTGCGCGAGATAGTGCACGGGGCTCTCGGCACGCAGCCTCGCGTACGTCGGATGCGGGTCGCGCATCACGACGTCGGTGTACGGGTCGTAGTCCATCGCGCAGTTCGTCCGGCTTATCAGGGCCCGAGCAGCTCGACCGTGTTGCCGTCCGGGTCTTCGACCATCGCCACGCGCACGCCCGGCCGCAGCGCCCTCGGCTCGACTGCGATCTTCGCGCCGAACGCACGGCAGGCTTCCACGGTCTCGTCGAGATTCGAGAGCATGAACGTCACGTAGCGGAAGCCGATGCCGCCGGTGATGCCGCCACCCGGCGCGCGCGCCGCCGGCGGCTCATCAGGTGCGAGCAGCTTGAAGAAGCTCTCGCCGACGCGCAGCCGATGCAGCGTCCCGACGCCCGGGAACGCAATTTCGCTGTCCTTCGCAAAGCCGAGCGTGTCGCGGTAGAACGCCAGCGACCGTTCGATGTTGCTCGTCACCGTGCCGACATCGAGCGCCTGCTTCGCGAGCTTGGCCGTCATCGCGTTGCTCCTTCTGCGGTTGCGAAGCTTGCTAGCGCAGCGCGTTGCCGCGGGGCCACGCGGCGCGCAAGCTTCGCGTCGCGCGGGAGGCGCATCGCATGAAAAACATCGGACTCGCGCTCGTCGGTTGCGGCGCGATCTCGGAGTGGCACCGGATGGGGCTCGCGAGCGTGCCCACGCTCGAAATCCGCGCCGTCGTCGACCCGCTGCGCGAGCGCGCAGAGGCTCTGGCCAAAAAGACGGGCGCCGCGGCCTTCACGTCTCTCGACGCCGCGTTCGCTGCGGGCGGCATCGACGCCGCCGACGTGATGGTGCCGCACCAACTGCACGAGCCCGTCGCGCTGCAGGTGTTACGGGGCGGGAAGCACCTCCTGCTCGAGAAGCCGATGGCGACGAGTCTCGCTGCTTGCGAGCGTATCCTCGCCGCAGCGCGCGCGAGCGGGCGCGTCTTCATGATCGGCGAGAACGCGCAGTATTGGCCGGACGTGCTGCTCGCAAAGCAGCTCATCGAGCAGGGCGCGATCGGCACACCTGTTACGGCGCACGTGCACCTGTTCTCGCCCGCGCTGCCCGAGTTCTACGCCGGCGACGCCTGGCGCCTCTCGCGAGAGGCGATGGGCGGCGGCATCGCGCTCGACACGGGCTCGCACTTCATGCGCCCGCTGCGCATGTGGCTGGGCGAGATCGACGAAGTCGTCGCCGCGATGGAGCGCCCCTACGCGCGCATGGAGGGCGAATCGCTCGCGCGCGCTCTCTTCCGGTTTCGCTCCGGCGTCGTCGCAAACTTCTCATTGTTGATGAGCGAGGGCGGCATCGCGCCGCAGGACACCTTCCGCATTACGGGCACGCGCGGCGAGATTACGATCGGCGCGGGCGTTCGGTTGTATGACGGCAGCGATGCGCGCGGAAAATCCGTGAAGCCGGAGCTCCCGGCGGCGTTGCCGGACGTGCCTGCGGGCTACATGGCTTCCTACGCCGGCGAGTTCCTCGATTTCGCCCTGGCGATCCGCGACGGAAAACCGCTCGACGCGGGCCCGGAGGTGGCGGTCGGCGAGCTGCGCATCGCGCTCGCGATGGCGCGTTCCGCGCAAAGCAAGCGCTGGGAGAAAGTCTGGGACTGACCGCAGCTATTGAGGATTCCCGGGCCCGGGCGGACTCGGCGCGCTGCGAAAGAGCGGCGCAGCGCACAGCCGCAGCGCGGACGAGAGCGCCAGCACGATCGCGTAATCACCGGGCGAACTCACGAGCCCGCCGAACGCCGCCGCTCCAATCAGCGAGCCGAGCGCCATCGCCGCTGCGTTCGCCGCGTTGTAAAGCGAGAGCACGCTTGCCCGCGAGCGCACGTCGATGCGCTCGAAGAAGCTGAGCAGCATCGCGTACTCGTAAGCGCCCCAGGCGACGCCCGAGAGCACCTGAACCGCGAGCAACCAGGCGATCTTGTGGGAGACCAGCCAGAGCGCCGGCAGCGGCACCACCGCGAATGCACCCCAGGCGAGCATGCGCGGCACGCCGACCCGCGGCGCGATCCGCCCTAATACTTGGAGCGCCGCGATGCGCGCCACGAAGACGGTCGCGGTGACGAGCGTGAACGCGGTGTAGTCGAGCCCGACCGGCCCGAGCATGTAGGGCGTGAAAAACGGCGCGGCGACGTTGGTGGCGAGCGTCAGAGCGAGCGTCGCAAGCAGCAGCCGCGCCGCGGAGGTGCCGCGCAGGCGCCGCAGCGAATCGAGCGGGTGGAGCGCCTCGTGCGTGCGCGCGAGGCCGGGCTGCTCGCTCTGGCGTGCGAGGTAATTCGAGGAAGCGAAGCGCGCGAGCGCGGCGCACGCGAACAGCGCGGCGAACAGCGGCAGCGCGCGCGGCGTGCCGTACGCGCCGTGCAGCGCGAGGCTCGCGCCGAGCAGCGAGGCGAGCAGCGCGACGTTCGCCCAGCGCGTCCGAGAGGCGAAGAAGCGCGCGCGCAGCTCGCGCGGCACGAGCGTCTCGACCCACGCGTTCCACGCAGGCCCCGTGCTGAGGCTGAAACCCCAATAAGCGGACATCACGGCGAACACGCCCACGACGCCGAGTGGCGCGCCAAGCGCGGAGGCCACGAGCGGCAAGAACGACGCGGCTTGCAGCCGTGCGCAGGTCACCACCCAACTGCGATACGAGCCCGCGTACCGCACCCCGAACGGCGCAGCGAGCTGGAGCAGCGAGCCGAACAACATCGGAATCGTGGTGACGAGCGCGGCCTCGGTCGCGCCGTAGCCAAGCGCGAGCACCAAAGCTGGCACGTAGGTTTCGCCGAGCCCGACCATCACGCTGTAGAAGACGCCGTCGCCAACGATCGAGCGCAGATCGCGCGTGAGATCGGCGGCGGGAGCGGCGGGATCCGAGGCGACCTGCAACAAGGGCGAACTCTGCCGGGGGGCGGAGCGGCGGACGATAACGGCCAGCATCCGCGCCGCTCGGCGCGCCGCGCGCCGCGTGCGCTTAGAATGCGCTCGTGGAAATCGCCTGGCCGGAATACTCGCGCTTCGCGATCGCACTGCTCGCGATCGTCGACCCGCTCGCCGCGATCCCGCTCTTCTTGCGCCTCACGGACGGCTACACGACGCGCGAGCGCAAGCGCACCGCGCGCGTCACCGCGCTCGCGGTGTTCGCGGTGCTCGCCGGCGCCGCCGTCGCGGGCGAGATGATCCTCGGCGCGTTCGGCACGAGCCTGCCCGCGTTCCGCGTCGGCGGCGGCATCGTGTTGTTACTGATGGCGATCTCGATGCTGACCGCCGAGCCGGACCGCACGCGCCACACGCCCGAAGAAGATCTCGTCTCCACCACCAAGGAAGGCATCGCGGTGGTTCCGCTCGGCGTGCCCCTGCTCGCGGGCCCCGGCGCGATCAGCGCGGTGATCCTGCAAATGAACGCGGGCGCCGGCGCGCTGCACGGCGGCCTCGTGCTCGGCGTGATCGCGCTGCTCTCCGCGCTCTGCTGGCTCGCGCTGCGCAACGCCGAGCGCATCGGCAAGCTCGTCGGCCCGATCGGCATGAACGTGGTGATTCGCCTGTTCGGCCTGATCCTCTCGGCGATCGCGATCGAGTTCATCGTGGCGGGTGTGAAGGAACTCTTCCCGGTGCTCGCCTAGGAGAACTCGATGACCGCGGCCGTGCTGCTGCCCGAAATCGACTTCGCTCACGCGGAGCTGCCGAACCTCCACGAAGTGCTGGGCGCGCTGCGCGCGCACGGCCCGGTCGTGCCGGTGCGCTTCCACGGCGAACTCACCTGGTTGATCCTCGGTTACGACGAACTCACCGCCGCCTTCGCCGACGACGAGACGTTTCCGTCGAAGGCGATCTACGAGCGCATCGCGATGCCCGTGATGGGCAAGACCATCCAGTGCATGGCCGGCGACGAACACCGCCGCAATCGCGCGCTCGTCTCGCACGCCTTCCGGCCCGCCGTGATGCGCCGCACGGTCGAGTCGTCATTGGTGCCGCTCGCGCATGCTCTTCTCGATCGCTTCGCCGCGCGCGGCGAGGGCGACCTGGTCGTCGAGTTCACGCGCCGCTTCCCGTTCCTCGTGATCACGCGCTTTCTCGGCATTCCGATTCCCGACGAGGCCAAGCTGCTGCACTGGGCGCAGAAGCTGATCGAGTTTCCGTGGGATCCCGAAGGCGCCCTCGCCGGCTCGCGCGAGTTCACGGACTACCTGCGGGTGCTGGTCGCCGAACGTCGCGCGCGGCCCGGCGAAGATCTGCTCTCGGAACTCGTGACGGCGGAGGTGGGCGGCGAGCGCCTCGCGGACGAGGAGATCTTCTCGTTCGTTCGCTTGTTATTCCCGGCCGGCTCGGACACGACCTACAAGAACATGGGCAGCTTGTTCGCGAGCGTGCTCGGGCTGCCTGAGATTGCAGCGCTCGCGCGCGCGGACGCGAGCCAGATCCCCGCGATCGTGGACGAGGGCCTGCGCTTCGAGCCGCCCGTCCCGCTGCTGCCGCGCGCGTGCGCGAAGGACGTGCACTGGGCGGGCGTGCACCTCAGCGCAAACACGCCGCTGCTCTACGGCATCGCAGCCGCGAACCGCGACCCGGCGCATTTCGAACAGCCGCACCGCTTTCTGCCCGCGCGCAAAGGGCGCCGCCATCTCACGTTCGGGCATGGGCTGCACTTCTGTCTCGGCTCGCATCTCGCGCGGCGCGAGCTCGAAGTGGCGCTCGAAGTCGTGCTGCAGCGGCTGCCCGCGCTCGCGCTCGCCGAGCCTCTTAACACGCGCATCACAGGCGGTGTGATCCGCGGCCCGGAGCATGTGCGTGTGCGCTGGGAAGCTGCGCGCGCGTGAGAGGATTCGCGTTGTCAGAGTTGCTGACTCGAGTGCAGAATGCGGTATCCGCCCGCCAGGAGGTTCTCATGCGACGGTTACTTCGGGGATTCACGTTTGCGGCGTTCGCGGCACTGCTCCCGCTCGGCGCGTTTGCGGGCGATCCGCAGCCAACCGCCGCAGCCGACGCACCGCCGCGGTTGCCGTGGCAGGCCGGCCCCCTGGAAGCGCCGATCGGCGACGGCCTCGCACAGCTCGAGCTGCCCGCGGGCTACGTCTTCCTCGATCGCCCCGGCACCCTCGAATTGTTACGGCAGACGGGCAACCTCACCGGCGAGGCTGAGCTCGCGGCCGTCGCCAAATCCGACTCGTCGAACTGGTTCGTGATCTTCGAATGGGATCCCTCTGGCTGGGTCGATGACGGCGACCGCGACGAACTCGACGCCGACGCACTGCTCGCTTCCCTCAAGCAGGCCGACCGCGCCGCGAATGCGGAGCGCAAAAAACTCGGGCTGCCGCAGCTCGAACTCGTCGGCTGGCACGAAGCGCCGCACTACGACTCAGTCACCAACAACTTGACCTGGGCGACGGAGGCCAAGAGTGACGGCGGCGTAACGCTGAACCGGCTGGTGAAGCTGCTCGGCCGACGCGGCGTGATGTCGGCG
>JANNDT010000274.1:0-18800 GCA_031387905.1 Deltaproteobacteria bacterium
ATCGAGAGCGGCGCGCTCGCGGGCGAGATGAAGGGCAGCAACGCGCATAAGTCGGCTGTTACGGGCGACACGGTCGGCGATCCCTACAAGGACACCGCCGGCCCCGCCATCAACCCGATGCTCAAGCTGATCAACATCGTGGCGCTGCTGCTCGTGCCGTTCTTGGCTTGAACGGAGGAACCCTTACGTCGGAGCGCGACCCGCGCGACAAGCTGCGCCCAGAGCTGGGCCTCCAGGCGGCGGTGTTTCTCGTCGTAGCCTCCGTGGTGGGCTCGGGCATCTTCAAGACGCCCGGCGAGATCGCGAGTCAGATCCCCCACGTCGGCCTGATCTTCGCGGTCTGGACGCTTGGCGGATTGCTCTCCCTCGCAGGCGCGCTCGCGAATGCGGAACTGGGCGCGATGTTCCCACACGCGGGCGGTGATTACGTTTTCTTGCGCCGGGCCTTCCACCCGATTGCCGGCTTCATGATCGGCTGGATCACGTTCTTCGCGATCTTCGCCGGCACCGTCGCGACGCTCGCAGTCGCCTTCGCGGAGGATCTCGGCAAGCTGCTCGAGTGGTCGCGGCCCACGATTCTGCTGGCCGCCGCAATCAGCACGCTGCTGTGCACCTGGCTGAACGTCGCCGGCGTTCGTTACGGCGTCTGGGCGAACAACGCGACGGGCTGGCTGAAGGTGGTCGCGCTCGGAGCGTTTTGCCTCGTGGTGCCGTTCTTGACGGCCACGCGCCCCGACTCGCCGGTGGGCGAGCTCGCTCTGGTTCAGAGCCCGTCTCTCCGAGGCTTCATGGACGCGATTCCGGCGGTGCTGTTCAGCTACCTCGGCTGGAACGCCACGGTCTACGTCGCGAGCGAAATTCGCGACCCGGCGCGCAACGTGCCGCGCTCTCTGTTCGTTGGTTTGGCTCTGTGTACCGGCATCTATCTGCTGATGAATGCCGTCTATCTGAATGCATTAGGGCTCGCGGGCCTGCGCGGCGCTTCGAACGCCGCCGCCGCAACTGCGCTCGCGACGCTCGGCCCGGTCGGCGGGAAGCTGCTCACGGGTTTCGTGCTGATCTCCATCCTGGGAACGCTCAACGCGACCATCCTGGTGGGCGCGCGCATCGCGTACGCGATGGCGCTCGATGGCATCTTCGTGCCCGGCGTCGAGCGCGTTCACGCGCGCTACCGGACGCCGGCGATGGCGCTCTGGCTCCAGGCCGCGGTCGCGATCGCGATTCTCGCCGTGCTCCAAACCTTCCCCGGCGCACTCGAGTTCACCACGTTCGCGATCGTGCTCGCGACCACCGCCGACGTGCTCGCACTCTTCGCGCTGCGCATCCGGCAGCCCGAGATCCCGCGGCCCTACCGCGCCTGGGGCTATCCGGTCGTGCCAGCGCTCTACGTGCTCGCGAACGTCGGGATCGCATTCGCGATGTTGTCAGGTTCCGCGACACCGGCTCTCTTTAGCTTGGGCGTCTCCGTCGCGAGCGTGCCGTTCTACTTCCTATTCTCGCGTCTCCGCTCCGCCGCCTGATCGCGCGGCATGGGAAAGCTCACCGGCAGCGCCACGCCTATTACGGAGCCCGGGGATCTGCCTGCTGGCGATTTTTCCGCTTGGCTCCGCAGCACGCAGAGTGCGCTAGCCGCAAAGGGCAGCGCCGACGTGCCGTGCGGTTCGTGCACGGCCTGTTGCACGTCGTCGTACTTCATCCAGATCGGACCTGAAGAATCCCAAGCCCTCAGCCGGATCCCGAAGGAGCTCTTGTTCCCGGCGCCCGGCCTGCCCAAGGGCAACGTTCTCTTGGGCTTCGATGAGAGCGGCCGCTGTCCGATGCTGCTGGATGACAAGTGTTCGATCTACGAGCAGCGGCCCCAAACCTGCCGGAGCTACGACTGTCGAGTGTTCCCGGCAGCCGGGATCGAGGCCGGTGCGGACGGCAAGCAGCTGATCAATCAGCGCCTGCGTCGTTGGAGCTTCAGCTACGCCACCGAGCGCGACCGCCAGGAGCACCTCGCGGTGCAGGCGGCCGCAGCCTTCCTACGAGAGCACGCGGATTGCCTCCCCGACGGAGTCGTCGCGGCCAACCCCATCCAGCTGGCGCTGCTCGCGATCGAGGTCTGCGACGTGTTCGTCGGCGACGTTCCGTCTACCGCTCGCGCGCGCGAGATCGTTCGAGCGAGGCTGAAGTCGGCATCACGTCTGTGAGCGGCTCCTCGCTCAGTCGTCCCTCAAAAGGGGATTTCGCGTCGCGAGCGCCGGAAAGAGGCCGAAGTCGCGGTCTGCGGTCCAGAGTTCTCGCACGCCGTGCGAGATGCAGAGTGCTGCGATTCGCGCGTCGTGGACTTTGGCGCCGACGATTCGCCCAACCTCGATCAGCTTTCGCAGCTCTCGCCAGTGGGAATCCGTCTCGCCGAGCAGGACCAAACTAGGCGACGCGCGCCAGAACTCGATTTGGGCGATTGCCTCCGCAGGAGTCGATGGGGGCCGGAAGACGCCCGGGTTCGTAACGACACCGTAGAACTCGTGGATGGATGTCCACGCAATCGCCCACGGGCCCGGTCCCTCCGCGAGCTCGCGAATCACAGCGGACGCTCGGTCGTGCCAGGGGTTCTCGCCGCGATGGGCGTACACCAGCAGATTCGAGTCGACGGCGATCACAGTGGCTCGCCGCCGCGATCCCCGTAGGACGCGAGGATGATCCTGTGCATGTCCTTCCAGTCGAGGCCGGGCGCGAGGCCGTTTCCCGTGACGCTTCCGTCCTTCAACTTGAACGGCTTTTTCTTCTCCTTGCGTTCCTTGAGCAAGCTGCGCAGGGCAGTCTCGATCAGCTCGCGCAACGTGGTGCCCTCGCGCGCCGCCAGCTTCTTGGCGTCGTTCAAGAGCGAGTGGGGTAGCTCGATGGTCGTCTTCATATGGGTCACCATATCGGTGGGCCTGGGGAGCCACAACGGATGGGTCTCGGGCCGCGCTCCGGCGTCCCGCTCGGGGCCCCTCGCGCTTGCTTGCTCGCCCCGAAATTCCTCCGTAGCTTCGCGCGCCTACAGCGTTTTCCTGTGCCCAAGCCCGAGGCTCCCGTGTCCGTCATCCGCCACGATTTCGACAAGCTGCGCCGCCTTCCGCCCTACGTGCTAGCGGAGGTCACGCAGCTCAAGCACGCGGCGCGCAAGGCTGGCGAGGACATCGTCGATCTCGGCATGGGCAACCCGGACATGCCGACGCCCGGCCACATCATCGAGAAGATCGCCGAGGCGGCGCACGACCCGCGCACGCACCGCTACTCGGCCTCGCGCGGCGTGCCGAACCTGCGCGCGGCGGTCTGCGAGTGGTACCAGCGACGCCACAACGTCGAACTCGATCCCGAGGGCGAAGCGATCGCCGTAATTGGCGCCAAGGAAGGGCTCGCGCACTTCGTGCTCGTGACGGTCGGCCCGGGCGATGTGGTGCTCGCGCCCGACCCGACCTACCCGATCCATCAGTACGCGGTCGTGATCGCCGGCGGCGATCTGCGCCACGTGCCGATCGGCCCCGACACGGACTTCATCGCCAACCTCGAGACCGCGGTGAAGCGCACCTGGCCGAAACCGAAGTTGCTGATCGTCTCGTTCCCGCATAACCCGACCACGATGATCGTGGACAAGCCCTTCTTCGAACGTCTCGTCGCGTTCGCGAGGGAGCATCACCTGATGGTGGTTCACGATTTCGCGTACGCGGAGATTTGTTTCGACGGCTATCGGCCGCCGAGCATTCTCGAAGTGGAGGGCGCGAGAGACGTGGCGATCGAGTTCTTGTCGCTCTCGAAGAGCCATAACATGGCTGGCTGGCGCGTCGGTTTTTGCGCGGGCAACCGCGAGATGATTCACGCGCTGACGCGCATCAAGAGCTACCTCGACTACGGCATCCCGACTCCCATTCAGGTGGGCGCGATCGTCGCGCTGCGCGGCCCGCAAGACTGTGTGGATGACACCGTCGTGGAATACCGGCTGCGGCGAGACGCGTTGATAGACGGGCTCGGGAAACCCGGCACGGGCCAGTGGAAGATCGAGAAGCCCGTGGCCACGATGTTCGTGTGGGCGCCGCTGCCGGCGGCGTTCACCTCGATGGGCTCGCTCGAGTTCAGTAAGCGCATGCTGAAGGAAGCGAAAGTCGCCGTGGCCCCCGGCGTTGGCTTCGGCCAGAACGGCGAGGGCTGGGTGCGCTTCGCGCTAGTGGAGAACGTGCACCGCACGCGCCAAGCGGTGCGCGGGATTCGTAAGTTCCTGCGCAGCGCAGGGGCTTGAGCCGTGGAGGCCGCAGTTGGCGTGGGTCTGATCGGCCTCGGCACGATCGGCGTCGGCGTTGCGAAAGTGCTCCGTAACAACGCCTCGGTGATCTCGCAGCGCCTCGGCTTCCCGCTCGAACTCGTGCGCATCGCCGACCTGGACACCGAGCGCGATCGCCACATCGATCTCTCCGGTATCCGCTTCGACCGCGACGCCGCGGGCCTGATCGCCGACCCGAACGTGCAGATCGTGATCGAGCTGATCGGCGGCTACGACGCGGCGAAGCGTTTCATCCTCGCGGCGATCGATGCGGGCAAGCACGTCGTGACTGCGAACAAGGCGCTGCTCGCGATGCACGGGCGCGAGATCTTCGAGGCCGCGGCGCGCAAAGGCGTCGACGTCGCGTTCGAAGCGAGCGTCGGCGGCGGCATCCCGATTCTTCGGTCGCTGCGCGAAGGCCTCTCGGCGAATCGCATCCTCTCGATTCACGGCATCGTGAACGGCACCACGAATTATGTACTGACCGAGATGGAGAAAACCGGCGCACCGTTCGACGCGGTGCTGAAGCGCGCGCAGGAACTCGGCTACGCCGAGGCGGACCCGAGCTTCGACGTCGACGGCATCGACGCCGCGCACAAGCTGACGCTGCTCGTCGCGATGGCATATGGCGCGGACATCACGCCGAAGGACATTCCCACCGAGGGCATTCGGGGCCTCACGCCGCTCGACTTCGAGGCGGCCGAAGAGTTCGGCTACCGCATCAAGCTGCTCGCCATCGGGCGCGCGCACACGGGCGCCGCGGGCCGCGAGCGCATCGAGGCGCGCGTGCATCCGACCATGATTCCCGCCGAGTCGCTGCTCGCGAAGGTGGACGGCGCGATGAACGCGATCGCGGTACATGGCGACGCGGTCGGCCCCACGTTGTTTTACGGCGCGGGCGCCGGCGAGATGCCGACGGCCAGCGCCGTCGTCGCAGATCTCATGGAGATCGCGCGCGAGATCCGGCGCGGCAGCGCGGGCCGCGTGGCGCCGCTCTCGTACCGGCCCGATCAGCTCGAGCGCAAGGAACTCGTCGACCTCGAAGACCTGGTCGCGAGTTGTTATTTGGTTTTCACGGTTCGCGACGAGCCCGGCGTGCTCGGCCGGATCGCGACGGCGCTCGGCGCGCACGGCATCAGCATCGAGTCCCTGCTGCAGAAGAGCCGCAACGTCGCGACGGGCAGCGTGCCGATCGTGGTGTTCACGCACCCGGCGCGCGAGCAGGCCGTGAAGCGCGCGCTCGCCGCGGTCGATCGCATGCCCGAAGTGGCGGCGCGCACGCGCCTCGTGCGCATCGAGGAGAAGCTCTAATGGAAGCGTCGGAGCAGCCGGAGGAGCCGCGCTACAGCGCGTGGTTCCAGAGCCTCGCGAATCCGAGCGAGCGCTACGGCCTCGACGAGATCGTCTACACCGATCGCAACGGCGGGCTGCTCCAGGTGGTTCACGACATGGAGGCGCTGAAGCGCACTTCAGGCGACCGCTGGAAGGAGAAGTTCGAGGCGCGGCAGCACAAGAGCGAGTGGCCCTACGGCTCGGGCGTGTGGGGCAAAAAAGAGTGGGTGCTGCCCGAGGTCAAGCCCGACAACGTCGTCTCGATGTACGAGGGCCACACCAACTTGTTTTGGGCCGAGCGTTATGGCCGCGAGCTAGGGCTCGAGAATCTCTGGCTGAAGCTGTGCGGCAACACACACACCGGCTCATTCAAAGACTTGGGCATGACCGTGCTCGTCTCGATGGTGAAGGAAATGCGCGCGCGCGGGAAAGCCGTGCGCGCGGTCGGCTGCGCATCCACGGGCGACACCTCTGCCGCGCTCGCTGCGTACGCCGCCGCCGCGAGCATTCCCGCGATCGTGTTCCTGCCGCGCGGCAAGATCTCGATCGCGCAGCTGATCCAGCCCGTCGCGAACGGCGCGATCGTATTCGCGCTGGATACGGACTTCGATGGCTGCATGGAGATCGTGAAACAGATCGCCGAGAAAGACGGCATCTACCTCGCGAACTCGATGAACTCGCTCCGCATCGAGGGCCAGAAGACGGTCGGCATCGAGATCGTCCAGCAGTTCGACTGGGAAGTGCCGGACTGGATCATCATTCCTGGCGGCAACCTCGGGAATGTCTCGGCGCTCGCGAAGGGCCTCGACATGCTGGTCGAGCTCGGGCTTGTTACGAAGCGTCCGCGCATCGTGTGCGCGCAGGCGCAGAACGCGAACCCGCTCTACATCGCCTACAAGCGCGGCTTCGAGACCTTTGAGCCGATTGCCGCGCGGCCGACGCTCGCGAGCGCAATCCAGATCGGGAACCCGGTCAGCTACGCGAAGGCCGTCGATGCGATCCAGCGTTATGCCGGGATCGTGGAGCAAGCGAGCGAGGCGGAGCTCGCCGAGGCGGCGGCGCGCGCGGATCGCACGGGGCTCTTCAATTGCCCGCACACCGGCGTCGCGCTCGCGGCGATGGAGAAGCTGGTCGCAAACGGCACGATCAAGAAGAGTGATCGCGTCGTGGTGATCTCGACCGCGCACGGGCTCAAGTTCATCGACTTCAAACTGAAGTATCACGAGATGCGCATCGAGGGCGTCGAGTCGCGTTTTCCGAACCCGCCGATCGAGCTCGATGCGAAGTACGCGCTGGTACGCGACTCGATGCTGCGCGAGATCGAGCGCCGCTTCGGCACGCACGCGGCCTGAGATGTTCACGGGCATCGTCGAAGCGATCGGCGAGGTGGTTTCGCTCGCTCCGCGCGGCGAGACGACGCGCATCGCGGTGCGCTCGCCGCTCGCGCGCGAAGTGAGACTCGGCGAGAGCGTCGCCGTGAACGGCTGCTGCCTCACGATCGTCGAGTCGCACGCCGGGGAGCTGCGCTTCGACGCGATTCGCGAGACGCTCGAGCGCACCGCGCTCGGCGACCTAATCGCTGGCGCGCGCGTGAACCTCGAGCGCGCGCTGGCCGCGAGCGCGCGTTTCGACGGACACATCGTGCAGGGGCACGTCGACGAAGCCGGCCGCGTGCGCGAGTGGCGCCGGCGCGGCGAAGATGTGCAGCTGTTCGTGGAGACGTCGCGCGAGTTCGCGGACGCGTGCGTTGCGAAAGGCTCGGTGACGGTGCAGGGCGTCTCACTCACGATCGTGGGCGTCGCGGACGACGGCTTCGATGTCGCGCTGATCCCTCACACGCTGCAAGTGACCACGCTCGGCGGGCTCGCGCCCGGCGCGCGCCTGAACCTGGAGGCCGACGTGCTCGGAAAATACGTGCGCAGATACCTCGAACGCATGCTGCCAGGGCGGAGCGCGTGAGGAAGCCCGCCCTGCGCGCCGCCGCTTTGGCGGCCACGTTCTCCCTAATTGCCGTGAGCCCCGCTTGGGCCGTGGATCCCTGGGAAGGGACGATCGATCGCGTCGCGCGCGCAGTCGTTTCGATTCGCGTCTCGGCGGTGCGCGCCTTCGACACCGAGGGGTCGTCCACGTCCCTCGCGACGGGCTTCGTCGTAGACGCGGAGCGCGGGTTGATCCTCACCAACCGCCACGTCGTGCAGCCGGGGCCCGTGAAGGCGCACGCGGTCTTCTTGAACCACGAGGAAGTCGAGATCGTGCCGGTGTATCGCGATCCGGTGCACGACTTCGGGATCTATCGCTACGACCCGAAAGCGCTGCAGTTCATGCAGCCTGCCGCGCTCGAGCTCGCGCCGCATGCGGCGCGCGTGGGCGTCGAGCTGCGCGTGATCGGCAACGACGCGGGCGAGAAGCTCTCGATCCTGGCGGGCACGCTCGCGCGCCTCGATCGCGACGCGCCAGCCTATGGCCGCGGGCGATATAACGACTTCAACACGTTCTACTTCCAAGCGGCTTCGGGCACTTCCGGCGGCTCGTCGGGTTCCCCGGTCGTCGATCGCGAGGGCCGCGTGATCGCGCTCAACGCCGGCGGATCGGAAGCCAGCGCCAGCAGTTTCTACCTGCCGCTCGACCGCCCCGCGCGCGCGTTGCGCCTGATCCAAGCCGGCGCGCCCGTACCGCGCGGCACCCTGCAGGCGGTGTTCTTGCAGAAGCCTTATTACGACCTCCAGCGCCTCGGGCTGCGCAAAGAGACCGAGGCGCGCATGCGACGGGCGGCGCCGGACGCTGTGGGCCTGCTCGTCGCGAACGAGATCGTGCCCGAGGGCCCGGCGGACGGGCTGCTCGAGCCGGGCGACATCGTTGTCGCGCTCGACGGTAAACCGCTCACGGGCTTCGTGCCGTTCGAAGAGGTGCTCGACGACAAAGTCGGGCAGAAAGTTTCGCTCGCGATCGAGCGCGGCGGCGAGTCGCTGACGCTCGATGTTCCTGTCGGGGACCTGCACTCCATAACACCCGCGAGTTTCCTCGAGATCGGCGGCGGCACGCTGAATCCGCTCTCGTTCCAGCTCGCGCGTTCGTTCGGGATCCCCGTGAAGGGCGTCTACCTCTCGTCGGCGGGCTACGCCTTCGGGCGCTCGAACATTCCAGCGGGTGTGGTGATCGAGGCGCTCGGCGAGATACCGATCGGCACGCTCGCCGAACTCGAGCGGGAACTCGCGCTGCGCGCGGACGGCGAGCTCGTGCGCGTTCAGTTCCGCCCGCTCGGCGAGACCGGCGCGCCGCGCCTCGCCGCGCTGCGCATCGATCGGCGCTGGTTTCCGATGCAGCGCTGCGATCGCGTCGACGGCGCGCCAGCCTGGAGTTGTCGCCCTTCGGCTCCCCCGCCGCCGCCGCGCGCAGCCGAGCCGGTCGCCGTGAACCTCGGGGTCGAGGGCGCGAGCCCGGCAAAGCGCCTGGCGCAATCGCTCGTGCAAGTGCGCTTCGACGTTGCGCTGCCGGTGGACGGCGTTCAGGGCGGACAGTTCTCAGGGGCTGGCCTGGTGGTCGACGCCGCGCGGGGGCTCGTGATTACGGATCGCGACACCGTGCCGATCCTGGTCGGCGACGTGGACCTCGTGATCGGCGGGTCGGCCGTTATACCCGGCCGCGTGGTTGCGCTTCACCCAGAGCACAACCTCGCGCTGATCGCCTACGACCCGAAGCAGATTGGCGCGACGCCGCTGGTGTCGGCGGAACTCGACACGCGACCGTTCGCCCCCGCCGAGAAACTCTGGCTCGTCGCGATGACAGCGCGGCAGCAATTGCTGGCGCGCAGCACGAAAGTGGAGCGCGTGGATGCGCCCGCGATTCCGATTCCGGATACGCCGCGCTTCCGCGAAACGAACATCGATCTCGTCTCGCTCGCGGACGACGTCGCCAGCATCGGCGGCGTGCTCGCCGACAAGCGCGGGCGCGTGCGCGGCCTGTGGGCCTCCTTCTCGACCGACGCGGGCGGCAAGTCGAACTCGTTCTTCGCCGGCATCCCGAGTGCCGTAATCGCCGATTGGATTGCGAGCCTGGGCACCCCGCGGCGTACGCTGGGCGCTGAATTGGAGGCGCTGCCGCTGTTCCGCGCGCGGGAGCGCGGGCTCCCCAGCGAGATTGCCGCCGAGTTCGAGCGCGCGAAAAACGAGAACCGCCGCGCGCTGGAGGTGCGCCGGCTGATCCCCGGAACGCCAGCCGCCGCGCAACTGCAAGTCGGCGACATCGTCGTGCGCGAAGCTGGCGTGCCGCTCGTGCATCTGCTCGATCTCGAGCGCGCCGTTCAGCGCGGCTCGGTCGCGCTCGACGTCGTGCGCGGCGGCGCACTCGTCTCCGTCGCGTTCGACACGCAGCCGGCGGAACCCAGCGCCGCGGAGCGCGTGCTGTTATGGAGCGGGGCGCTCCTGCAGAACGTGCCCGCCGCGCTCACCAGCCAGCGCGGGCTGCCGCGCGAGGGCGTCTACGTCGCCGGGCGCTGGCGCGGCACGCCGGCGGAGGCGCACAACCTGCTGCCGACCTGGCGCATCCTCGCGGTCGACGGGGCGAAAGTAGATGGCCTCGACGCGTTCCGCGCAGCAGTCGAGGGCAAACCCGATGGCGCTTCGCTGCGGCTGTTCGTGGTCGATCTCGAAGGCCGCGAGCGAGTAATTACGCTCGAACTCGATCTCGCCTACTGGCCAACCAGCGAACTCGTGCGCAACAGCGAGGGAGGCTGGACGAGAACGCCATGAAGACGCTCGGCGCGCTCGGTCTCGCGACGCTGCTCGCCGCCAGCGCGGCGGCGCAAGACGCGAAACTCGAGCCGCCGCCCGCGGCGCCGACAGCGCGCGAAGTCGCCGCGCGCGTCGAGGAGACGTTCCGCGGGAAGACGAGTTTTCTCGACGCCACGATGATCGTGACCTCGCCGCGCTTGCCGCAGCCCCGGCGCTTGCGCTTCCAATCCTGGGACGACCGCGGCGGGAAGCGCTCGTTCATCCGCGTGCTCGAGCCCGCGAAGGATCGCGGCACCGCGTTCCTGAAGCTCCACCCGAACCTGTGGAGCTACGTGCCGCGCGTCGAGCGCACCATCCGTATCCCGCCATCGATGATGCTGCAATCGTGGATGGGCAGCGATTTCACGAACGACGACCTGGTTCGAGATTCGTCGGTGCTCGACGACTACGACCACCGTTGGCTCGGCATCGCGCCCGCATATCAGGGCGCGCGCGCGTGGGTGATCGAGTACGTGCCCCGCGAGAGCGTGCCCGTGGTGTGGGGACGCATCGTCACCTGGGTCGATCCCGTCAGAAACGCGCCGCTGCGCCAAGAGTTCTACGACGAGGCCGGCGTGAAGTTGCGCGTGATGACGCTCTCGGATTTTCGCGACGTGCACGGCCGGCAGTATCCGCACCACTGGTCGATGCTGCCGCTCGACAAGCCGGGCCACGAGACGGCGCTCGAGGTGAACGAGATCCGTTTCGACGAGAAGCTCGACGACGAAGTCTTCACGCAGCGGAATCTGACGCGGCGGGAGTGACGAGGACTCGAAAGTAGGACCGAGATGCCTCTCAACCTGGTGCTCGCCTGGCGGAACATCGGCCGTAACAAGCGGCGCACGGCGCTGACCACGGCGGCGGCGGTTTTCGCGGTGGTGTTGATCGTGCACATGATCGCGCTCACGACGGGCGTGCACGAGCGCATGATCGAGGACAACGTGCGCATGCACGCGGGCCACTTGCAGCTGACGGGCGCCGGTTATCTCGACGACCGCACGCTCGAGCGCTTCGTGCGCTGGACGCCGGAGCTCGCCGCCGCCCTCGACGGCGCTCCGGGGATCACGGCCGCCGCCCCGCGCGTGAACGGCTTCGCGCTGCTCTCGAACGGGCCGGCCTCTCACGGCGTGGCGCTGATCGGCGTCGACCCCGCGCGCGAGCCCAGCGTCTCGACGCTGCCCGGGCGCATCGTCCGGGGCGCGTTCCTCGGCGGCGGCGCACACGAGATCGTGCTCGGCGCCGGGCTCGCAGAGGCGCTCCGCGTCGACGTGGGCGGCGAGGTCCTCGTCTACGCGGTCGCCTACACGCTCGAGAACGCCTACGAGTTGTTTCGCGTGCGCGGGATTTTGCGCGTGCCCGAGCCGACGCTCGACCGCTCGCTCGCGTTGATTTCGCTCGCGGACGCGCAGCTGTTATTCGCGTACGAGGGCCGTGTCAGCGAGGTCGCCATGCTCACGAGCGAGCCGGCGCGGCTCGAGGAAACGCGGAGCGCGCTCGCGGCCCGCGTCGCCCGGCTCTCGCCCGAGCCGCTCGACGTGAACGGCTGGCCGATCGTCATGCCCGAACTCGCGCAGATGATCCGCATCGACGACATCCAGAACTACTCGATGCTCGGCATCCTGATCGTGGTGGTCGCGTTCGGAATGCTGAACACGCTCTTGATGTCGGTGCTCGAGCGGCAGCGCGAGCTCGGCGTGCTGCTCGCGCTGGGGCTCGCTCCGCGCGCGATCTTCGGGCTCGTCTACGTGGAGTCGCTGCTGCTGTCGGCGCTCGGCCTCGCGCTCGGGCTCGCGCTCGCACTGCCGGCGGCGGCGTTCATGCAACAGCACCCGATTCCGCTGGGCGGCACCGCGGCCGAGATGAGCGAGATGTTCGGCATTACGCCCGTAATTACTTGGAGTCTGAGCGTGTGGAACCCGCTGATTGCGGCTGGCATCATGGCCGCGGTGGCGGCGCTCGCGGCGCTCTATCCCGCGGCGAAGGCGGCCTCGGCGCGTCCCGTCGACGCGCTGCGGAGCTTGTGATGCGGCGCGCGCTCGCGGATTTCGCCCGCGCGCTGCTCCGCGCGAGCACCTGGCGGCTGGCGCTGCGTGGCCTCGGGCGTCAGCCGCGCCGCAGTGCGCTGGTGATCGCGGCTGTCGCGATCGGACTCAGTGGTCTCGTGTTTGCGATGGCGCTCCAGTTCGGGCTGGTGTTCCAGATGGCGGAGACTGCGATCCGCACCGAGATCGGCGATTTGCAGGTACACGCGAGCGACTGGCGCGAGAGCGCGCCGCTCGAGCAACGACTCGCGCAGGCGCCTGCGCTGCGCGCGCTGCGCGCGCTGCCCCTGCTGCGTGGTGTGGCGCCGCGCCTGCGCGGTGAGGGGCTCGCGCTTTCGCCGCGCGCGAGCGTTGGCGTGCGCGTGTTAGGCATCGACGTGGCGCGAGAGCCCTCGGTAACGACGCTCGCGCGGCTCGTCGCGAGTGGCGCTTGGTTCGGCGTGGGGGAGCGGCGCGTCGTGATCGGCGAAGGGCTCGCGCGCCGCCTGCGCGTCGGCCTCGGCGACAAGCTCGTGCTCTCGGTGCAAGACGCGCGTGGCGATCTCACCGGCGAAGCCTTTCGCGTCGGCGGCTTGTTGCGGCCGCCCTCGCGCGGACTCGACGAGAGCGTGGTGCTCGTGCGGCTAGGCGAGGCGCAATGCTTATTCGGCGTGCCCGGCGAGATCTCGGAACTTGCCCTGGCAGTGCACCAGGCCGAGGCGCTCGAGGCCGCGAAGCGAGCCGCCGCGACCGCGCTGGGAGCGGGCGCTCGCGTCGAAACGTGGCGAGAGCTCCAGCCGCTGCTCGTCGCGATGATCGCGATGTTCGATCAGGTGGGCTGGGTGGTGTACGCGGCGATCTTCGTCGCGATGGCGTTTGGTATCGCGAACGCGCTGCTGATGTCGGTATTCGAGCGCACCCGCGAGATCGGCGTCCTAATGGCGATCGGCATGCCGCCGGCGCGCATGGTTGCAATCGTGGTGGCGGAGGCGCTCGTCACGGTCGCGCTCGGCGTCGCGTGCGGGTTCGCGCTGGGCTTCGGCGCGGTCTGGCTCGTGCGCGACGGCATCGACCTCTCCGCATGGAGCGAAGGCTTGCGCAGCTTCGGCGTGCCGACGCGGCTCGTGCCCATCGTGCGCAGCGGTGACGTGTGGTCGCCGCTCTGGGTCGCGACGGCGACGGCGCTGCTCGCGAGCCTGTGGCCGGCGCTGCGTGCGGTGCGCACGCGCCCTGCCGAAGCATTACGGAGAATCTGATGGCGGTTGTCGAAGCGAAGAACGTCTCGAAGCTTTACGCGGTGCGGGGGATCGAGACGCGCGCGCTGCACGAAGTCTCGCTCGCGGTGGGCGCGGGCGAGTTCATCGCGCTCGCCGGGCCGAGCGGCTCTGGCAAGACGACGCTGCTCAACTTGTTCGGCGCGCTCGACGCACCGACCGCGGGCGTGGTCGAGATCGATGGCCAGGATCTCGCGCGACTCTCGCGCGCGCAGCTCGCCGCGCTGCGGCTCGCGAAGCTGGGCTTCGTGTTCCAGGCGTTCAACCTAATCCCTGTGCTGACGGCTCGCGAGAACGTCGAGTTCGTGATGGAGCTGCAGGGCGTACCTGCGGCAGAGCGGCGCGAGCGCGCGAACGCGCAGCTCGCGGAGCTGGGCATCGCGGAGCTCGCCGAGAAGCGGCCACTCGAAATGAGCGGAGGGCAGCAGCAGCGCGTGGCGGTCGCGCGGGCGATCGTGAGCCAGCCGCGCGTCGTGCTGGCCGACGAACCGACTGCCAACCTCGATTCCGTGACCGCCGAGAAGCTGCTCGATCAGATGGAGCGGCTGAACCGCGAGCGCGGCGTCACGTTCGTGTTCTCGACGCACGACTCGCGCGTGATCGAGCGCGCGCGTCGCGTGGTGCGGCTGCGCGACGGCGCGGTGGTCGCTGACGAGCACGTAGCGCCGTGAAGTTCGCCGGGCTCGCGTTCGCGCTGGCCTGGGCCGCGGTCGCGGCGCCGGCCAGCGCGCGCGAAGTTTGGCGCTCCGGTGATCGCGTGGTCGAGTTGTCAGGTTCGCTGCGCGAAGTGCTGACCGCGACGAATGGAACGGACACGGATGATTTCGCGGTCGCCTCTGCGGGCGACCCTGCTTGCCAGAGCGCCGCGCGGTTCGCGGACTGCGCCGCGTTCGCGCGGGTCGGCGACAAGAACGTGTGGCAAAGCCTCACGCGCGCGCGCATTGCGCTGGATGCACGGGCGTCGCCGCGCTGGTCGGCGTCGCTCGTCTACGATCACGAGTGGCGCGCGGGAACTCTCGACACATTCGAGAATGAGTTAGGCGGAGAGGCGAACTCGCTGCTCGACCTGGAAGACGAGATCGAACTGTTCGGGCTCGATCCGCACGGCGATCACTTCCGCTGGCAGCATCGCCTCTATCGCGGCTACGTGCGCTACGAGGGTGCGCATCTTCAAGTGACAGCAGGCCGGCAGCGCTTGGCTTGGGGCGTGGGCCGGCTCTGGAACCCGGCCGACCGGCTTTCGGCGGTTGGGCCGCTCGCGATCGAGGGCGACGAGTTCGCGGGTATCGACGCGATCGACGCGCGCTGGAGCTTCACTGGCTCTAACTACGTGCAGGCGGTCGCGGCGCCGAACGATCGCGCGTGCGACGGGCGTTACGCGCTGCGCGTTCACGGTGTGGCGTTCGATACGGACTTCTCGCTGCTCGCGGGGTCGTTCCAGAGAGCGCTCGCGATCGGCGGAGACTTATCAGGGAACTTTGGCGGCGCGGCCTGGCGCGTCGAGGCGATCTGGACCGATCCCACGCGCGACGTGTGGTTCATCGACGAGCCGGCAGCGCGCGAACTGCCGCGCTTCTGGCAGGCGGTGTTGTCGGTGGACGGGACGCTCGACATCGGCCCGGGCATCTACCTGCTCGCGGAGCACCTCTACGACGGCAACGCACTCGGTTTCGGGCACGGGCTCGCTGGCCCGCTGCTCCCGCTGTTTGGCGCCACGGGCGACGCGCTCATGCCCGAGCCCGCGCCGCATGGCGGCGAGCGCTATGCGGGAACGCGCGTCGTTTCGCTCGCGAAGCACACGAGTGGCGTGCAGGTCAGCGCAGATGTTACGGCTGCGCTGCGCGCCGATCTGCTCGTGCTCTACGACTGGAACGGCGCGAGCGCCGCGTTCGCGCCCGGGGTCTCGTACACCGGCTGGAACGCGATCGAGCTGCGGTTCGGTGTGCAGCTCTTCGCAGGCGGAGCGCGCTCGCAGTTCGGTTCGCAGCCAGCGATCGCCTTCGCGATCGTCGAGTGGTTCTACTAGGAAGGAGGCGCTGTGGGTTTCGGGCACGGGTTCGCGATTGCGACCTCGCTCGCCGCGAGCCTCCTGCGAGGCGGCGCAGGCTCGCGCGTTGGCGCGATCGGAAAACGCCCAGCCCTGCCCCTCGTGCTTTACGAATTCGAGGCGTGCCCGTTTTGCAGAAAGGTCCGCGAGGCGCTGACCGAACTCGATCTCGAGGCGGAGATCCGCCCGTGTCCGAAGGGTGGCGCGCGCTTTCGGCCCGAGGTCGTCGCGCAAGGAGGCAAGGCGCAGTTTCCATATCTCCAGGACCCCAATAACCAGCGCGCGCTGTACGAGTCCGGCGACATCGTTCGCTACCTCCATAGCGAGTACGGTGCGGGCTCCCCGCCGCGCCCGTGGCTCGCGGCATTCGCCGCGCCTACGGGCCCGCTCGCGTCGCTGGTTCGAGGCGCTCGCGGTTCGCGCGTCCGCTCAGTTCGCGGCCCGAGCGCTCCGCTGTCGCTGTGGACGTACGAGGCGTCGCCGGGTGGCAGGTTGGTGCGCGAGGCGCTCTGCGAGATGGAATGGCCCTACCGGCTACAGAGCACGGGACGGGGCAGCGCTCGGTTGGCGGGCGTGGGAGCACAGCATCGACCGCGCCGGGGACCGATTCTGTGTGATGAGGCTACGGGGAGCACCTGGCGCGGCGCGGGGGAGATCCTCCAGTTTCTGCGAAACGCGGCGCCGCGCTCAACGCTCGCTGCGCACGGCTAGGCAGTCTTCGGCGCGTTTTAGCGCCCCGGCCGCGAGCGGATCGGCGTAGACTGCGCGTCACGGAGCCGGGGCGGGGACTCCGAGGACGGGGAATCGGTATGAAGCAGCTCATTGAGGCGCTCGTTCGCGCGCTGGTTGACAAGCCGGATGAGGTCCAGATCAAGGAAGTTATTGGCGACCACGCGCACGTACTCGAACTGCGCGTGGCCAAGGACGATCTCGGCAAGGTGATCGGGAAGGGCGGTGCGCACGCATCCGCGATCCGCACGATCATGGCTGCCGCGAGTGGCAAAGAGAAGAAGCGTTACATCCTCGAGATCATCGAGTACTAGCCGCTCGCCGCGCGCCGCCGGCTACACGATTCCAAGTTCGTAATCGCCAGTTACGAACTCGTGCTCGTAGGGACTTCACTACGAAGACGGTCCGTCGGGGCCGGGACGTAGCGATTTCGAGGTCTTGCGGTCGCTAGCTGCCGCCGCTCGACCGAGCGGCACGGCACTTGCCTCTTGTGGACGCGACCGTGAGGTCCGTCACGGCGTGTGGAGGCTGCAATTGGACTACGCAACGACTTCTTCCGTCACGGCGGAAGACCATCATCGTTTGGGGCGCGACGCGCTCGCGAACAGTGAACTGGCGAAAGCGCTCGAGCACTTCCGCTCTGCGCATCAGATCGATCGCGCGAACCCGCGCTACCGCTCGTACTACGGGCTCGCGCTCGCGCTCGTCGAGCGCCGTTTCGATCGCGCTCTCGAGTTGTGCCGGTCCGCGGCGAAGGAGGAGTTCTTCAATCCGGACCTCTACCACAATCTCTCGCGCGTCCACCTCGCGTTCGGCTTCAAGGCCGAGGCGATTCGCTACTTGCGCCGGGGCCTAATGATCGACCCCGCGAACGCAGCGATGCAGATCGACCTGCGAGATCTCGGTACTCGTTCTCGCCCGACGCTCGGATTCCTGCCGAGGCGCCACACGCTGAATCGCGTTGTTGGGCAATTAAGGCGCTGGTGGAGGCACGAGACTCCACCGTCGGTGCAACAGAGCGCTTAGGGCGCGCAGCCAGCGCCGGTCAGCGCTTCTTGTGGCGCGACCGCTTCAACATCTTCCGCTTCTTGTGCTTGCGCATCTTCTTGCGCCGCTTCTTGATGACGCTTCCCACGCCTTCCCCTTTTGGTGTTTATCGGCGCGGGACGATTAGAGAGCGCGATTTGGCGCGTCAAGCGGGTTCGAACATTTGCCTTCGCACTCGCAGCTTGGCCGCGCAGATGGTCGATTCTTTTGCATTTCTCTCTTGACGAGGCAGATCGCGCGAGGTTAGTCTGGCTCGCAACTCGCAGCCCTAAAGGCCGTGAGTGGCGACGGAAAGAAGGCGCAGTTGCCTTCAAGTCGCCGGTTCAATCGCCGATGAGGTGGTGAACCATCAACCAGGGGGTGACCCGAGATGGCAGCTAAGAAAAAGGGCGGCAAGAAGAAGGCCGCGAAGAAGGGAAAGTAAGCTCGCAGGACTTTTCTGCGAGACCTTTCATAGTCTTCGGACCCCGGCTGACGCTCTCGTCGGCCGGGGTTTCCCTTTTGTGGGCCATCGACGAGCTGTGGGCCGTCAACGAGCGATCGGCTGAAACGGCGAACGCTGTTCGTTAGCTTGCGAGGCCCTCGAACTTCGAACTGACTGGGGAACGATCCATGGCACGAATCACGATCGAAGACTGCACTGCGCTGGTTCCCAACCGGTTCCACCTGGTGCAAATGGCCTCGATTCGGGCCAAGCAACTGCGAAAGGGCGCCCGCACGCTCGTCGATTCGGCTGACAACAAGGAAGTCGTGACGGCACTGCGCGAGATCGCGGCTGGCCACGTGAAGCCAGACTACGGCCCGAGCGAGGAAGGCACGACCTGAGCGCCCGTGCGCTGCTAGACGCCGATCGCCTGAACGGGCACCGAGAACGTGACGGTGGTGCCCTGGCCGACTTCGCTGTCGACCTCGAGGCTGCCCGCGAGCAGTGAAACCAATTCGCGGACGAGCGTTAGGCCGAGCCCGGCGCCGCGGTAGCGCATCGACGTTGCGTCTTCGACCTGGAAGAACTCGTCGAAGATGAACTGCCGGTCGTCGGCGCAAATGCCGATGCCGGTGTCGCGAACGACGCAGCGCAGCTGACCGCGCGCGACCGCTGCATCGACTTCGATCTTCCCGCTCGGTGTGAACTTCACTGCGTTGTCGAGCAGCAGAAACAGCACCTGATTCACCTTCGCGAGGTCGGTGCGGAACATCGGCATCGGCTCCTGCACTGTTCGCTCGATCGTCAGCGGTTTCTCAATAATCACTTCCTGCACGCTGAAGACCGCTTCCTCGATGACTTCGCGGAAGTTC
>JANNDT010000286.1:0-24888 GCA_031387905.1 Deltaproteobacteria bacterium
GCGATGGCGGCGCTCGGACTGCGCGCGCTGCCGGTGCCGATGCGCAAAGCCGGCATCGACCTCGACGGGCTCGACCGCGCGCTCGCGCGCCCGGACGTGAAGGCGCTCTACACGATTCCGACGTTCCACAATCCGCTCGGCCTCTCGACGACGCTCGAGCACCGGCGCGAGTTGCTCGCGATCGCCGCGCGCCACGGCAAGGCCGTGATCGAGGACGCCTACGAGATGGACCTGCGCTACGCGGGCAAGGCGGTGGCCTCGCTCGCCGGGCTCGACGACGAAGGGCAGGTCGTGCAGCTGCTTTCTTTCTCGAAGTCATTATTCCCGGGCGTGCGCATCGGCGCGGTCGTCGCGCGCGGACGGCACGTCGACGCGCTGCTCGCGCTGCGGCACGCCGCGGATCTCGGCGGCGCGCTGCCGCTGCAAGCCGCGCTCGCGGATTTCATGAGCACGGGTGCTTACGAGCGCCATCTCGCGAGCCAGCGCAAACGGCTGAAGTCGCGGCGCGACGCGCTGCTCGCAGCGCTCGCGCGCGAGATGCCCGAGGGCGCAACCTGGACGCAGCCCGTGGGCGGGCTCCAGCTCTGGCTCGAGCTGCCCGAGCCGCTCGATTCGCGCGAGCTCTATGCCGACGCGATGCGCGCGGGGGTGCTCGTCTCGCCGGGCTTTCAGTTCAACTGCGACGGCCGGCCGTCGCGCGGCTTCCGGCTCTCGATCGGTTCGGTCAACGAAGCCGAGATCGCCGAAGGCATCGAGCGTTTCGGATTAGTGATTCGCGAGCGGCTCGAGGCGGGCGCCTCGGGCGGCGGGCGCGCGTCGATTCACATCTAGCGCCGTAACAACGCGGCAATCTGGAGGCAAGCATGGCGGAGCAGAAGCAAGCGCGCGAGGGAGCGACCTCGTACGAACTGAAGGTCGGGCTCGCGGAGATGATGAAGGGCGGAGTCATCATGGACGTGACCACGCCGGAGCAGGCGAAGATCGCCGAGGATTCGGGCGCGGTCGCCGTGATGGCGCTCGAGCGCGTGCCGGCGGACATCCGCAAGGAAGGCGGCGTCGCGCGCATGGCGCAGATTTCGATCATCGAGGCGATCCAGAGGACGTGCTCGATTCCGGTGATGGCCAAGGTGCGCATCGGCCACTTCGTCGAGGCGCAGGTGCTCGACGCACTCGGCGTCGACTTCATCGACGAGAGTGAAGTGCTGACGCCGGCCGACGAGGCCTATCACGTCGACAAGCACGGCTTCCGCTCGCCGTTCGTGTGCGGCGCGCGCAACCTCGGCGAAGCGCTGCGCCGCATCGCGGAAGGCGCCGCGATGATTAGGACCAAGGGCGAAGCGGGCAGCGGCAACATCGTCGAGGCGGTGCGCCACCTGCGCCAGGTCTTCGGCGACATTCGCGCGATCGGCGCGCTGCGCAGCGACGAACTCGCGACCAAGGCCAAAGAACTGGGCTCGCCGATCGAGTTGGTTCGCTACGTGCACGAGCACAAGAAGCTGCCGGTGCCGAACTTCGCGGCGGGCGGCATCGCGACACCCGCGGACGCGGCGCTTTGCATGTCGCTCGGCGCCGAGGCCGTGTTCGTCGGCTCGGGCATCTTCAAGAGCGACGATCCGGAAGCGCGCGCGCGCGCGATCGTGCACGCCACCACGCACTGGCGCGAGCCGGCCGAAGTGCTGAACGCGTCGCGCGGCCTGAAGGGCGCGATGGCGGGCCTCGAAATGTCCACGATTCCCGAGAGCGAGCGACTCGCAAATCGGGGTTGGTAGAGCGCGCGGAGAAGCACGCGCCAAGTGCCCCGACATGACAAGGCGGCGTGCGCGCGAGTGAGGATTCGTGCGCGCGAATCAGCGTGCCGGGTTCTCCGCGAACGATTCCGGGGCGTACATGCCGACCCAGCCAGAAAATCGCGAACCGCAAAGCGGATCAGCAGCCGGCCCGGCCGGTCTGCTGCATCCGCTCTGCGCAATTTCCGGGATCACCGGGATCGGGGCCGCCCACTTCGACGGCAAGACGCCCGCACTCGCGGTGTTCGCAGGGCCACACGCCTACGTCTCTGCGCGTTGGTATCCGACCGCGCGCCAGGTGCCGACTTGGAATTACCTGGCGGTGCACGCGACTGGCACGCCGCGTGTACTCGACGACCCCACAGATACCTTCGAGCTGCTGCGAGCCCTAATGACCGAGCACGAGGCGGCGTTGCCCGAGGCATCGCGCGCGCTCGGCAAGGGCCCCCGCGAACTCGCCGACATTCCGTTCGCGCACCTCGACCCACTGCTGCGCGGCATCGTCGCGTTCGAGCTGCCTATCGAGCGGATCGCGGGCAAGCGCAAGCTCTCGCAGAACAAGAAGCCCGCGGAGCGGCGCGCGCTGATCGCGGGGCTGCGCGCGGTGGGCGAGCCGAGCGCGCTCGCGATTGCGGAGCTGATGCAGGCGGAGCCGGGCACCGAGGGGCCGCGATGACGCGTCGGCCGCGCGTCGGCGTGCTCGCGATTCAGGGCGATTACGAGGCGCACGCGAGAGCGCTCGCGCGCGTGGGCGCCGACGCGGAGCTCGTGCTCTGGCCAAAGCAGCTCGCAGGCATCGACGCGCTCGTGCTGCCCGGCGGCGAGAGCACGACCATCGCGAAGGGTCTCGCGCGGCTCGCGCTTTACGAGCCGCTGCGAGAGCGCATTCGCGGCGGGCTGCCCGTGCTCGGCACCTGCGCGGGCGCGATCCTGCTCGCGGCGAGGGTCGAGAACCACCCGGTCGAGACGCTCGGCGTGCTCGACGTGACCGCCGTGCGCAACGCGTACGGCACCCAGGTCGACTCGTTCGCTGGGCCCGTCGACGAAGGCGCCGCGGGCGACCTCGCCGGCCTGCGCTGCGTTTTCATCCGCGCGCCACAGCTGCAGGACGTGGGCCCAGGTGTCGAGGTGCTCGCTCGCGTCGACGGCCAGCCCGTGCTCGTGCGCCAAGGCAACGTCCTCGCAGCCACGTTCCACCCCGAGCTCACGGACGATGCCCGGGTGCACCAGCTGCTGATCGAGGCGATCGGCTGAGTAGCGAGACCGAAAGGGGTCAGACCCCAAACGGTCTCACCTCTTGGAAATGAGCGGGCGCGGGCCGAGAGGGTCTCGCTTCCGCCGGACGTCTCTGCTAAATCGCCGCGTCTTCTCGGTCCCGGTTCGTGCGGCTCCCCGCGGTGCAGCACGAGGTCTCCGGGGCCCGGGCTACGGCCCGACCACGAGAAGGAGGAAAAGTTGCGGGAATACGAGACGACTTTTGTCGTGCAGCCAGAAATCTCTGACGAGAGCTGCATCGACCTTTGCAATCGGGTGAGCGGCGCCCTCGAGCGCACCGGCGCGGTGCCGCTGCTCCACGACGATCAAGGCAAGCGGCGCCTAGCGTACGACATCCAGAAGTTCCAGAAGGGCCGCTACGTCACGTCGTACTTCCTCGATGTCGCCGGCAAGGGTGTCGCGGAAGTCGAGCGCCTGCTGCGCATCGAGGAATCGGTGCTGCGCTTCTTGACCGTGCTGCGCCCCGGCGAAGTGACGGACATCGAGAAGCGCAAGGTCGAGGCGGCCGAGGAGCAGCGCGTTCGTGCCGAGCGCGCTCGCGAACGCGCCGCGCGCGACGCCGAGGAAGAGCGCATGCGCTCGCAGATGCGCGAAGACGACTCGCGCGACCGCGATCGCGACCGAGATCGTGAGCGCGACGACGATGCGGGAGACGACGAATGAGCGAGTCAGGCTTCGGCGGCGGCGGTTTCGGCGGCGGCGGCGGTGGGGGCTTCGGCGGCGCTGGAGGCGGCGGCCCGCGCGGCCCGCGCCGCGATTTCGATCGCGGTGGGCGCGGTGGACGCGACGGGGATCGCGAGCGCGGCCCGATGAGCGTCAAGGCGCGCTTGCGCGCCAAGGCGCGCAAGAAGGCGCGTAAGGCAGCCAAGAAGAAGGGCAGTTCGCTTCGCAAGAAGGTCTGCCGATTCTGCGCTGAGCCGCGCACCGGCATCGACTACAAGGATCCGAAGGGGCTGCGCTACTTCATCACCGAGACGGGCAAGCTGATCCCGTCGCGCATCTCGGGGAATTGCGCGAAACACCAGCGCCAGATCACGCTCGCGATCAAGCGCGCGCGGCACCTCGCACTGCTGCCGTTCGCGTCGCAGCACGGCGGAGGCTGAGCGAAGTCGAGGCAGCTGCCTCCGCGGCACCAAGCAGCACCGAGGATCGTGCGGTGCATTCGAAGGGAACGGCAATGGCGCAGGTGAAGCTCATTCTTCGTGAGGACGTGCACGGGCTCGGCAACGCGGGCAGCGTGGTCTCCGTGCGGCCCGGCTACGCGCGCAATTTCCTGCTGCCCGAAGGCAAGGCGATCGTCGCCACCGAATCGAGCGTGAAGGAGCTAGGTCACCACCAGCGCCTGATCGCCGACAAGGTCGCGAAGGAAATGAAGAGCCACCGCGGGCTCAAGGAACGGCTCGAGGGCCTGAAGCTCGCGGTCTCCGCGCAGGTCGGCGACGACGGCAAGCTGTTCGGTTCGGTCACCTCGCGCGAGATCGCGGAGTTGGTCGCGGCGCAGGGCGTCGAGATCGATCGCCGCAAGATCGACCTCCGCGATCCCATCAAGACCGCCGGCTCGCACACGATCGCGATTCGGCTCCACCGCGAAGTGGTCGCGCAGCTGAAGCTGGAAGTGACTGCGGCGAACGTGCCGGTGGAAGGCGCGGCGAGCTAGCTCGCACTCGCAGGTTGCGACGAACGCCGCCTTCCCGCGGGACACTGACTAAACTCGCGCGAGTCTTCTGGACGTAACAACTCGCGCGGTGCGAAGATGCGGTGTCGCTTTGCGACGGGGTGGGCAGGTGGCGATCGGCGACTACGGAGGCACTTCGTACTCCGCGTCCGCAGGGCGTCGCCGAAGCCGCGGCTCCGGCGGCGACGAAACCGCGGTTGATTCCGCCGCGTTCGCGGGTCGCGTGCCGCCCAGCGATCTCACCGCCGAGAAGGCGGTGCTGTCCTCGCTGCTGCTCGACTCGCGCGCCTTTCACGAAGTGCTCGCCGAAGTCCGCGCCGACGATTTCTACCACCCCGCGCACCAGACGCTGTTCAACGCGATGGCGGCGATTCACGACGGCGGCCGCCCGGTCGACCTAATCACCCTCTCCGAGTACCTGACGCAGCAGAAGGCGCTCGACTCGGTGGGCGGGCCGGTCGCGCTCGCCGAGATCGCAGATTTCTCCGCGACCGCGGCGAACGTGGCGCACCACGCGCGCATCGTGCGCGACAAGGCGGTCAAGCGGCGGCTGATCCGCGTGGCGACGGAGATCGTCGAAACCGGCTACGACGAGGCCGAGAGCGCCGACAAGCTGCTCGACTTCGCGGAGTCGAAGATCTTCGACGTCTCGAAGGAGCAGAGCCGCTCGACGTTTCAGAATGTCCACGACGAGATGCCCGGCGTGTTCGACTACGTCGAAGGCATCATGAACCGCGCAGGCGCGCTCTCGGGCCTGCCGACCGGCTTCGACGCTCTCGACGAGATGACCGGCGGCTTGCAGCCCGGCGAGCTGGTCATCATCGCGGCGCGGCCGAGCATGGGAAAGACCGCGTTCGCGTTGAACATCGCGCGCAACGCCGCGGTCGATCACGCCAAGAAGGTGGCGGTCTTCTCGCTCGAAATGACCACGCGCTCTCTGATCATCCGCATGCTGGCCTCCGAGGCGCGCATCGATTTCTCGAGCCTGCGCAAGGGCTTCCTGCCGATGGCCGATTACCGGCGCTTGCAGGAAGCCGCAGACCGGCTCTCGCACGCGAACGTCTGGATCGACGATTCGGGCTCGCTCTCGATTCTCGAGATCAAGGCCAAGAGCCGGCGGCTGAAAGCCGAGCACGGCCTCGACCTCGTGATCGTCGATTACCTCCAACTCGCCCACGCCGACGGCCGAGTCACGCGCAAAGACCTCGAGATCGCCGAGATCAGCAAGGGCCTGAAGGCGCTCTCGAAGGAACTCTCGATTCCGGTGATCGCGCTCTCGCAGCTGAACCGCGGGCCCGAACAGCGCGACCCGGACAAGCGCCGCCCGATGATGGGCGACCTACGCGAATCCGGCGCGATCGAGCAGGACGCCGACGTGATCGCGTTCATCTACCGCGACGTCGTCTATAACAAGGACACCGACGACCCGCGCAAGACAGAGATCATCATCGAGAAGCAGCGCAACGGGCCAACCGGGACGGTGAACCTGAACTTCGACGGCAAGTACGCGCTCTTCCAGAATCGCACCGAGCACGAGGGCGGCGGCGGGCCGCCTAGCGGTGGCCGCGGCTTCACTCTCCCTGACGGCAACCGCGGCTCCGGCTCTTCGTTCAGCGAAGAGCCGGTGTTCTAGTGGCGCGCGTTCTGAAGCCGCGCGCGCTGCCGCGCGGCGGCACGATCGCGATCGTGGCGCCGGCATTCTGGGTCGAGCCCGCGCGCGTTTACGCCACCGCGGAGCGCCTGATCCGCGCGGGTTATCAGGTGACGTGGCGCGAGGACGTGTTCGCGAAGCGTGGCTACCTCGCGGGCTCGGCCGCACGGCGCAGCGCCGAGCTGATGCAGTGGGTTCGCGACGATTCGGTGCACGCGATTCTGTGCGCGCGCGGCGGTTGGGGCTGCCACCACGTGATCCCGCGACTCGACGCGCGCGCCTTCCGCAAAGCGCGCAAACCGCTCGTCGGCTTCAGTGATGTGACGACGCTGCTCGGCTGGCAGCGCGAAGTCGCGGGCCTCGCGGGCGTGCACGGTCCGATGTGCGTGCGCGACGATGGCCCCACGCCCGCCGAGCTGCGCGCATTGCTCGCGCTGCTCTCGGGAGAAACGCCTGCGCCGCTGCGCGGCCGCGGCGCGACGCGCGGGCGCGCAATCGGCCCGCTCGTCGGCGGCTCGCTCACGCTCGTCGCGGACAGCCTCGGCACGCCCTGGGAGATCGACACGCGCGGCGCGATCCTCTGCCTCGAAGAGATCGGCGAGAAGCCGTACGCGCTCGACCGCCAACTCTCGCACCTCGCCGCCGCCGGCAAGCTCGATGACGCGGCGGGCTTCGCGATCGGCCAACTCGTTGGCTGCGTCGATGCAAAGCGCAGCCGCCCGACGGCGCTGCAAGTCGTGCACGAGATCCTCGGCGCGCGCAAGAAACCGCTCGTCACCGGCTTGCGGTTCGGGCACGTGAGCCCGAACTTGCCGTGGCCCGTGGGAGTGCGCGGGCGGCTCGACGGCGCGAAGGGTGAGCTCGCCGTACTGGAGCCGGGCGTTGATTAGGCTCGGAGTGTCTCCGCTCGACCGACCGGGATGGCAACGAAGCCGAGTGAGAGAACGTTGCGACACGCCTCGATAAGACGACACCTCGCGCGAGTCGATCGCGCGCTCGATCGAGCGATCGACGCGGCGGAGATCCCTGGCGCCGTCGTGCTCGCGCGCATCCGCCGAGAAGGCGAAGTGATCGAGCACTGCTCGGTGCGCGGCCTCGCGAGCTCGCGGCCAGAGCGGATTGCGATGACGCGCGAGACGGTCTTCGATCTCGCCTCGCTCACGAAGGTGCTCGCGACCACCACTGCTTTCATGCAACTCGTCGAGCAAGGCGCTATTGCGCTCGACGACCCGGTCGCGAAGGTGCTGCCGAACTTTGCGGAACGCGAGAAAGAGGCGGTCACGTTCCGCCACCTGCTGACGCACTCTTCGGGCTTGAAACCGCTCCGCGATTTCTACGAGCCGCTGCGCGAGCGCGAGAACAAGACGGGCGAGCGAATGCTCGCGACGCCAGCGGCCAAGAGCTGGGTGCTCGACAGCATCTGCCGCTCCGCGCTCGTGCACGCGCCGGGCGAAGCTGGCGTCTACGGCGATCTCGACTTCATCGCGCTGGGCGGAGCGGTCGAGCAGCTCACCGGCAAGCCGCTCGACGAGCACTGCGCCGAGACAATCTACGCGCCGCTCGGCCTAACAAGCATGCGCTTCCTGCCGCTCGCGCGCGAGCTCGGCGACGCCGAGCGCCGCACCATCGCCGCGACCGAGAACTGCCCAGTTCGCGAGAAGATCATGTGGGGCGAGGTGCACGACCCCAATAGCTGGGCGATGGGCGGCGTGGCCGGCCACGCGGGCCTTTTCGCGAGCGCCGACGACGTGCTGAAGTTCGGGCAAACGCTGATCGACGTGTGGCACGGCCGCAGCGACGCCTTTCCGCGCGCGCGGCTCGCCGAGTTCGCGACGCGGCAGAATCTGCCCGCCGGCTCCGACTGGGCGCTCGGCTGGGACACGCCCGCCGCAGCGGGTTCCTCCGCCGGACAGTATTTTTCGCGCGGCTCGATCGGCCACCTCGGCTTCACGGGCACCTCGCTCTGGGTCGATCTCGACGCCGAGTGCGTCGTCGCGCTGCTCACGAACCGCATCCACCTGGTGGTGAAGCGCAGCAAGTTCACGCTGCGCGCGGAGATTCACGACCTTCTCCGCGAAGCCTTCGCGGAATAACAGGCGGCGCGCGGTGCACGTCCACTTCATCGCGATCGCCGGCACCGCGATGGGCTCGCTCGCCGGGCTGATGAAATCGCGCGGGCATGAAGTCACGGGTTCCGACGAAGGCGTCTACCCGCCCATGAGCACGTTTCTCGAGCGCTGGGGAGTTCCGGTGACGATCGGGTTCTCGCCAGAGAACGTGCTCGCGCGGCGGCCCGATCTCGTCGTGATCGGCAACGCCGTGCGCCCTGATAACCCCGAGGCGCGAGCCGCAATCGACGCGGGCCTCGACTACAGCTCGCTGCCCGACGCGCTCTTCGAGCACGCGATTCGCGGCAAGCACTCCATCGTGGTGTGCGGCACGCACGGCAAGACCACCACCACGAGCATGCTGGCGACACTGCTCTACGAGGCGGGGCGCGATCCGTCGCTACTGGTCGGCGGCATCGCCGCGAACTTCGACGGCAGCTTCCGCGACGGCGCGGGCCCCGAGTTCGTCGTCGAAGGTGACGAGTACGACACCGCGTTCTTCGACAAGACGCCGAAGTTCTTGCACTACGGCCCCGAGACCTGCGTGATCACCGGGATCGAGTTCGACCACGCCGACATCTATCGCGACCTCGCGCACGTGCGCGGCGAGTTCGAGAAGCTCGTCGCGAGACTCGGCACGACCGGAACCCTAATCGCTGCGGCGGGGGCGGAGACGCTCGATGCGGTAGCGCGCGGCGCGCGCTGCACAGTCGTGCGCTACGGCGTCGAATGCGAGGCGGACCTCGAGGCTCGCCGGCTCGAAGCCGATCCGACGGGCACGCACTTCGACCTAATCGCGCGCGGTGAGAACGTCGCGCGCGCGCTGCTACCCGCTTGGGGCAGGCACAACGTCGCAAACGCGCTGGCCGCGCTCGCGGTGTGCGAGGTGCGCGGCGTGCCGCTCGCGCGAGCCGCGGCGCTGCTCGCGCGTTATCAGGGCGTGAAGCGCCGCCAAGAAGTGCGCGGCGAAATAGCCGGCGTCACCGTGATCGACGACTTCGGCCACCACCCGACCGCCGTGCGCGAAACCCTCGGCGGTCTCGCTGCACGCTACCCGGGCCGCCGCCTGATCGCCGTGATGGAGCCGCGCTCGAACACGAGCCGCCGCGCGGTATTCCAGGAGGAATACGCGCGCTCCTTCAGCGGCGCCGCGCGCGCCGTGATCGCGCGCGTGCCGGATGCGCCGATCTACAGCGCCTTCGGCGGCGAGACGGCGCTGCTCTCCGCCGACAAGCTCGCGGCGGACCTAACGGCCCGCGGCATCCCGACCGTCGCCTGCGACGGCGTCGATGCGATCGTCGAGCACCTCGCATCCGTGTGCGTCGCGGGAGACGTCGTGATCACCCTCAGCAACGGCGGCTTCGGCGATATCTGGGGCAAGCTGATCGCGCGCCTCGGCGCCGCCGCGCCGCGCAAGACCTAATCAGGAGAAGCACCGATGAGCATCCAGCGCCTTCAGCCCGGCAAGCGCCTCTCGCAGGCAGCCGTCCACGGCGGCCTCGTCTACAGCGCCGGCATCGTCGCCGACGATCCGCTCCCCGACGCGAAGCAGCAGACCGCGCAGATCCTCGCGCAGATCGACCGCTTGCTCGCCGAGGGCGGCAGCGACAAGAGCAAGATCCTCACCGCAACGATCTGGCTGAGCGACATCCGGCACTACGCCGCGATGAACGAAGCCTGGGACCCGTGGGTGGTGCCGGGCGCGACGCCCGCGCGCGCCTGCGTCGAAGCCAAGCTCGCGGCGCCGCAGTACTGGGTGGAGGTCCGCGTCGTCGCGGCTCGCTAGCAAGCGGCGCTTCGCCGCGCGCAGCGAGCCGCAGGCGAGCGGAGTCGAACAGTGGCCTCCGCGTTCGCTGCGCCTCAGCGCGCGCATTCCCGCGACGCCGGTAACGGGCAAGCGGCGCTTCGCCGCGCGCAGCGAGCCGCAAGCGAGCGGAGTCAATGCGGTAGCCGCGGGCGCGAAGCGACCGCCTCGCTAGTTACGCCGGCGGCGTTTGCAGCGCGGCGTGCAGATCCTGCATGAGGCGCAGCGGACCGCGTCGCAGGGGATTTGTGAACTCGGCGTTCTCCTCGCACGCGCGCATGTAGAGCGAACTCGGGCTGCGTGGGTCGTCCTCGCGAAGGCTCGCACGCAGCTTCTGCGCGCGGTCGGCAAGGACCAGGAGGCGATCCGCCACCGAGGACGAAGGCTCGTCGTCCTGAGGAAAGCGGCTGTTGTCGAACAAAGTCGGGTTTCGCCGGATCGCAGCATCCGACAACAGACGCAGCAACTCCAGCCGAAGCTCCTCTTCGATGGTGGCGAGCTGTTTTCGCAGCTTGGCCCCGCCCTTGACCTTGGGTTTGGGTTTGGCGCTCATCGCGAAAAGCCCAACACGCGTCTTCCTCCTCCAATTGCCTGCGCGTTCGCGATCGCCTCTCGCACGAACGCGCGCGCAGTCTCAACCGCCATCGTCATCTCATCACCTCGTGCGAGCTGCGCTGTGATCGCAGCGCTCAGGGCGCAGCCGGTGCCATGCACGTCGCCGCCCGGAATGCGCTCGCCTGGGAGCCAGCTTACTGCGATGCCCGCCTGACTTCTCGTCGCAAGGCAATCATCCGCGTCGCGCTCACGGTGGCCCCCCTTTACGAGCGCGGCGCCGGCGCCGAGATCGCTCACCAAGTGCCGCGCGGCGCTCTCGATCCCCGCGCGCGTCGAAGTGTCGCGCTCGCACAGTGTCTCCGCTTCCGCGAGGTTGGGCGTCACCAGCGCGCAGCGGCGGATCAGCTCGCGCAGGCCGGGGATTGCGCGGCGTTGCAGCAGTTCCGTGCCGTCGCTCGCGCGCAGCACGGGGTCGATCACGAGCGGCACCGGCAGGCCGCGCAGCACGTCGAGCCCGTAGTCGACGGCGCGCAGCACGTCGTCGCTCGCGAGCATGCCGAGCTTCATGGCGTGCGGCGGCACGTCGCGCAGCAGCACGCGCAGCTGCTCGGTCACCACATTCGGGAAAAGAGGCAGCACGCTGTGCACCTTGGCGGTGTCTTGAACGGTCAGCGCCGTAGGCACCGCGCAGCCATGCACGCCAAGCGCGCGAAACACCTGCAAATCGAGCTGGATGCCGGCGCCACCGGTCGGATCGGAGCCGGCGATGCTGAGCGCCACGCGAGTGGGAGCCAGATGGGTGGGAGGCATGACGCGTGATGGTAAGCTGCGCCGCCTCTCCACACACCGCAGCTTGGGTCTTCTTTCCTCGCTGAGCACCCACTGCGATCCCGCGGGCCGCCGCATGCCTGCGCCCCGGCCACCCCACATCGCGAACCCCGGAGCCACGACCATGTTGAGCCGATTCCTCTTCCCGCTGTTGCTGAGCCTCGTCGCCGCCGCAGCGTCCGCCGAGACCTGGCACGCCGAGCGCCTCACCAGCGGCACCGGGCCGCCGCGCGTCGAGCGGCTCTGGTCGAAGGGCGCGTGGTTTCGAGCGGAGATCGTCTACGCCGGGCACCCGCTCCTCACCTACGTGAAGGGCGACCGCTACGTGATGGTCGATGCGGCCACGGGCAAGGGCGTCTCGATCCAGCGCAGCCCGAAGTCGGTCGCAGCCGACGCGAGCCGCGGGCGGCCGTTCGGCAACGAGCAGCAGCTGCTCGAGAAGCTCGGCGGCGAGAAGGTGAAGTCAGACGCGCCCGAGGCGGCTTGCGACCTCTACCGGCTCACCGATCAATCCGGCCGCCGCGAGATCTGTGTGAGCACTGGCGCGGAGAAGCTGCCGCTTTACACGAAGGCATGGGACCGCGAGAGCGGGAACGAGAGCGAGACGCGTTACCTCGGCTGGGAGAAAGCGCTCGATCTCAGCGATGACTTCTTCTCGCCCGATCCGCGCATTCAGCTCGAGAGCGTCACCTACGAGGCTTACGCCGCGAAGCCGAGCGGTCCAGCGCCGGCGATGTATCCGGAGCTGCTACACGGGCGCTGAGCCGGGGCTCCGCGCGAGGGCGGGATCGCCGCTCTTCGCCTAAGCGCGCAGCGAGTGCGGCTGCGCGCTCGGCACGCTCGCGGGCCGCGTGTGCGCGCCGGCCGCGTGCCAGCGGAACACGCGCACGGGCGGGATGTTCAGCAGTTCGAGCGTCACGTCCGGCGCCCCGAGCAGCGGCCGCGCGAGCTCCGCGACGGTGCCGCGCACCTGATAAGCCACGAAGCACCCAGCGGGCGCGAGCGCGGCGCGGATGCTCTCGATGATGCGCGTGCCGACGGCCGGGGGAATCGTCGAGAACGGGATGCCGGAGATCACCGCGTCCGGGGCGCCGAGCTGGTGGGCGGCGAGAATCTCTGCGAGTTGCTCGGCGCTGCCGTGGTGAACGATTAGGCGGGGATCGCTCTCGCGCTTCAGGCGTTCGGCGAAGCTCGCCTCCAGTTCGATGCAGAGCAGCCTCGCGTTCTCAGGCAGCGCGGCGAGCAGCGCGCGCGTTGTTCCGCCGGTGCCGGGCCCGAGCTCGACGGCGACCCGGGCGTGCTTCACGTCTGCGAGCGCGACGAGCCGCCGCTCGAGAAAGCGCGAACTCGGGATCACCGAGCCCACTTGTTGGGGGCGGCGCAGGAAGCCTTGCAAGAAGACGAGGCGTTCGTCCGGCTGGAGGCGGAGTCTGTCGCGCGTCGGCATCAGTTCGTGCTCGCCACCCAGCTGATGTTCGAGTCCGCGAGCTTCGGCGTGCGCTCGGCGAGAACCGCGAGCTTGCGCGCGACACGGCCTGCGATCGCGCGCAGCGCCCCAGCGGCCGGGCTGTCGGGCGCGTGCACCAGAATGGGCCGACCGATGTCGCCGCCTTCAACGACGCGCGTGTCGATCGGCACCTCGCCGAGAAAGTCGACCGCGAGTTCGTCCGCGACGCGCTTGCCGCCGCCTTGGCCGAAGATGAAGTACTTCCGGTCCGGCAGATCCGGCGGCACGAAGTAGGCCATGTTCTCGACGATCCCGAGCACCGGCACGTCCACCTTCTCGAACATCTTCAGGCCCTTGCGCGCATCGATTACGGAGAGGTCGTTGGCGGTGGTCACGATCACGGCGCCCGAGAGCGGCGCGTTCTGGGTGAGCGTCAGCGCTGCGTCACCGGTGCCGGGCGGCAAATCGATCACGAGGTAGTCGAGTTCGCCCCACTGCACGTCCACCAGGAACTGCTTGATCAGGCCGTGCACCATCGGGCCGCGCCAGATCACCGGCGAGTTCTCATTGATGAAGAAGCCCATCGACATCACTTTCATGCCGTAGGCCTCGAGCGGCTGGATCAGCTTCTTGCCGTCGCGTTCCTCGCTGACCGGGCGTTCGTGGATGCCGAGCAGTAGCGGCAGCGAGGGGCCGTAGACGTCGGCGTCGAGGATGCCGACGCGCGCGCCGCTTTCGCTGAGGGCCAGCGCGAGGTTCACCGCGGTCGTGCTCTTGCCGACGCCGCCTTTGCCCGAGGCCACCGCGATCGTGTTGCGGACGCCGGGGAGCACGTCGCCCTTATCGGCGCCGGGCGCCGCGCCGCCGCGGCCGCGCGTGTTCGCGGTCATCGTGACCACCACGCTCGCAACGCCCGGCAGCGCGCTCACCGCTGCCTTGGCCGCGCGCTCGAACTCGGCCTTCACCGGGCAGGCGGGCGTCGTCAGCTCGATCGTGAACGCGACCTCGCCGCCGTCCACGCGCAGATTCTTGATGAAGCCGAGATCGACGATGCTCTTGCCAAAGTCCGGGTCGATGATCGGCCGCAGCGCGGCGAGCACCTGCGCGGGGGTGACGCTGCTCATGAGACTCCATTGCGATTGCGCGATGGCCGAGGCGCGCGAGCGAGCGCCGACCATCAGGGGAAGCGCAGAGTCGGCAACGCGCGTGGGGGCGTCAAGCGTTCTTGCCGCGCGAGGGGACCGCTGCGAGTGTGCGCCGCCAAGCCGAGAAGAGGAGAGGCGATGCACGTGCCGGCCTTCTTGAACCCTGCGAGCTGGGACGCCTGGACCGCGGTCGGCCTGCTCGGCCAGGGGCTCTTCTTCTCGCGCTTCGCCGTGCAGTGGATCGCCTCGGAACGCCGCGGCACCAGCCACATGCCCGTGGCGTTCTGGTGGCTCTCCCTGATCGGCAGCTTGATCACCCTTAGCTACGCGTTCCATCGCGGCGACCCGGTCTTCGTGCTCGGCCAAGCCTTCGGCTGGACCGTCTACTCCCGCAACCTCGTCCTCATCTACCGCCCCCGCTGAGCGGGACGTTCCACGACGAACGCGTCGAAACACCCCGGGACGTTCCACGACGAAACTGATTCCGCCGACCCGCGAGCCCTGGCTCACCCCGGTTCGCCGGATTCACGCGCGGCCACTCGCGCGCGGATGAGGCTCAGCACGAACCCCACGACCGTTAGCGCGAACAGCACGCCGATCGTCCAGGTGAGGCGGGCGTGCTCGATCGGCCCGTGGTCCGCGGCGTTCGCGTTCGCTCGCAGCGCCGCGACGTGCCCGAAGAAGCTCCCGTAGAACATCGCGCACGTGAAGCCCCAAGCGCCGGGCAGCAGCGGCGACTGCGCGGTGGGCTCACCGCGCAGCGTGCCATGCGCGCCCGCCAGCAGCAGCGCAACGGCGATGTAGTCCACCACCCAGAACGGCCAGAATCCCCAATCACCCCAGTTTCGTACGACCTCGGCGAAGGCGAGGAACACGCCGAAGCCAACTGCGAGCTTCGCGCTGGCGCGCTGAGCGGGGCTCGGCGCCACGGCTACGCGCCCGCGGGCTTCGCGGCCGCGCGGCGCAAGATCGCGGCGTAGCCGTCGCGCTCGATGCACGCGCGTTCGAGCAGCCCGCGCTCGCGCAGCAGCCCGTGCATGCGAGGCAGCTTGTAGTGCGGCACGGTCATTAGGAGATGATGCTCGAGGTGGTAGTTCACGCGGTTCGGCGCGATCAGGAGGCGTTCCCACCAGCGGGCAAGCGTGGTGCGGGTGTTGCCGAGCGGGTCATCTGCGTTCGGTGTGAGCGCGTGCTCGGCGATCGAGCGGATGCGCGTCACGAGCGTGTTCGTCGTCAGCCACGCGCCCGCCCATAACAGGTACAGCTCCGGCCGCCCGAGCGCGGCGAGCCCGCCGAGCAGCAGTGCGTTCGTCGCGAGCACGCCGAGCGTCGCGCGCCTCCCGTCCGCCTTGCTCCAGCGCGCGACACTGCGCGCGAACGCCGCGCGCGCAAACTTCACGCCGGTGCGTCCTGTTAGGTCGCGCAGGATCTTGCGGCGCAAGCTGTCGCGGGTGATCGGGAACGGCATGATCAGGCCGAGATCGGGATCGCGCTGCGTGCCCGTGTGCGCGTGGTGTTGCAAGTGATACGCGCGATAGACCGTGGTGTCGCTCCAGATCGGGTACGCGCACAGCCACTGCCCGGCCCAGTCGTTGGTGGCGCGGCGCCCGAACAGCGAGCGATGCGCCGCCTCGTGCATCAGCACCGCGAAGCCGAGCTGGCGCGCGCCGATCAGGAACAGCGCGAGCAAGATCGTCAGCACGTTCGGCCACGCCGCGACCAGAGCCATCGCGCCTAACACGACGACCCAGTTGAACGCGATCGAGCCCCAGCTGCGCCAATCCTCGAAACGCAGCAGCTCGGCGATCTCCTCGCGCGAGAGCTGGGCGCGCCAGCTGAGATCACCTTCCGCGGTGTGACGTTCGACGAAGGCTTCGGCCATGAGTGATCTCCTGATCTTCCCTAAGCGAAGGCCTGTGCGAGCGTGCGCTCACCGTGCGCGGGCGTCGCAACGTGCGGCGCGCCGAAGCGCGCCATGAAGCTCGCCCAAGCGCGGCGGCCGCTGCGGTCGTAGCGCCGCATCGCCTGCACCAGCGCGCGGCGCTCCGCCTCGGGCGCGAGCGGCTCGGGCAAGAGCGGATCGAGCACCAGCTCGCGGATCACGCGTCCCCCTAACAGGAACGACTCCACCATCGCGCGCTCCGCGGGCAACGCCGCGAGCCGCGCCTCGCTCGCCTCGAGCTCCGCGAGCGAGCGGCGGTAGAGCGTCGCGAACGCCTCGCGCTTCCAGAGCCCACGCGCGCGCGCCTCGCTCTCGGCATCGAGTTCGCTGACGAGTGCGAGCAGCGCGTCGCGCTCGAGCCCGAGCTCGCACAGCTCTTCGCGCAGCTCCGCGAGCGAGGCGCGCAAATTATCAGGGCGCAGCGCGATGCCGGGCGCGAACTCCGCGAAGCCGAGCAGCGCGAGCGCGCGCACACGATGGCGGCGTTCGAGTGCCCGCGCGGGCGGCAGCGTGCCCGCGCGCACCAGCCACCAGCCGCCGGTCCATTTGGTGATGCGCAGCTCCGCCGCGCGCCAGCCGAGCACGCGCTCGTCGATCGCGTGCGCCGCCTCGCCGAGCCGGTACGAGCCGCGCTCGTCGCGCACGATCTGCCCCGCGCCGAGCAGCCGCGCGATCGCCACGCGCAGCGCGTTCTCGTCGATGCGGAACAGCCCGGCAGCGGCCACCAGCGCCGCGACCGGCATCGCCTGGCCGCGGAGCGAGGAGAGCAGGTCGAGCGTGAGGCTCTTGGCGGTGGGGCGGCGCATGGCGTCAAATTACACTCGGATCCGTAGGTCGGCAATCCGTGTAATGTCCTGAACGGCGAGCCGGATTGCGCCGGGCCGCCCGCGGCCGGGATAGACTGCGCGCCTCACCTCGGAAGGAGTCCCCATGAGCGACCTGCTCGTCGAGAAACAAGGCGGCGTCACGATCCTCACCCTGAACCGCCCGGATCGGCTGAACGCGATCAGCGGCCCGATGTTGGCGGCCTTCTCCGCACAACTGCTCGAAGCCAACCGCGACCCCGAAGTGCGCGTGGTCGTAATCACTGGCGCCGGCCGCGCCTTCTGCGCGGGCCTCGACCTCAAAGAGCAAGCCAGCGGCGGCAACCTCGGCGGCGGCTTCGACCTGCGCGAGGCGCCGCCGGTCGTCCTTCATCAAATGGACAAGCCCACGATCGCCGCGATCAACGGCGGCGCCGCCGGTTACGGCATGGACCTCGCGATCGGCTGCGACATCCGCCTCGCCTCCGACAGCGCGAAGCTCTCGGCCGCCTTCACCAAGCGCGGCGTAATCCCCGAGAGCGGGGGGACCTGGCTCATGCCGCGCCTCGTCGGCTGGGCCAAGGCCAGCGAGATCTTCTTCACCGGGCGGACCTTGAGCGCCGATGAGTGCCTCGAACTCGGCCTCGTCTCGAAGGTGGTGCCTGGTGAGTTGTTGATGAAGGAAGCGCTCGCGCTGGCGCATGAGATCGCGGCCAACGCGCCGCTCGCGGTGCAGGGCACCAAGCGCATGATGCGCATGGCGCTGACGGAGACGTTCGAAGCGAACGTGCACCACGTCTACTTGCAGCTGCTGCCACTCTTTCGGAGCAAGGATTTCACGGAAGGCGTGACGAGCTTCTTGGAGAAGAGGCCGGCGAAGTTCGAGGGGAAGTGAGTGCGCGCGCGATTCTACGCGCTTGCTCTGGCGGCAACTGCATCCGCCGCGACGGCGGACGGGCCGCAGCTCCCCAACTCCATCGTCGTTGCGCTCGACAGCTGCCAGCTGACAGTTGCAACACGACGGACTGGCACGATCGCCACAACTGACGGCGACGGACTGTTGCTGGGGTGCGAGAAGAAGGGAACGTCGCTCTACTGCGGCGTCGGAAGCATGGGTGGAAGCCAGATGGCGAACGGCGAAACGACGATCCTGGATGCCTCCGGAGTTGTCGGCCAGGAGTTTCGTTATTCCAACTTCCGGCATGGAACCTTGATCATTCTCGATGCAGCGACTCGCCGCAGTTCGTACGTGAGCCGAGTCGAGGGCCCAACAGGCGAGTACCTCGGAGCCAAGGTGTGCAGCGGCGTGTTCGCTCCCTTGGACGCGCGCCCGAAGAGTTGACGCGGCGCCGGTTCGACACGCTCCGTCGCGCTTCGACACTTTTTCTCAGCGCGCGCGAGGAGTGCTGCTCGTAGCGTCGTCGCGTGCGTCCCTTTCGCATTTACGTCGACACGTCGGTGATCGGCGGCTGCTTCGATTCGGAGTTCGCAGAGTGGTCGCGGCTTCTGTTCGAGGACTTTCGGAGCGGCCGATTGGCGCCGGTGCTGTCCGACGTCGTCGCAATGGAGATCGCGCCCGCGCCGCCCTGGATACGCGCCATCCACGACGAGTTGCTCGCCCTTCCCGCCACGCAGCTCATGTTGACGCAGGACGTGATCGACCTTGCCCGGGCATATCGCGACCAAAGAGTCCTGCGCGAGCGGTCGTGGGAGGACATGCTGCACGTCGCCCTAGCGAGCATCGCGCGAGTCGATGCGCTCGTGAGCTGGAACTTCCGGCACTTGGTGCGGCCCGATAGGATTCGCGCGTTCAACGACGTGAATGCGCAGCGGGGAATTGGCGCACTCGTGATCGCTTCACCCCGCGAGGTGACGTTCTATGGCGAAGCGTGAGGTCCGCGCGGTCGAAATGGTTCGCAAGATTCGCGAGCAGATCGCGGCGCAGCTCGTGGGGAAGTCAGACGAGGAGGTAATCGCGTTCTTCAACGCGGCGGGACGGAGGGCCCAGCAGCGCGCAGCTGCGCTGCGCGCACGCAAGGCAGCCGCTGCGAAACGCCGCCCCGCTCTCAAGGCGAAGCGCAAGTAGCCCGCGCCTCGCGCCGCGCCCTACAGCAACAGCGCCGCCACGCTCGCAGTCATCATGGTCGCGAGCGTGCCCGCGAGAATCGCTCTCAGCCCGAGCTGCGCGATCTCGGGCCTGCGCTCGGGCACCATCGCGCCGACTCCGCCCAACAGGATCGCGAGCGAGCCGAAGTTCGCGAAGCCGCACAGCGCGTAGCTGCTGATCACCGCCGCGCGCGGCGAGATGGCGTGCTGTGCGACCAGCACGCCGAGGTCGCGGTAGGCGAGGAACTCGTTGAGCACGGTCTTCACGCCAAGCAGCGCGCCGACGGCTCGCGCCTCGCTGGGCGCGATGCCGAGCAGCAGCGCGAACGGCGCGAACAGCCAGCCAAAGACGCGCTGGAGTGTTAGGTGTGGGACGCCGAGCCAGCCGCCGATCTGCTCGAGCCCCGCATTCGCCATCGCGAGCAGCGCGATGAAGGCGATCAGCAGCGCGCCCACGTTCGCGGCGAGGCGCAGGGCGGCGCTCGCGCCAGCCGCGGCCGCGTCGATCGTGTTCACGGATTCGACGGCCACCGTGGCGGCACTCGCGTCCATCGTCTCGGGCAGTGCGGTCTCGGGCAGCATCACCTTCGCGAGCAGCACCGCCGCGGGCGCGGCCATGAAGCTCGCCGTGACGAGGTGGCCGGCGTAGTCGCCACCGCCCAGCATTTTGGCGTAGGCGACGAGCACGGAGCCGGCGATGGTCGCCATGCCGGCGGTCATTACGGTGAAGAGCTCGCTGCGCGTCATGCGCGCGAGGTACGGCCGAATCAACAGCGGCGCCTCGGTCATGCCGACGAACACGTCGGCGACCGTGGAGAGGCTCTCCGCCGCGGAGATGCCCATCGCGCGCGAGAGGCCGCGGGCGAGGGCGCGCACCACGAGCTGCACGACGCCCCAGTGGTAGAGCACCGAGAACAGGCTTCCCATCACGATGATTACGGGGAGCACTTCGAGCGCGAAGGAAAAGCCGGTTTGGCGCAGCGAGCCGAACACGAAATCGGTGCCGGCGTCGGTGAAGCGGATGAAGGCGTTGACGGCGTTGTTGACGCCAACAAAAAATGCCCGGCCCGCTGGGCTCCGTAACAAGAGCAGTGCGAGGCCGAGCTGGAGCGCGAGGCCCCAGGCCACCACGCGCACTGGGAAGCGGCGGCGGTGCTCGGAGAACGCCCAGGCGATCGCGATGAAGACGACGATGCCGAGAGCGGCGGCGGCGCGAGATGCGACCTCGGTCACTTCGCGCATCCGAGCGCAGCCACGAGTTCGCGCACCGCGGCGACGGGGTCGGCCGCGTTCGCGACCGCGGAGATCACCGCGACTGCGTGTGCGCCGGCCTCGCGCGCGAGCCGCGCGTTGCTCGCGTCGATGCCGCCGATCGCGACGAGCGGCAGCGGCGCGCAGTGGCGCGCGATCTCGCGCAGAGCCGCCAGCCCGCGTGCGCCGTAGCCGGTGTCCTTGCTCGCAGTGCCGAAGAGCGGGCCGTAGGCGACGTAATCGATCGGCTCGCTGAGCGCGCGCGCGAGTTGTTCGGCGTCGTGGGTCGAGCGCCCGATTGCGAGGCTTGGTGCAATTCGGCGCGCGGCCCCGGGCGGGAGATCGTCTTGCCCCAAGTGCACGGCATCGGCCTCGCACGCGAGCGCGAGATCGACGCGATCATTCATCACGAACGCGACTCCGGCGTCGCGTGTGAGCGCGCGAATCTCGCGCGCCCACGCCAGCGCTTGCGAGTCCGTCGCGCGCTTCGCCCGCAGCTGCACCACGCGCGCGCCACCCGCGCACGCCGCGCGCGCCTGCGCGATCGGGTCATGCTTCCAGCGCGGATCATCATCCACGAGTACGTGCAATCCTGAGAAGTCGAGCTTGCTGACTGCGCTCGCGGGCCGCCGCGGATCGCTCACAGCTTTTCCGGCACGTCGATGCCGAGTTCGAGGATCCGCTTGCGCAGCGTATTGCGATTGATCCCCAACAACTCGGCCGCGCGCAGTTGGTTGCCGCTAGTGCGCGCGAGCGCCGTCTCGATCAGCGGCTTCTCGACGCGCGCGAGCAGCGCGCCGTGCACGTCGCCGGGGGCGCCGCTGTCGAGCGCGGTCTCGGTCTCCGCGCGTACCAGCGCTTCGAGCGTCAGCGCGCCCGGCGCAGCGCTAGCGCCGTCGAGAAACGCAAAGTCCTCGGCCCCAATCACCTCGCCGCTGGCCAGCACGAGCGCGCGCTTGATGGCGTTCTCGAGCTCGCGCACGTTGCCCGGCCAGGCGTGTCTCGCGAGCCGCAGGGCCGCCGCGGGCGAGATCACGTGCATGCCATCGGTCAGCTCGGCGTCGTAGCGCGCCAAGAAGTGATCGATTAGGGGCGGGATGTCTTCGCGGCGCTCGCGCAGCGGCGGCACGGCCAGCGGCACGACGCGCAGGCGGTAGAGCAAGTCTTCACGGAATAGCCCGTTCGCGACAGAGGCGTCGAGATCACGGTGCGTAGCGGCGACGATGCGCACGTTCACGGGTTCCGCGCGCCGGCCGCCCACGGAGGTGACCTCGCCGCTCTGCAGCACTCGTAACAGCTTTGCTTGCAAGTCGATCGGCATGTCGCCGATTTCGTCGAGGAAGAGCGTGCCGCCGCTGGCCTCGCGGAAGCGCCCTGCGCGCGTTTCGACCGCGCCGGTGAACGCGCCGCGCTCATGGCCGAACAGCTCGCTCTCGAGCAGCTCGCGCGGGATGGCAGCCGCGTTCACCGCCACGAACGGCGCGGCGGCGCGAGGGCTCGCAGCGTGAATCGCGCGCGCGATCAGCTCCTTGCCGGTGCCGCTCTCGCCCGTCACCAAGACGGGCACATCGCTGCGCGCAACCCGGCCGATCGTCTTGAACACGTCGAGCAGCACGCCGCTGCGCCCGACGAGCCGCTCGCTCGGCGGCCCGCCTTTACCGAGCGCGCGGCGCAGTGCGCGCACCTCGCTCTCGAGCGCGCGCGACCGCATCGCCTTCGCCACGAGCGCCAGGATCTCCTGCGTGCCGAAAGGCTTCACCAAATAGTCGAACGCGCCGCGCTTCATCGCTTCGACGGCGTTCTCGAAAGTGTTCTGCGCCGTAATGATCACGATCGCGGCGTCGCTCCCGAGCGTGCGCACGCGGTCGAGCAGCTCGAGCCCGCTCGGGCCCGGCATGCGGATGTCGCAGAAGGCGAGGTCGAAGCTCGCTTTTGCGAGCGCGCGCAGTGCATCATCACCGTTCGTCACTTCGCTGACATCGTGGCCCGCGGATTCGAGGGTCTCGCGCAATACGAAGCGGATCGACGGCTCGTCGTCCGCGATCAACACGCGCGCGCCGCTCACGAGAGTCTCCGCAGTGGCAACGTCACGCGCACCGTCGTCCCAAAGGCGGGCTCGCTCTCGAGGTGCAGCGTGCCGCGGTGCTGCGCGATCCAATAATCAGCGACCGCGAGACCGAGGCCGGTGCCGCCCTCGCGCGCGGAGAAGAACGGCGTCGTGGCTTGGCGCAGCTGGTCGGCGGTCATGCCGCGCCCCGTATCGCGCAGCGAGATCGCGAGCGTCGGCAGCGGTCTCCCGTCCTCGAGCGCGATGCGGTGGTCGAGGGTCATGCGCGTCGTCACGGTGAGCGTTCCGCCGCCGCTCTCCATCGCCTGCAAGGCGTTGCGCATTAGGTTGAGGAAGACCTGGATCAAGCGATCGGCGTCGGCGCCGAAATCGGGGATCGATGGATCGTAGGAGCGCACGATCTGGACGGCCTCGCCGAGCGGGTCATGGCTGAGCAGGGCGAGTACGCCGTCGAGGATGCGGTGCACGTTCGCGGGCGCGAGCCGCAGCTTTTCACCGCGCGCGAACACCGAGAAATCGTCGACCAGCGCTGCGATGCGCGTGGCCTCGCGCACCACGAGCTGCGCGGTCTCGCGCGCCTTGGCGTCGCCGGCACGCAACGCGAGCAGCTCGCCCGCGCCGCGGATGCCGCCGAGCGGGTTCTTGATCTCGTGCGCGAGGCCCGCGGCAATTTGCCCGAACGATTGGAAGCGCTCGCGCTCGGCTTCGAGTTGCTCGAGGCGGCGGTGCGCGCTGCGGTCGCGCAGCACGACCACCGCGCCCTGCGTCTCCCCGCTATCGCCTTGCAGCGGGGAGGCGGACACGTCGACGGGGATGCGCTCGCCGCGATGCGGCTCGAGTTCGCAGTCGGCGGCGGAGATCGCAGCGCCCCGCGCGAGCACGCTGCGCGCAAGCCGCGCGACCTCGTGCCCCGGCGCGACGAGCTCGTCGATCGCGCAGCCGATGGCGGCTTCGCGCGAGCGGCCGAGCATCCGGCACGCGACCGAGTTCAGCTCCTCGACGCGCCCTGCCGGCCCAACCACGACGACGCCCGCCAAGATGGCTTCGAGCACGTCGGCGAGATCGCGGCGCATGACCGAGGACCATAGGCAGCTTCGCGAGCCCCGGGGAGTTCGCGAGGCGCTCGGGCGAGCGCGCCGGATGCGCGTCGAAACCACCCGGGACGTTCCACGACGAATGCGAGGCGACCGGTCGCGAACGAACGCAGACGCTCGCAGCCGACGCATCGAGGCGCCGGGGGCCGCGCTCGTGGGCGACGCTTCGCCCGGGGCGCAAGGGTCCCGCGTCCGTGGAAGGTGTCGCACGCGACTCCGGAATCTCGCGATTTTCGTCGTGGAACGTCCCGGGGTGTTTCGACGCGGTCGTCGTGGAACGTCCCCGTTCGAGCTGGGTCGCGATACGTTGCCGGGCATGAGGACGGGCATCTCGGTGGCGGAGGCGCGCGCGCTTGTGCTGGAGGCGGCGCGGCCGCTCGCGCCGGAGATCGTGCCGTTCGAGGCAGCGCTTGGGCGCGTGCTGGCTGAGGAGGTGCGCTCGGCGCGTACGCTGCCGCCAGCGGATTGCTCGGCCATGGATGGCTATGCGGTGCGCGCGGTAGACGTCGCCAAGCCCGGTGCGCTGTTGCGCATCGCATACGAGGTCGCGGCGGGCGCGCAGGCGCCGCGCGCGCTCGCGGCGGGCGAAGCGGCGCGCATTTTCACCGGTGCGCCCATGCCGCCCGGCGCCGACACCGTTGTGCGTCAGGAGGACAGCGAGGCGCGCGCGGGCGAGGTTCGCGTGCTGGTGGCCGCGCCCCGCGGCGAGAGCGTGCGGGCGGCGGGCGAGGACGTGAAGGCGGGCGAACTCGTGCTCGCGCCCGGCGTGCGCGTCGGGCCCGCCGAAGTGGGGATGCTCGCGTCGCTCGGCAGGACGCTGGCGCACGTGCACCGCCGCCCGAACGTCGCGGTGCTCTCTGGCGGCGACGAACTCGTCGAGCCGCACGAGGAGCCCACGCACGGCCGCATCGTCTCCTCGAACGCGTACACGATCGCCGCGCAGTGCCGCGAAGCCGGCGCGCTCCCCAATAACTTGGGCATCGCGCGCGACACGCCGGGCGATCTCGAGCGCCTGTTACGGGCAGGCCTCGGCGCGGACGTGCTCGTCTCCAGCGCCGGCGTCTCGGTAGGCGACCACGACCACGTGCGGCCGACGCTCGAAAAGCTCGGCGTGCGGCTCGCGTTCTGGGGCGTCGAGATGAAGCCCGGCTATCCGGTGACGTTCGGCCGCGCCGACGACGGCCGCGGCGCCTTCGTGTTCGGGCTGCCCGGCAACCCGGTCTCGGCGATGGTGACGTTCGAGTTGTTCGTACGGCCGTTGTTATTGCGGCTCGGCGGGCGCAGCGATCTTGCGCGCCCTTCGATCGAGGCGCTCGCCGGCGAAGCGTTCCGCAAGAAGCCCGGCCGCG
>JANNDT010000292.1:0-2622 GCA_031387905.1 Deltaproteobacteria bacterium
TGCCCTTGAACGTGACACGCCCGCCGGGCGCGGTGGATTGGTCGTAGATTGCGAACGAGCCGATGTGCGTCGGCGCGTTCCCCGTCTCGAAGTAGAGGAAGGCAGCATCCATCCCGCTGAGCTGTTGCATGGCAAACCTCCGTGGATTTCATGTTACGACGCGGCGCAGGGAGATGCCGGTGGCGTTGCGCTGCGGAGTTTACGGGGAGAAGCTTGGGCGAAGGGCGGCTGGTACTGGCTGTCCGACACTAGTTAGGCACCCGCGGGAGGAGCCGAGATGTTCGCAATCCTCGCCACGCTTTGCGCGGGCGTGTTCACGGGCGCCGCGGGTTACATCTCGCTCGTCGAACACTGGGCGCGCCTTCAGGCCGGCCCGGCTGTCGCGCTCGCTCAGTTCCGGCCGGGCTTCCCTCGAGCGCGCGGCATTCAGGCGTCTCTGGCCATCACCGGCGGCGTTTGCGGCTCCATCGCCTGGCTCATGGGCGCGGGGCTCTCGTGGCTTCTAGTCGCTTGCCTGCTCTTCGCCATCATCGGCTTCACGCTGGTTCGCATCACACCCGTATACATGCAGCTGCTCGATCCCTCACTCACGCCCGAATCTCCCGACGTCACCGCTCTGCTCGAGCATTGGGGTCGCCTTCACCACGTTCGCAGCGTCACGGGTCTCGTGGCGTTCTTGGTCGCGCTCGCTGCGCTGTAGGGCGAGCTACTCGGCGTTCCCGGAGCGCGGCGCTGAACTACTCGCCGCGGCTGCGCCTCCGCCGAGGTTCTTGATGTCAAACGCTCTGCTACGGAACATCCAGACGAACGGCACCAGCGCGCCGATGATCAGGATCACGACGTAGTAAGCGTCGCGGAAGGCGAGCACCGAGGCTTGGCGCTCGATCATGCCGTTGATGAGCTTGTACGCCCCGTCGAGCGCGGCCGCTGGATCGAGGCCGCGCGCTTGGAGCCCGGCGCTCAGCGCCTGCACGCGCTGCCAAGTCACGGGGTTGAGAGGCGAGACGCTCTCGGCGAGATACGCGTGGTGCACGTCGGCGCGGTGATCGAGCAGCGTCGCGAGCACGGCGATGCCGAGCGAGCCGCCAGTTTGGCGACACAAGTTGTAGAGCGCGGAGCCTTGCAGCACGTCTTGCGGCGCGAGGTAGCGCATGGCGGCGAGCGAGAGCGGCGCGAATAACAAGCCGAGCCCGACGCCACGGCCGATCTGCGGCCAGAGCAGATCCCAACCGTTCGAGTTCAAATCCCACTGACTCATGCCGTAGAGCGCCGGCAGGAAGATCAGCATGCCCACGCCGATGAAAGGCGCGGGGCCCGTGCGCATCACGTAGCGGCCGGCGAACGGCATGATCAGCGCGGTGGTGATCGTCGATGGCAGCACGGCCATACCGCTCTTCCACGAGGTCCAGCCGAGCAGCCCCTGCGTGAAGATCGGGAACAGGAAGATGCTGCCATAGAGGCCGACGCCAAACGCCGCGCCGTAGATGCAGCCGAGCCGCAGTGGTTTGTTACGGAGCACGCGCAGGTCGACGACCGGGTGCGGCGTGTGCAGCTCGTGCCAGATGAACCCCGCGATCGAGAAAACGGCGATCACGGCAGTGGCTCGGATCAATGGATCGTGGAACCAATCGAGGTGGTTGCCTCGCTCGATCGTGTATTGAAGCGTGCCGATCGCGATGATCAGCAGCGAGATCCCGACCCAGTCGACGCCCGCGGCCTTGCGCGCATGGCGATAGGTCGGCAGGTAGTTGTAGATCAGGAATGCAGCAATTAGGCCGAGCGGGATGTTCACGTAGAAGATCCACGGCCAACTGAAGTTGTCGGTGATCCAGCCGCCGAGTGTCGGGCCGAGGCTCGGGCCCAGGGTGGCGCCGACGCCGAAGACCGCCTGCCCGGTGCCCTGCCGCTGGGGCGGGAAGATCTCGACCATCAGAGCTTGGCCCGACGAGAGCAGCGCGCCGCCGCCGATGCCTTGAATAATTCGGAATAACACCAGCTCCCAGAGCGAGGTCGAGAAGCCGCATAGGAATGACGCAGTGGTGAAGAGCAGGATCGAAAAGGTGAGGTAGCGGCGGCGGCCGAAGCGGCTCGCGAGCCAGCTCGTCATCGGGATGATGGTGACGTTGGCGATGATGTAGCTGGTGACGATCCAGCTGGCCTCGTCCACGGTCGCGCCGAGGTTCGACATCATGTCGGGCAGCGCGACGTTCACGATGCTCGTGTCGATCAGCTCGAGCAGCACGGCGAGCATCACGCCGAAGATCAGCGCGAGGCTCGCGAAGGTCAGCTTGCCGGACTGCGCGGCTGCGAGCGCCGCGTCACCTCGGGCGCGCGCGGAGCCGCGCGAATCGCTGATCGGCGCCGCCACGACTGTTACTGCGGACGCACGCGCGCGACGACCGAGAGGCCCACGGGCAACGCGGTGGGGTCCTCGCCCGCGGCGCCTTCACCGCTGACCGAGTCGAGCACGACTTTCACGGGCATGCGCTGCACCACCTTCGTGAAGTTCCCCGTCGCGTTATCAGGCGGAAGCAGCGCGTACTTGGCGCCGGTAGCGGGCGAGATCGACTCGATGTGGCCACGCCAGCTGCGGCCGGGGAACGCATCCACCGTGATCTCGAC
>JANNDT010000309.1:0-3907 GCA_031387905.1 Deltaproteobacteria bacterium
GTCGCACGCAGCATCACCACCGTGAGGTCGCAGCCCTGCGCGAGCAGCGCGTGCTCGGCGTCAAGGAAGCGGCGCAAGCGCTCGCGCGCGGCCTCCAGTTGCTTCCCGTTTGCTTCCCGATCCAAATCGGAGTCGCGCGCCTGCGCGAACGAGAAGTCAGCTAAGTACCTGATTTCATTGGCGGAGGGGGAGGGATTCGAACCCCCGGTACCCTTTCGAGTACACCTGATTTCGAGTCAGGCTCATTCAACCGGGCTCTGACACCCCTCCGCGGGGGCGACACCTTAGCCCGCGAGGGTTAGCGCGCGAGGCCGAGCGCGAGGATCCGCTGCACGAGCGCCTCGTAGCCGATGCCGGCGGCCAGGGCGGAGTCCGCGAACTCCTCGCCGCGCGCAATCTCGGGGTTCGGGTTGGCTTCGAGGAAGTAGAACTCGCCGTTCTCGCGGAGGCGCCAGTCGATGCGCGCGTAACCATCGAGGTGGAGCAACTTGTAGATGCGCTTGCTCTGATGGAGCAGGCGCGCGCGCGCTTCGGGTGCGAGCTCGGCGGGCACCACGCTGACGCCGCGCTCGGCCTGATAACGGATGTCGTGCTTCAATTTCTCGGTGACGATGAGGTCGTCGCTCGGGCCCTGCTTCTCGACGACCAACTCGTTGGGCGGCAGCGCGGTGACGCGGTCGTTGCCGAGCAGCGAGACGTAAACCTCGCGGCCCGCGACGAACTCCTCGACGATCGCGTCGGACTGAATGCGCTCGTGGATGAAGCGCACGCGCTCGCTGAGGTGCTCGTCGTCGCGCACCAGCGAGGCGCGCGAGATGCCGAGCGAGGAATCCGCGGTGAGCGATTTCACGATCAGCGGGAACGCGAGCCGGCGCGGACGGCGCGCGGGCCGGCCGCGCTTGAACACGACGAAGCCCGGTGCGCGGATGCGGTGGTGCGCGGCGATCGCCTTCGAGAGCGCCTTGTCGCGCGCCAGCACGAGGCCGCGCGGGCCGCAGCCGGTGTACTTCGCGCGTAACAACTCGAGATACGAGACGACGTGATGGTCGAACAGCACGCTGCCTTGGAATTCTTCGAGCAAGTTGAAGATGATGTCGGGCTTGCCGTCTTCGACGGCGCGGCGCACCTCGGCGAGTTCGTCGCGCACCGCGAGCTGGGTGACTTCGTGGCCGAGCGCCTTCAGCGCCTGCGGAATGCTGATCTCGGTCTTCACGCGGTGCGCTTCGGCGGCGTCGATCGACGTCAGATCGTCGGGCGGCACAAAGTCGGGGTGGATCAGCAGCGTGACGCGCAGCTTCTTGTTCGGCTGCTTCACGCGACGGGCGGGCGCCACCTTGCTGACTTCGCTCGCCTGCGGCTCGCCGGTCTCTTCGCTTGCAGTCGCCGCTGCCGCCGCGTCTTTCGTCACAGCGCGTGCCACTCGCGCGAGCGGTAGACGTACTCGACCGAGCGCGCCGCGAGCAAAATCGCGAGTTCGACGAGCAGGCTGCGCGGGCTGCCCTGCGTGCGCAGTTCGAGTTCGCGCGCGCGCGCGATCATGTCGCCGAGCACGACGTCGAGCGCGAGTTCGTGCTTGCCGGTGTGGCGCGCGACCATGCGCCGGAGCCGCGTCTTGTGGCGCCCTAAGAACACCGCCGCGCTCTCGCCGCGCTGCCTCTTCTCAGGCTCCGCGAACACGCGCAAAAGGTCTTCGTCGTAAATCTCGGTGGACGCGATCCGGTAGCGCCCACGCTTCACCTCGTAGTATTCGCCGAGCGTCTGATTGATGCGCTCGGCAGGATCGACCTTGGCTTGGCTGCGCACCGGCGGACGCGCGCCACCGAGTTCGCGCATCAGCTCGTCCACGTATTCGAGCTTCGCCAGCGCCTGCCAGCCGGCGTAACGCTTGCGCCAACGCGCGCCCGGCGCGAGCCAGACCGCGAACGTCTCGGCGAAATCCTCGGCGGGGTGACTCTGCGCATACCAGTACGGCAGATGGATCACGAAGCGGCGGCTCGCGGGATTCGGCTGATAATGATCCGGATACGGCTGCGACCCGCTGCCGAACTGCTCGCGCCAGCGGCGCAGGCGATGCAATCCGAAGGCGTGCTGCACCGCGTGCCCCGCTTCGTGGCGCAGGATGCGCAGGCACGCGTCGCGCGTGCCGCCTTCGACCTGGAGCACTTGCTTGCGCTCGAGGCGCACGAGCCGGGGGTGCAGCAAATAGAACGGCACCGCGATGCCCGGCACGCCGTCGGGCGAGAACCACTCGTCCGACACCCAGATGTGCGGCTCGACGCGGAGATCGCGCGCCGCGAGTTCCAGTAACACTTGCTTCACGACGCCCGCGACCCAGCTGCGCTGCCACGAGACGCCGAGGTCACGGATGCGCAGCTCGAGCAGCTGCTCGTCGCTCAGCGAGTCGAGGCGGCGCGGCATGGCGTTCGCCGTCAGGCCTGCGCTGCGCGGTAGCGGATGAGCACGCTCGAGCCGTCGGCGAGATCATTCTTGAAGCGCGGACCCCAGCTGCCCCATTCCTTCGTGTACTTCGAACCGAACAACACGAGCGCGTGATCGTGCTGCGCGGGCGCGACCTCGATGCTGGCCGCGGCGAGAAAGCTCGGCGCTGCCTGATAAGCGGAGTCCTTTCCGCTCTTGTCCCAAACGCCGTGGTCGCCTACCCAAAGCCTCGCGCGCGTTAGGCCCTTCTGGATGGCCTGCGCGCGCCAGCGGTCCGAGCCGGTCACGACGAGCGCGCTGTCGCCTTCCTGCGCGAACCAAACCTCGGCGTGGCAGCGGCTCTCGGCGCCATCGCGTTTCAGCGCGCTGATGTAAACGAGCGGGCTCGTGCCAAGAGCGGCTCTCGCAGCTGCAGACAGGCCGCCAGCGTCGGCACGAACCGTGCGCGGCAGGAATGCCACGGCGGCGCCAGCGATCAGGAGTTCGCGTCGGGTCAGTTGCACGAGGACCTCCTTGGGATGTGCGGCCCACGATTTAGCAGAGCCGAGGCCCCGCTCTGCTGCCTAATCCTTGGGCGGCTCGGCGTTCGGCTCGCTCAGCAAACCGGAGATCCCGAGATCGACCGCGCTGCGCCCGCTGGTGAGCGGCGAGCCGTCGAGCGAGCGCAGGTCGACCTGACTGAGCGAAATGCGAGCGGAGAAGACGCCCTCGTGGAACGCCTCGGCGAGGCGGCGCGCGCGGTCGCCCGCGCTCTCGCCCGCCCGCGGCTCGACGCGGCCGCAGCCGATCGTCTCGCCGTTCGCGCCGAGCAGGCACGCCCTGCCCGATTCGCCGTCCGCCGTGATCTGGACGCGAAAGCCAGCATCTTGCTCGTCGAGGCGCGGCGAATCGCGCAAGTGCCCGGCAGCTTCGTCGGCCAGCGCTCCGCCGCCCGTCTCGAACACGACTGGCAACGCGAGGCCGAGCCGCCGAATCGCGCCCGGGTCGCGCTGCAGCGTGAGATCGTAAGCCGCCACGGAGCGCGCGAGATCGCCCTCGCGGCGCGCAGCGTCGCCGTGCAGCGCGGCGACGCGCGCCCGCAATAACACCTCGATCTGCGGCAACTCGATGAGCGCGCGGCGCGCCCACTCTCCGGTGCCCTCCTCGTCGCCCCGCGCCGCCGCGATCTCGGCTTCGAGCGCGGCGAAGTAGCCACGCGCGAGTTCGCTCGTCGCGGGCTCGCGCGCTTCTACTGCGCGCGCTGCCGCGAGCCCCGCGCTCGCGAGCCCCGGCCCGAGCACGCGCACGAGGTCGGGCTGCAGCCATTCGGATAGCGTGATTTGATCCGCCATGTAGGGCCGCAGCGTGCTCATTAGGTATCGCGCGTTCGAGAGGCCATCCACGGCGCGCCGCTCCGAGAGCCAAGCGCGCAAGTCGAGCCAGAGCGCGTACAGCCGGCTCGGAATCGCGCGCCAGAACGGCTCCCAGG
>JANNDT010000382.1:0-1610 GCA_031387905.1 Deltaproteobacteria bacterium
GCCAGCCAATCCGCAAGCCCTTCGAATATCGCCACCGCTCAAGCACCGCCCAGCCCGGACTTCAGGATGGGCCGCCCACGCGCGTCGCTCGGCGTTCGCGGCAATTGGATGATGGCGCGCGGAGGCAGCGACATCTTCGACTTCGTCACCGAAAAGTTGACGCTCGAACGCTCGTCGTTCAACCAGGCCACGTTCGGCGGCGAATTCGCCCTCAACATCACGCCGCGAATCGATGTCGTGCTTGGCGGGGACTTTGGCCGCTCCTCGTCGCCCTCGGAGTACCGCGACAAAGTTGAACAGGTCGGCGCCACGACGATTCCGATTCAGCAGACCACGCGCTACAAGCAGTTCAATCTCGCCGGCAGCGTGAAGTTCTCACTGCTGCCAAAGGGCCGCCGCATTAGCCGCTTCGCGTGGGTTCCGCGCACCGTCACACCGTATGCCGGCGCTGGCGGCGGACTGGTGAACTACAGCCTGGAACAGACGGGCGACTTCGTCGACTTCCAGAACGACCACATCTTCACCGACGTTTTCCATTCCTCCGCGTGGGCGCCTAGCGCGCATGCATTTGGCGGCGTCGACATCCAGCTCCATCGTCATCTCTTCATGTCGGTCGAGGGACGGTACCTGTGGGCGGACGCCCCGCTCGAACAAAAATTCATCGGTTTCGACCCGATCGACCTGGCCGGGTTCCGGCTTGGAGGAGGCCTCCATGTTGTCTTCTAGAAATCTCCCGCTTGCCGTTGCGTTCTCCCTGGCGGCCGCCGCCGCTTACGCGCAGGGCACACCTGCGCCGCAGGCCGCTACGCCAGCCGCCAGCGCGCAGGTTGATTCCCGCTTCGCTGGCTGGCTCGGCTGCTGGCGGCTCGAAGACGACCTCGTCGGCAGCAACCTTCGCGTCTGCGTTACGCCGGAGCAGGTCAACGGCGTTCAGCTGCACACCTTGATCGGCGCGCAGAAAGGCACCATTGAAACGGTCATCCCCGACAACGTGTCGCGCCCGCTAAACGAAGGTGAGTGCAAGGGCACCGAAAAGTCCGAATGGTCGAAAGACGGCCTGCGCATCTTCCGCTACACCGACGTGGCGTGCGGGAAGGAATCCCCGCGAAAACTGTCCAGCGTGTCGTTCCTGATGCGCGGCCCGACGTTCGTGCAGGTGCAGTTCGTCGAAAGCGACCAGAACAAGAGCGTCCGCGTGCAGCGCTATCGCCGGGCTCTCGATCAGTCTCTGGCCGACGGCACCAGAGCGCCGCAGCCCTCGGCCACGCTCGCGATGGCGGCCTCCTCAGCCGACAACCGCTGGGACATCGATGATGTCGTCGAGGCCAGCGCCAAGCTTCCCGCGGACGCCGTCCAGGCGGCGCTGGCGGAAGTCAGCGGGCCTTTCGACTTGAACAAGAAGACGCTGGTTGCCATGGGCAACGCGCACGTCTCCGAGAACGTGATCGATCTGATGGTGGCGCTGACGTACCCGAAGCGACTGGTCATCAATCGCGCGGGCTCGGGCTATGCAGGCGCGACGGGGATTTCGATGGGTGGCGGGTTCTACGACCCATTCATGTCGCCGATCGTTCCCGCGTCGGCGTTCTATGCCGACTGCTACTCGTCCT
>JANNDT010000389.1:0-39454 GCA_031387905.1 Deltaproteobacteria bacterium
GCGGGCTGGGCCGGCGTGCCGGTGCGCGGCGCGGAGAGACTCGCCGCGAACTGGCGCGCGCACCGCGAACAGGCGCTGCGCGTGCGCGAACTCGCGACGCTCGTGCGCGACGTGCCGGGCTTCGCAGTACGCATCGAAGACACCGCGTGGCGCGGCGCCGACCGGGCCGCGTTCAGCGCACTCTGCGCACGCCTCGGCTGGGGCCGCATCGCCGAGCGCGTGCCGAAGTGGGCGGGCGAGTAGAAGGCGTTTCCGAGCGAGCTTCGAGTTTTCACGCGCTGGGGCTTTCAATCCCAACGCGCCCCGCCATAGAATGCTCGCGTTTCGAACCGCGATTGGAGGCTCCGCCCATGGACAGCGCACTCACGCAATACATCGAGTTCGGTTTCCGCTGGTTTCACTTTCTCGCCGGCATCGCCTGGATCGGCATGCTCTACTACTTCAACCTGGTCCAGACGCCGTTCTTCGGCACCGAACTCGGCGGCAGCGTGAAGCGCGACATGACGCGCGGACTCGTCCCGCAAGCGATGTGGTGGTTTCGCTGGGGCGCGGCGTTCACGTTCCTGACCGGCTGGTTGATGGTGCTGATGCAACTCGGCCACGGCGTCGCGCTGACAGACGGCTACATGACGCGCGTTCTCACCGGGGGCCTGCTCGGAACGCTGATGGCGTACAACGTGTGGTTCATCATCTGGCCCGCGCAGCGCGACTACGTGATCAAGAGCGCGGAGCAGACTGCGGCTGGCGGTAAGGCAGTGGACGGTACGCCTGACAAGGCGGCGCTCGCGGGCCGCGCCTCGCGCACGAACGCGATGTTCTCGATCCCGATGTTGTTGTTCATGGCCTCGGCGCGTCACGCGCCGGGCGGTTTCCTCGACGGTGAAAACGATCTCGCGTATTGGGTCGTGTTCGCGCTGATCGTGCTCGGCCTCGAACTCAACGCAGTCGCAGGCCCCGCGGCGCCAGCGCGCCAGAAGTACCTCACGACGGTGTCCGGCGTGATCCACTTAGGGCTGGTGATCACGGTGGTGCTGTTCGGCGCGGGGCTCGCGCTCAACAGCTGAGATTTTTCTGAGCGACCTCGATGCATCGCCGCAGGCGCAAGCACGCACCTGCGGCGATTGCTCTTTGTGCTGCACGGTTCTGCGCGTCGACGAACTGCGCAAGCTCGGCGGCGTTGCCTGCGCGGCGCTCGCGCCGAGCGGCGGTTGCACGATCTACGCAAAGCGCCCGCACATCTGCCGCGCTTATCAATGTCTCTGGCTGCAAGGCAAGCTCGATCTCGAAGATCGCCCCGATCGCTTAGGCGCCGTGCTCGATCTCGTGTCCGAGGCCGGCGCGCCGCTGCTCGCGATCCGCGAGGCGATGCCCGGCGCCACCGGCGCGAACGCGCGTCTGCGCGCAATCGCCGAGCGCTACCGCACTGCGATGCCGGTGCGCATCACACGCGCTGCCGACGCGCTGCGCGAGGGCGCGCCCGTGCGCACGCTGCTCGCGAACGGCGAGGAGCTGCTCGCGACGGGCGAGACGGTCGTGCGTCAGCGCGCGGGCCGCGAGCTCGAGCGCACGCGCGCGCCGTTGCTCGAGCGGATTGTGCGGCGCTTCGCGCTCGCATGGCAGCGCTGGCGGATTCGTGGCTACGGCGATGGAGCAGAGGCGGTCCGGCGCAGCGCCCCCTAAAGTCGCGGCACGCAACGAGGCCCCCGCGCGTGACCGTCCCCTACGAAGAAATCCCCAATGGCTGGTTCGCCGTCGCGACCAGCAAAGAGCTTCAGCGCGGCCGCGTCGTCGAGAAGCGCTACTTCGCGCGCGAGTGGGTGCTCTGGCGCACGGCGTCCGGCACGCCGGTGATGCAGGACGCGTATTGCGCGCACCTCGGCGCACACCTCGGCACCGGCACAGTGCGCGGCGAAAACCTGCGCTGCCCGTTTCACGGCTTCGAGTATTCGCGCGAAGGCGGCTGCGTCGCGACGCCCGACGGCCGTCAGCCGCCGCGCGCGCGCCTGCGCAGCCTGCCGCTGCTCGAGCGCGCAGGCGTGGTGCTCGCTTACTGGCACGCGGAAGGCGACGCGCCGCACTGGGAGCCGCCGGCGCTCGACGAGCAGGGCTTCAGCGCCTTCTCGTTTCTCCGGCGCACGTTCCGCGGTCACCCGCAGGAGATCTGCGAGAACAGTTCCGACCTCGTGCACTTCGGTCCGACCCACGGCTACGGCAACGCCCGTAACACCACCGAGCCGCGCGTCGACGGCCATGTCCTGCGCATCGATTACGCGATGGATCGCAACCTCGACTTTCTCGGCATGCCCAAGCGCCGCGCAGCGCTCACCTTCTCGGCCGAGGTGTTCGGCCTCGGCTTCTCGCGCGTGCACGCGCGCTTCCCCAGTCTCGGCCTCGAAGGCGACCTGCTCGTGATGCCGACGCCGATCGACGCCGCGACCGTCGAGCTGAACTTCGCCGCGCGCGTCGCCAGGTGGCGCATCCCGCTGCTGACGCCGCTCGTGCGCGCGCTGTTCGTGCGCGGCTACACGTCGGACCTAATGGCCGACGTGCCGATCTGGAGCCGCAAGCGCTACGTGCCGCGTCCGGCGCTCACGGAAGGCGAGCAGCCGATCTCCATCTACCGGAAGTTCGCGGCGCAGTTCTACTCGCAGTCCGCGGACTGGAAGCCGCTCACGTCGGCGACGGACCCGAGCTAAAGCTGCTCCGCGAGTGGTCTCCTACTCGCAGCCGAGCGATTGCAGATACGCCGCCAGCGCGGGCAATTCCTTCTCGAGGTGCGGCAGCGGCGGCATCGCCTGCGTGTCGCGCTTCGGCACGTAGCCGGGCGGGTACTCGTTGCGCAGCACCTTTCCGTTGAGCAGTTCCGAGGAAGCGCACGCGATTGCGGGGCCCACCGGGCCTTCGGCGCGCGGGTCGCGCGCGTGGCAGGCCGTGCAGTTCGTTTCGAAGACGACCTTGCCGCGTTTCACGAGGGCTGCGTGTTCGCCGCCGCCGCCGCCGGACGGACACGCAGTCAGCAGCGCGAGAGCGAGTGCGGCGAGCAGAGCGAGCGAGCGCATCGAGCCTCCGAGAAGGCGCGCACCTTAGCCGCGCGCGAGAGCTTCGCTGCGCCGAGGCGCGCTCGTTAGGATCGCCGCGATGCCGCTGCCTCTAGACCCCGCGCGGGCACGCCTCGCGACGCGCGCGAATGCGCTCACTGGCGTGCGGCTGTTGCTCGCGCCGCTGCTCGTATGGACAATTCTCAGCGGCGCCACCGCGCTCGCGCTGGCGTGCTTCGTGCTCGCGGTGGGCACCGATCTCGCGGACGGCCGCGTGGCGCGCCGCTTCGGCGAAGTGAGCGCGCTCGGCGGCCTTCTCGATCACGCGACCGATGCGTTGTTCGTTGCGCTCGGTCTCGCTGCACTCACATTCGCGGGCGTCGTGCCGGCGCCGTTGCCCGCGCTCGTGCTCGCCGCCTTCGTGCAGTACGCGCTCGATTCGCGCGTCCTCGCCGGCCGGCCGCTGCGCGCGAGCCCGCTCGGGCGCTGGAACGGCATCGCCTACTTCGTGCTGCTCGGAATCCCCGTGGTCCGCGACGGCCTCGCGCTCGGCTGGCCCGCGAACTCGCTCGTCCGCGCTCTCGGCTGGGCGCTCGTCGCGACGACGTGCGCCTCGATGCTCGATCGTTTAGCCGCTCGCTATCGCAGCTGAGAACTCAGAACTCGACGCGCGGCAAGATCGCCATTACGAAGATCTCGATCACAATGCCCACGAGCATTAGGTAGAAGATGTTCCGGGCCAGGGTTTCCGGACCCATTGCCTTTGTCACGGCGGGTGACCTCCCGCGCAGAAGCATTGCAGCGAGTGTGCCGAGCGCGCGGGCGCGTCTGCGCGCATGGCGGGCTTGCGCTGCGGCGCGCATCCACGGCCGAGCGTGGCGCGTTGGGCGCGCCGCCTCAGCGGCTGCGGCGCCCTAAGCCCGCGCGAGTTCTCGGTTCGCCTTGGCCAGAAAGATCGCGCCGATCGCTGCGTTGAAGAGCACGAAGAAGTTGTGCATCACGAGGCCGAACACCGCCATCTGCGCGATGTGATCTGGGAAGAGCACCGTCCACATCGTGACCGCGGCGGCCCGGAACGGGCCCGGCACGAAGGTCCCGAAGAAGATCACAGGCAGGAAGCCGAGCATGTCGGCGAGCGGGATCTCGACACCGAAGAGCGACGCGGAACGCGAGTAGACGAACACCGCCGCGAGCAGCGCAGGCGAACGCAGCGCGAGAATCGCGAGGTACTGCCAGGGCTGCGCCGCGCGGAAGGCGTGAAAGATCTGGCGTTCGCGCAGCGCGACGTTCGCGAACGCGGGCAGGCGGAAAAAGGCGACGATCGCCGACACGATCGCCACTGCGCCGAGCGCGATCGCCGGGATCACGTGGAAGAGCGCCGGCAAACGCTGCCAGGTGAGGTAGACGCCGGCGACCGCCCATAACAAGAGATAGAGCGGTTCGCAGAGCATGATGAACAGCATGCTCGAAGCGACTTGCCAGCCGGGAATCCCGTGGCGGCGGCTCAGGTACCAGCCGATCGCGCCCTTGCCGACCTGCTCGTTGAGAATCGAGATGATGTACGCGCTCGCGCGGATCGGCAGCAGCTCCGCGAACGGCACCGGCTTGTTGAACCAGCCGACGACGCGCGTGAGCACCGCGGTATCGACGATCAGATAGAGCAGCGAATAGGGCACCATCAAAGTGAGCCAGGCAAGCCAGTCGACCGACGCGAAGATCGAAGCGAGATAGGCGGGAACCGACTGCCCGGGCGGTGCGCTGCGGCCGACTTTCCAGAACAGGAACGCGAAGCACGCGAGCGTAATCAGCCAAGGCACCACATGCCGGAGCGGGCCGCCTTTCGGCCTTGGGTTCGCTGCGGGCTCTGCTGCGCTCATGCGGCGTGTTTCTCCAGGGCGAAAGTGTGGGCGAGCGTCTCGGCGAGCGGCGTGAGGGTGAGCCCTAAGCGCTGCGCGGCGGGTCCGGGGTCGATCGCGTCGTCGTGCTCGAGCACGCCGAGCATCGCGCGCGTGACGGGCGGCTCGGCGAGCTGTTCGAGCAGCGCGGCGGCCGCGAACGCGAGCGCGGCGGGCACGGACACGATGCGCGGTGCGCGCTTTCCGAGCACGCGCGCGATGCGCGCGACGAGCTCGCGGTGCGTGAGCGACTCGGGGCCCGCGAGGTCGAGCGCGCTGCGCGCATTGCCGCGCTCGCTCGCGGCGAGCGCGAGCGCCGTAACAACGTCGCGCGTGTCGATCGGCTGCTCGCGCGTGGCGCCGCCGCGCACGAGCAGTGCGAACGGCGCGCTCGCTTGCGCGCGCAGCGCGAACGCGGCGATCTCGCCAGGCCCCAGAACCATCGGCACGCGCAGCACCGTCGCCGGCACGGCGCCCGCGAGCAGGATCGCGTCGGCGCGCCCCTTCGAGGCGAGGCACGCGTTCGCCGAATCGGGCCGCGCGCCGAGAATGCTCAGGCTCACGATGCGCGTGGCGCCCACGCGTTCCGCGGCGCGCGCGACGAGTGCGCTCGTGCGCTCATGCGCGTCCTCGTAACGCGCGCTTCGCGTTTGCTTGAGAATGCCGACCAGATGAATCCACGCGCCGCAGCCCTCCGCCGCGAGCGCGAGCTCAGCGGCGTCGCGTACGTCCAGCACGCGCACATCGGCGCCGCAATCCGCGAGCGCAGCAGCCGCGCGCTCCGAGCGCACGAGTGCGCGCACCTGGCCGCGATGCGCACGCAAGAAGCTGCGCCCGATCTGCCCATTCGCGCCGGTGACGACGAGCGAGTCCATTTTCACGCGCGCACCATATCACGCACGCCTCTGTATCTTGGCCGCGTGAACCACATCCCCGACGAGCTACTCGCGCGTTTCGTGAGCGGCGTGAACCTGATGCCCGGTTCGTTGCGCGATCAACTCGGCGACGCGCCCACGCTGCTCGTTTTCCTGCGCCACTTCGGTTGCCCGTTCTGCAAGGAGACGATTGCGGGCCTGCGCGCCGCGTCGCAGCAGAGCGCGAGCTATCCCGCGGTGTTGTTCTTTTATCAGGGCTCGCCAACCGAGGGGAAGGCGTTCATGCGCCGCTATTGGCCCGAGGCGCGCGCAATCTCGGATCCCGAGGCGTCGTTCTACGAGGGCTTCGGCATCGGTCGCGCGGGCATTCTGCAGATGTTTCACCCTGGCGTGGTGCCCGTCTTGTTACGGGCGCGCGCACAGGGCTTGCTCGACGAGCCCGCAGAGCGCGGCAGCGGCGACGAGCGCCGCATGCCCGGAATGTTCATCGCGCGCGGCGCGGAGATCGTGTGGTCGTATCGCGCGCGGCATCAGGCCGATCATCCAGAGTTCGCGCGGATTCCCGAACTCGCTGGAATCGCGGCAGGCGCGTGAGGCGCGCAGGAGCCACCGTGCAGCGGGCAGTTCTCGCGAGCGTCGCCACGAGCATCGCGCTCGCGCTGGGCGGTTGTGCGGCGGCGCCGACGTTCGATCCCGTCGCGATGGACGCGCCGCGCGCTCTGCCGCCGGCGGAGAGCCCCGATCTCCAGTTCTTCTCCGAAGGCGCGCATCTCAACGCGGTTGGCCACATCGCGGCGGGCCCAGGCCCGCACCCGACCGTCGTGTTGCTGCACGGCTTCCCGGGGAACGAGCGCAATCTCGATCTCGCGCAGGCTCTCCGGCGCGCGGGCTGGAACGCGTTCTTCTTCAGCTATCGCGGCGCGTGGGGCAGCGGCGGCGAGTTCAGCTTCGGCAACGCGCTCGAAGACGTCGCCGCCGTGGTCGCGGCACTCGGCGAGCCCGAGTTCGCGAAGCGCTATCGCGTCGATCCGGCGCGCATCGTGCTCGTCGGCCACAGCATGGGCGGTGCGGCTGCGCTCGTCTCCGCTGCGCGGCTCGAGAGCGTGCGCTGCGTCGCATCGCTAGCGGGCGCGAACCTCGGCGCGTTCGGTGAGCAGGTCGGTGCGAGCGCGGAGGCTGCGCGCCAGACCGCCGCGATGTTCCAAACGTGGGGCGAGGGGCGCATTCGCGACATCTCGGGCGAGGCGATGGTCGCGGACTTGGTGGAGCATCGCGCCGAGTACGCCTCCGCGAACTACGCCGCAGCGCTCGCGAGGAAGCCGGTGCTGCTCGTTGCTGGCGCGCGCGATGAGATCGCGCCGCGCGCGACGCATCACGCGCCGCTCGCCGCCGCGATTCGCGCGCAAGGCGGCGGATTGCTGCGCGAGCTCACGCTCGATTCGGACCACGCGTTCTCCGACGCGCGCATCGCGCTCACTCGCGCCGTGCTCGACTGGGCGGCGCACGATTGCTCCGCCCACCTATCAGGGAACTGAGCGCGTGTTCTTCCCGCTGCGCGACGACAACCCGAACCTCGGCGCCTCGGTCGCCACGATCTCGGTGATCGGGCTGAACGTCGCCTGTTGGGTTTTCCTGCAAGGCCTGGGTTCCGAGCAGCGTCTTGCGGAGTCCGTCTGCACACTCGGCGCCATTCCCGGCGAACTACTGGGGAACGTCGCTGCGAACACGGCCATCGACATGGGCGGCGGCGTTTCGTGCCGGATCGAGGCTGTGCCTCGCTGGTCGACCGTGATCACCTCGATGTTCATGCACGGCGGCTGGCTCCACCTGCTCGGAAACATGTGGTTTCTCTGGGTGTTCGGGGACAACGTCGAGGATGCGATGGGACCGCTGCGCTTCGGCGCGTTCTACCTTTTGTGCGGGATCGCTGCGTTCGCCACGCAGGCGCTCTCGGACCCCGCGAGTCCGGTTCCGATGGTCGGTGCGTCCGGGGCGATCGGCGGCGTGCTTGGCGCTTACGCGCGCCTCTACCCGCGCGCGCGCGTTCACGTACTCGCCGTGTTCATCATCTTCGTGCGGCGCATGGTCGTGCCGGCGTTGCTCGTGCTCGGAATCTGGTTCGTTGTGCAAGTCGTGAGCGGCCTGCCCGCGCTCGGTGCGACGGGCGCCGGCGGCGTTGCGTTCTGGGCGCACATCGGCGGCTTCGTTGCAGGGTTCGCGCTCGTCGGGTTGTTTTCGGACCCCGAGCGCGTTGCGCAACACCAGCTCCTGATGCAGAGCCGATTCGTCGCGCGCGACCGCGACCCGTTCGGCCGCTAGCGGCGGCTCAAGAGATCGCGGATCTCCGTGAGCAGCTTCACGTCCGCGGGCGGCTCCGCCGGCGCAGCGGGCGCTTCCGGCTTCTTCGTCGCGTTCATGGCTTTCACGACGAGGAAGATCGCGAACGCGATGATGGTGAAATCGACGATTGTCTGGAGGAAACTGCCGATGTTCAGCGTGACCGCCGCTGTATCGCCGACGGCCGCCTTTAGCGTCAGCTTGATCCCGCTGAAATTGACGCCACCGACCAGCACCCCGATCGGGGGCATCAGCACGTCGTTCACGAGCGAAGTCACGACCCTTCCGAACGCGCCGCCGATTACGACGCCGACCGCCATGTCGACGACGTTGCCGCGCATCGCGAACGCCTTGAACTCTGAAACCATGGACATTGGGAGAATCCTCCTGCTCGGCCCAACAACAGTGTGGGGAGATGGGCCACGTTACCACCGCGATGCGCGCGCGGCGGCCATCACACAGCTGGCGTGAGTGAAACCACGATCGACTTGAAGGCCGGCGTGAAGCTCTTGTCCGCGAATTGCCCGATCGGAACGAGCGGGTTCGCCTCCGGGAAGTACGCCGCAGCGCAGCCGCGCGGCATGTCGTATGCGACGACGCGGAAGCCTGCGAGGTGGCGCGTCTCTTCGCCGTTCGCGCCGGCCCAATGACTCGTCACGTCCACGCGCTGCTCCGCCGCGAGGCCGAGCGCCAGAAGATCTTCGGCGTTCGCGAACACCACGCGCCGGTCGCCGGCGATGCCGCGGTAGCGATCGTCGTCCGTGTAGACCGTGGTGTTGAACTGGTCGTGACTGCGAATGGTCATCAGGACGAGCCGGCCCTCGGGAACTTCGAGCTTCGGCAGGGGGACCACCTGGAGCTCCGCCCTACCGCTCGGCGTCGCGAAGCGGCGCTCCGCCGGCGCGCGCGGCAGCACGAAGCCGCCCGCTGCGCGCACGCGTTCGTTCATGCGCTCGCAGCCGGGCACGACGCGCGCGATGCGCTCGCGAATCGCGTCGTAGTTGCCCGCGAGCGCCTCCCACGCAACGACGCTCTTCTCGCGCAGCGCCGAGCGGGCGATGCCGGCCACGATCGCGACCTCGCTCATTAGGTGCGGCGAGGCCGGAGCGAGCCTGCCTTCGGAGCGGTGCACGGTCGCCATCGAGTCTTCGACCGTGACGAACTGCGCGCGGGTCTGCTGCACGTCGCGTTCCGTGCGCCCGAGACACGGCAACAGAATCGCTTCGCGGCCGCTCACCACATGCGTGCGGTTCAGCGTCGTGGCGACGTGCACGGCGAAGTCGGCCCGCGCGAGCGCGGCCTCGGTGTAGGCGGTGTCGGGGCTCGCGGCGGCGAAGTTCCCGCCCATCGCGAGAAAGAATTTCGCGCGGCCCTCGTGTAGCGCGCGAATCGCCTCGATCGTGCTCCAGCCGTGCGCGCGCGGCGGCGCGAAACCGAACTCGCGCTCGAGCGCGTCGAGGAACTCCGCGTTCGGCCGCTCCCAGATGCCCATCGTGCGGTCGCCCTGCACGTTGCTGTGGCCGCGCACCGGGCACGGCCCCGCGCCGGGCTTGCCGAGGTTTCCGCGCAGCAAGAGCAGGTTCATCACTTCCTGCACGTTGCCGACGCCGTGGCGATGCTGCGTCAGGCCCATCGCCCAACACGCGATCGTGCGCTCGCTCGCGGCGTACAGCTCGGCGAGTTCGCGCATCACGGCGCGGCCAAGGCCGGCCTCGCGTTCGAGTTCGTCGTAGCTCTGCGCGTCCAGCGAGGCGCGCAGCGCCTCGAAGCCAACCGTGTATTCGTCGAGGAACGCGGCGTCGAGCACTTCGCCCGGGTGCTCCGCTTCGAGCGCGAGCAGTTCCTTCATCACGCCCTTCAGCAGCGCGACGTCGCCGCCAATTTTCACTTGTACGAAACGCTCCGCGAGATGCGTGCCGCTGCCGAACACGCCGCGCATTTGCTGGGGATTCTTGAAGCGCACGAGCCCGCGCTCGCGCAGTGGGTTGATGCTGACGATGCGGCAGCCGCGCAGCGCCGCGGTCTCGAGCGTCGTCAGCATGCGCGGGTGATTGCTGCCGGGGTTCTGGCCAATCACGAGAATCAGGTCGGCTCGCTCGAAGTCGGCGAGGTCGACGGTGCCCTTGCCGATGCCGATCATCTCGCCGAGCCCGGTGCCGCTCGATTCGTGACACAGGTTCGAGCAATCCGGCAGATTGTTAGTGCCGAACTCGCGTACGAACAGCTGGTAGAGGAACGCGGCCTCGTTGCTGGTGCGGCCCGAGGTGTAGAAGACCGCTTCGTTCGGCGAGCCGAGCGCGCGCAGCGCGTCGCCAATTCTCTGGAACGCGAGATTCCACGAGATCGGCTCGAAGCGGTCGGTGCCCGGGCGACGGATCAGCGGTTCCGTGAGTCGCCCCTGCGCTTCGAGCCAACGATGCGACTGTTTGCGCAGCGCGGCGACCGGGTGATTCAGGAAGAACTCGCGCGTGACGCGCTTGCGGGTCGCCTCGTGGCTGACGGCCTTCGCGCCGTTCTCGCAGAACTCGATCGCGCTGTGATTAGTGGCTTCGGGCCACGCGCAGCCCGGGCAGTCGAAGCCAGCGGGCTGATTCACGATGCGCAGCGCCGGCAGCGAACGCGAGAGGCCGGCAGCGAGCGCGTGCTTGGCCGTCTGAAGAACCGCGCCTAAGCCGCCCGCCGCTTCGTCTTCGTTCGCCATGCGCGCATGCTACCGAGGCGCTCCCCGCGCCGACGGCTCAGCTTGCGGTGACGTCGCCCGATCTAAGGCGCGCTCGAGAGGTGGAGTCAGAACCAGCTTTGGCCCGAGAAGGACTCGCAGGGTCCGACGGTGTTCTGGAGGTCGAACGCGAGCGGCGCCGCGGGGTTGTAGACACCCGTGGCACCGCAGTTCGCGGGAGCGGCACCGACGTTGGCATTGCCGGGTATCGGATGGATGTACCCGAAGGCGGACGGAGTGAAGTCGCCATCGAGATCCCCGATCGCACTTGCGGCCCATTCGGTGGAGGCAGCCGGCGGCACGCCGTTGGTCACGACCGAATACTGAAAGTACACCCGGCCCTCCGGCGCCCAGCCGAGCGCGCTAAAGCCCGGGGCAGCCGCGGGCCAAGCCGCCTTCACCGGGGTGGGAAACCCGACCGGCGCCGGCGCCGCCGGGACGTAGCTGCCGAACTCTGCGAAGTAGCCTTCCTGGGCCGTGCGAATGGCTGCGAGGTTCAGCTTCGCTTCGCCCGTTTTCGAGCGGAGCTGGAACATCAGGAAGTTGGGGATCGCGATCGCCGCCAGGATCCCAATGATCGCAACCACGATCATCAACTCGATGAGTGTGAAGCCGCTCCGGCGCGGGTGAAGCTTCTGCATCGCTGTGTTCTCCTCTGGCGTCCGAGGCGGTTTTCGCAAGCGACGTGCCATCCCTCCTGGCGAGTGCAACGAGCCGGCAACGAACCAACCCGGGGACCGGGCGGGCATCAGAGAAATCTCCCTCGATCCGCCGCTTCGCGGTTCTTGCGCTCGCGCCGCCTGGGGTGACGCGGAGCGGCGTCCAACGGCCGCAATTGGTCACCCTGCTCGCAGCTCGCGGACGCGGGAGTGGTTGCCGTTCGCGTCGCTATGTCGCGCTGACGCGCTCGCGCGCGCCGTACACGTTCATGCTGTCGCCGCGTAGAAACGCGACGAGCGCCATGCCAGCTCGTTCCGCGAGTTCGACCGCGAGCGAGGACGGCGCAGACACGGCCGCGATTACTGGAATGCGCGCGGCGAGCGACTTCTGCACGATCTCGAAGGAAACGCGGCCCGAGACGAGCAGCGCGCAGTTAGAGAGCGGGAGCCGCCCGGCCCGCGCTGCCCAGCCGATCACTTTGTCCACCGCGTTGTGCCGCCCGACGTCTTCGCGCACGCACAGCATCTCGCCGCGCGCATTGAAGAGCGCGGCGCCGTGCAGGCCGCCGGTCGCGTCGAAGACGCGCTGCGCGGCGCGCAGCTGCGCGGGCAATGCGGGGAAAAATGCTGCGCGGAAGCGCGCGCCGTCCGTGAGTGGCGGCGCGCTCGAGAGCACCCGTTCGAGCGAGGCCTTGCCGCACACGCCGCACGAGGAGCTCGCGTAGAGGTTGCGGCGCAACTGCTCCGCGTCGAAGGCCGAGCCGCTCGCGAGCGTCGCGTGCACGCTGTTGTCCGCGCTCTCGGCGTCGCGCGCGGCGCTCGCGTGATGGAGCGAAGCGATCTCGGCGAAGCTCGCGACGATGCGCTCGGTGATTAGGAAGCCGGCGACCAGATCGAGATCGTCGCCGGGCGTGCGCATCACGACCGCGAGCGGCGCGCCGTTCACGCGGATTTCGAGCGGCTCCTCGCAGGCGACGCGATCCGCGCCGCGCGTCGCGGCTGCGCCCTCGAAGCGCGTGCGCGCAACTTCGCGCACCGCATCGGGGCTCGCGGGCTCGCTCACTCCATGCCGAGTTCGAGACGCGCGGCCTCGGACATCAAGCTCGGGCTCCACGGCGGCTCCCACACCAGGTCGATCTTCACGTCCGTAACACCCGGCACGCCGCGCACCTTCTCCTCGACTTCGGGCGGCAGGCTCTCGGCCACCGGGCACATCGGAGACGTGAGCGTCATGCGGATCGCGACGTTGCCGCTCTCCTCGACATTGACGTCGTAGACGAGCCCGAGTTCGTAGATGTCCACGGGGATCTCGGGGTCGTAGACGGTGCGCAGCATGTCCACCACGCCCTGCTTGATCGCTTCGGATTTCTCCATGACGCCTCCGCTTACTCCGTCTTTACCGTTTCGTGTTTGCCGCCCAGCGCCGTGCGCAGCGTGTGCCAAGCCAGCGTCGCGCACTTGACGCGCATCGGGAATTCGCGCACGCCCCCGAACACCGCGAGCTTGCCGATCGCCTCGCTCGCCTCGCCGCCCGTCGTCAGCAGCGCGTGAAACGCGTCGAACAGTCTCAGCGCGTCCTCGATGCTCTTGCCTTTCACGGCCTCGGTCATCAGGGAGGCCGAGGCTGTCGAGATCGCGCAGCCTGAGCCTTGGAAGCCGATGTCGCGCAGCGCGCCGCCGTCGACGGCGACGTGCACGGTCACTCTGTCGCCGCACAGCGGGTTGTGGCCGTCGGCGTGACAAGTCGTGCCGGCCGGCACGCGAAAGTTTCGCGGCTGCTTGTTGTGATCGAGGATCGTGTTCTGATAGAGCTCGCGCAGTTCGGACATCTGGCTTCCGTTTTTCAGGCGAACATCGCGATCGCTCTCCGCACGGCGGCGGCGAGGCGGTCGAGATCTTCGCGGTCGTTGTAGAGGCCAAGGGACGCGCGCGCGCTCGCGACGACGCCGAAGCGCGCGTGCAGCGGCTGTGCGCAGTGGTGCCCGGCGCGAATCGCGATGCCTTCTTGATCGAGGATGGTGCCGAGATCGTGTGCGTGAACCCCCTTCACGACGAACGAGAGCACGCCGATCTTGTCGCGCGCGGCGCCGATCAAGCGCACTTCGGGAATCGCCCGCAACAACTCGGTGCCGTAGACGAGCAGCTCAGCTTCGTGGCGCTCGATCGCTGCGAGGCCAACCGTGTCGAGGTAGTCGAGCGCGGCTCCGAGACCCACCGCTTCGGCGATCGCCGGTGTGCCCGCTTCGAAGCGGTCGGGAATCTCCGCGAAGCTGGTCTTCTCGAACGTGACGCTCGCGATCATGCCGCCGCCGGTTTGGTAGGGCGGCATCGCATCGAGCAGCTTCGCGCGGCCATACAGCGCGCTCGCGCCGCTCGGGCCATAAGTCTTGTGGCCTGAGAAGGCGTAGAAGTCGCAGCCGAGTTCGCGCACATCGACAGGCATGCGAGGCGCCGCCTGCGCGCCGTCCACCAGCACGACGGCTCCGTGCCCGTGTGCGAGCTGCGTGAGCAAGCGCACCGGGTTGCGCGTGCCGAGCACGTTCGAGACGTGGGTGACCGCGACGAGCTTCGTGCGCTCCGAGAGCGCGCGCCCAAACGCGGACAGGTCGAGCTCGCCCGCGTCCGTGATCGGCGCCACGCGCAGCTCGGCGCCGCGTTCCTCGCACAGCATCTGCCATGGCACGATGTTGGCGTGGTGCTCCATCTCGGTGATGAGCACCTCGTCGCCCGCTCCCACGTTCGCGCGGCCCCAGCTCGCAGCGACCAGGTTGATCGCCTCGGTGGTGTTACGGACGAACACGATCTCGCGCGCTTCCGCGGCGCCCAGGAAGCGGCGCACACGCTCTCGCGCGGCTTCGTAGCGCTGCGTCGCCAGCGCCGAGAGCTCGTACACGCCGCGATGAATGTTCGCGTAGGAGTGACCTGAGAACTCGGCGATCGCATCGATCACGGCGCGCGGCTTCTGAGCGCTCGCACCGGTATCGAGGTAGGCGAGACGCTTGCCGCGCGAGAGGCGATCGAACACGGGGAACTCGGCGCGAATGCGCGCGACGTCGAGCGCCGGCGCAGCGCTGCGGGCTGCCGCGCTCACGTTCGCACCTCGCCGGAGACGCGCTGCGCGAAGTCGGCAGCGAGCACTTCGCGCAGCGCCTCGCTCGTCAGCGCGTTCAGCACCTGCGCGGCGAAACCCTGCGTCAGCAGCCCGCGCGCCTCGCGCTCGTCGAGCCCGCGCGAGCGCAGGTAGAAGAGAGCGTTCTCGTCGAGTCGCCCGATCGCGGAGCCGTGGCTGCACTTCACGTCGTCGGCGTAGATCTCGAGCTGCGGCTTGCTGTCGATCTCCGCGCCATCCGCCAGCAATAAGTTCTGGTTCGACTGCGACGCGTTCGTCTTCTGCGCGCCGGGCCGCACGATCACGCGGCCGCGGAAGACGCCGCGAGACGTGCCGCCGAGTACGCCCTTGTAGAGCTGCCGGCTCGTGCCGTGCGGAACGGCGTGATCGACGAGTGAGTGGTTGTCCACGACGCGCTCGCCCGTGCCGAGGTAGAGGCCGTCGAGCACGCACTCGGCGCCTTCCTCCGCGAGCACCACCGAGAGATCGTTGCGCGTGAGGCGGCCGCCGAGCGTGACCACGCGGCTCGTGAAGCGCGCGCCCTGGGCGAGGCGCACGGCGGTGTTCGAGGCGTGAAAGGTGTCGTCGTTTTCGCGCTGCACGAGCGTGAGTTCGACCTGGGCGTTCGCGCCGACGATGATCTCGCTGATCGCGTTGGTGAAGTGCGCGCCACTCGCGGCGAGCGAGCTGTGCTCCTGCACGATCGAGACGCGGCTGCCGCGGCCGGCTTCGATGCGCACGCGCGGAGCCGAGAGCGCGGGCCGCACGCGACTCGCGGACACGAATGCGAGCTGGATCGGCTCTGCGATTGTCATGCCTGCGGGCACGCGGAGCATGACGCCATCATCGAGCAGTGCGGTGGCGAGTGCGGCGAGCGGATGCAGCTTGAGATCGATCGAGTCGCCCAGCGCGAGCGCAGCGCCGGGCGCTTCGCGCAGCGAGTGAATCTCTGCGCCGCGCGCTTGCGCACGGGGCGCAGCCGAGTTCGCGAGCGCGAAGTCGTGCGTCGCGAGCGCGGTGAGGCTCGTGTAGCGCCACTCCTCGCGCGACGTGTCGGGCAGGCCAGACGCGGCGAAGGCCTCGCGCGCGGCGCGGCGCAGCGGGGCGAACGCGTCGCCGCGCGCCGCGGCGTCGCACAGCGCGAGCAGACGCGCGTTGGCTGTGGCGTGCGCGCTCACCGCGCGCCCACCGCGGCCGCGGGCGGCTCCTTCTCGAGCCAGCGATAACCCTTGGCTTCGAGTTCGAGCGCGAGTTCCTTGCCGCCCGAGTGCGCGATGCGGCCTTCCGCGAGCACGTGCACGAAATCCGGCACGATGTATTCGAGCAGGCGCTGATAGTGCGTAATCACCAGCATCGCGCGGCCCGCGCTGCGCAGGTGGTTCACGCCGTTCGCGACGACGCGCAGCGCGTCGATGTCGAGCCCCGAGTCCGTTTCGTCGAGGATCGCGAGGCGCGGCTCGAGCAGCAGCATCTGCAGCACTTCGTTGCGCTTCTTCTCGCCGCCCGAGAAACCCTCGTTCACCGCGCGCGACATCATCTCCGGCTTCATGCCGACGATCTTCATCTTCTCGCGCGAGAGCGCGAGGAAGTCCATCGCGTCGAGCGGGTCCTGCCCGCGGTGCTTGCGCAGCGCGTTCAGCGCCGCCTTGAAGAAGTAGTTATTGGTGACGCCGGGGATCTCGACCGGGTACTGAAACGCGAGGAACACGCCCTCGCGCGCGCGTTCTTCGGGTTTCAATGCGAGCAGATCCTTGCCGTCATACAGCACCGAGCCCGCGGTGACCTCGAAACTCGGGCGGCCCGAGAGCACGCCCGCGAGGGTGCTCTTGCCCGAGCCGTTCGGCCCCATGATCGCGTGCACTTCGCCAGGGCGAATCGTGAGATCGATCCCGCGCAGGATCGGCTTCTCCGCAACGCGCGCTTCGAGCCCGCGAATCTCCAGCAGCGGCTTCTGTTCAGCAGCCATCGTCGTCATCCCACGCTGCCTTCGAGCGAAACGCCGAGCAGCTTCTGCGCCTCCACCGCGAACTCCATGGGCAACTCCCTGAGCACTTCGCGGCAGAATCCGTTCACGATCATCGAGACCGCGTCTTCTTCCGAGATGCCGCGCTGGCGGCAATAAAACAGCTGGTCCTCGGAGATCTTCGAGGTGGTCGCCTCGTGCTCCACCGTCGCCGTCGCGTTCTTCACCTCGAGGTACGGGAAGGTGTGCGCGCCGCACTGGTCGCCGAGCAGCAGCGAATCGCAGCGCGAGTGATTGCGCGCGCCGGTCGCCTTGGGCCCGATCTTCACGAGCCCGCGGTAGCTCTGTGAGCCGCGGCCAGCGGAGATGCCCTTGGACACGATCGTGCTCTTCGTGTTCTTCCCGATGTGAATCATCTTCGTGCCGGTGTCCGCCTGCTGGCGGTTGCGCGTCAGCGCCACCGAGTAGAACTCGCCCACCGAATCGTCGCCCTGGAGGATGCAGCTCGGTTTCTTCCAGGTGATCGTCGAGCCCGTCTCGACCTGCGTCCAGCTGATCTTCGAGCGCACACCGCGGCAGGCGCCGCGTTTCGTGACGAAGTTGTAGATCCCGCCGCGACCGTTCTCGTCGCCCGGGTACCAGTTCTGCACGGTCGAGTACTTGATCTGGGCGTCGTCCAGCGCGATCAGCTCGACCACCGCCGCATGCAGCTGGTTCTCATCGCGCTGCGGCGCGGTGCAGCCTTCGAGATAGGAAACGTAGGCGCCCTCTTCGGCGATGATTAGGGTGCGCTCGAACTGCCCGGTTTCTTGGGCGTTGATCCGAAAGTACGTCGACAGCTCCATCGGGCAGCGCACGCCTTTCGGGATGTAGGCGAACGAGCCGTCGCTGAAGACCGCCGAGTTGAGCGCGGCGAAGAAATTGTCCGAGTACGGGACGACCGAGCCGAGGTAGCGCCGCACCAACTCGGGGTGCTTCTTCACGGCGTCCGAGAACGAGCCGAAGATGATGCCGTGCTTCTCGAGCTCGGCCTTGTAGGTAGTGGCGACCGAGACGCTGTCGAACACCGCATCCACCGCGACGCCTGCGAGCCGCTTCTGCTCCGCCAGCGGAATGCCGAGCTTCTCGTAGGTACGCACCAGCTCGGGGTCGACCTGATCGAGGCTCTCGTACTTCGCCTGCTGCTTCGGCGCGGCGTAGTAATACATGTCCTGGAAATCGATCTCGGGATACGAGACCTGCGCCCACTTCGGGTGATGGCCGTCCGCCAGCATTTTCAGGAAGCGGCGATAGGCCCTGAGCCGCCACTCGAGCAGCCACGCTGGCTCTTCCTTCTTCGCGGAGATCAGCCGCACGATGTCTTCGGACAGGCCCTTCGGAATGCGCTCTGTCTCGATGTTGGTGACGAAGCCGTACTCGTACTCTTTGGCGGCGAGGTCGCGGAGTTCAGCGGTCTCGGACATGTGGTTCTCGGGGTGTCAGTTGTTGGGGGGAGTGGCGGCGCGCGCGGTGGTGCTCTGGATACCGAGCAGCGCGGCGCTCGCGGGCGGCCGCGCGAGATCCGCAAGCGTCACGCGCGCGAGCGCGTCGTGAACGGCGCGGTTGATGCGGTGCCACGGCTCCTGCACCTGGCAGCGCGCTTCCTGCTCGCAGTGCCCGGGGCCCGCGTTGCATTCCATGAGCGCGATCGGGCCTTCGAGCGCGTGCACGATCTCGGCGACCGTGATCGCGTCCGGCGCGCGCACCAGCCGGTAGCCGCCCTTCGAGCCGCGCAGCGATTCGAGCAGCCCCGCGCTCGCGAGTTCCTTCAGCATCTTGCTCACGACCGGCAGTGGCAGCTCGGTCGCCTCCGCCATCTCGCGCGCTGAGAGCTGCGCGTCGCGCGCGGCGCCAGCAAAGCGCGCGAGCAGCACGATCCCGTAGTCGGTCAGTTTGCTGATGCGGAGCATGTCGCCTCCGTGAGAGCGGCGGGCTCTCGAACGAAGGGCCGATCATATCGGACCAAATCAGTGCTGTAAATCTGGGACTGTTCTGGTGCGGATTATTTCTCGGCTAAATCCGCGAGCCGGGCGAGGGGGAGCAGGACGCCCTGGCCGTCATGGCACCAGTCGATCGGGGGCGACTGCATTTCGCCCAGCGCGCAGCAGCGGGACGCGCCGAGCAAGGCGCACTGGCGGGAGATTTCCGCGTGAGCAGCGGGCCTGAAGCCGCCGACGCCCGCCGAGGCCAGGTGGCGTGCGACGGGCGCGAGGCTCGCCTCGACCGCGCTCGCGTCCGGCACGAAGTGCACTCGAAGCGTCCGGAAAAGTGGCGAGCCGCGGAAGCCGGGGTCGCGTTCGGCGAGCAGCGCCCAGTTCGCGCCGTCGCGCCGCAATTCCGCGTCGTCGCCGCCCGCGGCGCGCATCTCGAAGGTGGCGAGTTCGTTCGCCCGTCGCGCGGCGTCGGCGGCTGCGACGCGCCCGATCGGCCAGCGCGTGGCGCTCTGCGCGAACGCACTCTCCAACTCGAGCAGCAGCGCCGCACGCTCTTCCCAGCGCCAACCCACCGCGTACAGCGCGACCGGTGAAAGGCAGCCCAGCTGATCCCAGAACGCGACGTCGCGGGCAATTCCGGAGCACGCGGCGGCGAGGTCGCCGTCTCGCCCGAGTGCGGCGATCGAGAAGCGGTGCCCGTAGCCGGCGAAGCGCTGCCACGCGCGGGTGCGAGCCGCGAACGCGGCTACCGAGTCGTCGCTGCCGGTCGCGACGACGCAGTCCGCCTCCGTGAACGCGGCAAGCGCCGCGCCATCTGAGTGCGTGAACGCGATGACCTCGAGGCAGCGACCGAGCGCGGGGTCGATCCGCGCGAGTTCGCTCGCGACAGCACGCGCGGTGACGGGATCGTGCGAGCCCGAACGCACCAGCACGGGCGACTGCAGCGCCAGCGGCGCTAGCAACTGCAACACGCTCGGCATCGGGATCGCGCCGCCGAGGACGACCGCTGTGAGCGGGAAGCCGGAAGCGCTGCGGCCCGGCACGGATTCGAGTTCCCGCTCGACAAGCTGAGCGAATGCGTCCGCGGTCCAGGGCGCGAAGCCGGCGTCGAGACCCGCCGCGAGCGTCGCGGGGGCGAAGCCGGTCGCGGTGGGTAGCTCCGCCGCGAGTCGCAACCGCAGCGCGCTCGCCGGGTCGCGCAGCACTTCGAGCAGCGCGCCAAGTGCGGCAACCACCTCACCGCGCGGGCGACGCCGCAGCGCCGCGCCGGCTTCGCGCAGCCGCGCGGCGGCGGCGCGCACTTCGCGCTCGGCGCTAGCTGCGACCGGCACCGAGCATCTCGTCCGCGGCGATCGAACAGCCGCGTTCCTCGGCGCCCGGCGAGCGCCCGAGCACCTCGAACCCGCCCGGCAACTCGCGTCCAAGGTCCGCGGTCTGCACCGCGAGCACGCTGCCGGTGTTCGCGAGATCGACGATCTGGACGATGCCGACTTCGCCGCCCGGCATGTCCCGACCGGTTTCTGGATCGACGATCCGCACTCGCGTCCACGGCGGCACGAGTTTGTGCCGCGCCGCGCCGGGCTGAATGAGCACGTTGTCGTAGAACTGGCTGCCGAGTTCGGTCATGCCGTACTGGTTCACGATCTGCTCCGGTGGGACGCCGAGCCGCTCGTGGAGCTCCGCGTACAACTCTTCGCGCGTGAGTTCGCGCGCGCGGCCCTTGAAGCCGCCCGTTTCCAGAATCCGCGAGCCCGCTGGCAGCGCGAGTTCGCGCCCGGCCTGCGTCATCGCGTCGAGCAGGTGCACGAACGCGAAGGCGGTGCCGCACAGCGCAATCGGCGCGCCCTCCGCGATCGCGCGCTCGAGTGCGAGCGCGAGCGATGCGAGTTCGAGGCGCCCGCGGCGCACGAAATAATCACTGCTCGCGGCGCCGCGCGCGCGCAGCACCACGCCGAACATGTGCGAGAGCGACGAATCGTCGGCTTCCTCGGGGCTCGCGGCGAGCACCAGAATCGGCATGCGCCCGCGGGTCCCCAACAACTCGGGCAGTACGCCCACCTCGAAGCTCGGCAGGAGCGACGCTTCGTAGAGTTCGAGCGTGTCGAGGTACAGCGTGCCGCGTTTCTCGGCAGAGGTTCCGCTCGTGCGGAAGATGTGCTTCGTCGCGAGCGCGTGGAACGAGCGCAGCGGCATTTCCTTGAAGGCGCCCGTCGGCACCGGCGGAATCTCGCGCCAGGTGCCGATCTGGCTCGGACGCCCACCGCGCCCAGCGGCGAAGCGGCCATAGGGCTCGCAGTTCTCGAACTGGTGTTCGTAGAGCGCGAGCGCGAGGCGCTCGAAGCGATCCGGGTCGTGGCGGTCCGGCTCGGCGCGCATCCAGTGCAGCAGCTCGCGCTCGATCGCGCTGCGGTCCATTAGGCGAACTCCGCGAGTACGAGCGCGAGCGCGTGTTCGAGCGCTTCCGCGCCGATGCAGAGCGGCGGCGTCACCGAGAGCACGCGGCCGTCGTCGCCACTTGGCAGCAGGATCACGCCGCGCGCGAGCGCCGCGGCGCAGGCGCGCTGCGCGATCTCGGGCGAGCGGCACTCGATGCCGAGCATTAGACCGCGCCCGCGCACCTCGCTGACGTGCGCGAGCCCGCGCGTGTGCGTGCGTAAGAACGCGAGCGCGGCGGCGCCGTCTTCGGCCGCACGCTCTACGAGTCTCTCGTCCGCCAGCACCGCCATCGACGCGAGCGCCGCGGCGCAGCTCGGTGGGTGGCCGAGGAAGGTCTGCGTGTGCAGCGCCTCGCCGTGCGAAACGGGCCAGGCGTCCATCACGCTCGCGCGCCCGATGCAGGCTGAGATCGGCATGCCCGAGGCGAGGCCCTTGCCCACGCATAACAAATCCGGCACGACGCCCGCGTGCTCGCAGGCGAACCAGCGCCCGGTGCGTCCGAAGCCCGTGTAGACCTCGTCGAGGATCAGCAGCCAGTTCTCGCGATCGCAGAGCGCGCGCAGCTCCACGAGGAATCCGTCGGGAGGGACGCGCTCGCCGCCGCGCCCTTGGATCGGCTCGACTAGCACGGCGCCGATGGGCGCGCCGAGTTCGCGCGCGGCGCGCAGCACGTCGCGCACGTCCCCGAAGCGCGCAAAGCCAGTTCGCAGGGGCAGGCGCGCGGCGAACGGCGCGCGAAACATCGGGCGATGCGTCGCATCGAGCGCGCCCAGCGCGAGGCCGTGATAAGCGCCCTCGAACGCGATCACGCCGGGTCTACCCGTCGCGACGAGTGCGGTCTTCAGTGCGCTCTCCACCGCGTCGGAGCCCGAACTGCCGAGCACGGCGCGCGCGGCGCCGCCGCCCGGGAAGCGCGCCACCAGCGCTTCCAGCAGAGCGACTTTCACAGCCGGCGGATGCACGTCGCCCATCGCGTGCATGAGTCTCGCGCTTTGCTCCGCGACCGCGGCGACCACGCGCGGGTGGGAATGGCCCGCGTTCGCGACGCCGAAGCCGCCGCCGAGATCGATGAAGCGGTTGCCGTCCGCGTCCCAGACGTTGGCGCCAGCCGCGCGTTCCCAACAAATCGGCGGCTCGGGCACGAGGCAGGTGACGTTGCGGCTCTCGACCGCGCCGAGCCGCGCCGCCAGCGCGCGCGACAGCGGGCCCGGAACCGCGGTCCGGATCTCAGGCAGCAATGTCTTAGGGGCGCGCACGGCGGCGGAGTCTAGGAGCATGAGCTTTGGGGGCCAGCGCGACGCGCATCGGTGTAGCCTCGCCGCCTTCTCGGAGGCCTCGTTTTGCGCGACGAGATTCGCCCGGATCGCCACGCGATTCAGTTCGCCTCGCCGCGCGGCTTCCGCATCGGCTACGTCGACGAAGGCCGCGGCACGCCGCTCTTGCTCGTGCACGGCTGGCCCGAGACGCTGCGCATCTGGTGGCGCAACCTCGCGCCCCTCGCAGCGGCTGGCTTTCGCGTGATCGCGCCGGACCTGCGCGGCTTCGGCGCGAGCGAGGTCGCGCCCGACGGCTTTCACGACGTGCCGTCGCACAGCCGGGATCTCGCGGCGCTGCTCGACGTGCTCGGCATCGCGCGCGTCGTACTGGTCGGCGGCGACCTCGGCGGCGCGGTCGTCCAAGATTTCGCGCTGCGCTTTCCGGCGCGCGTCTTGCGCATGCTGATCTTCAACTCGCCGCTGCCGTATTTCGCGGATCGCATGCAAGGCATGCGCACGCGCCCGGCGCGCGAGGCGAGTGATTATTTCCTGCGCCAAGGCAACGACGCCGACGCGCTCGCCGCGGAGCTCGATTCGCCTGAGAAGCGCCGCCGCTACATCGCGACGTTCTACGGCTCGCGCTTCTGGGCGCACCCCGGCGCCTTCGATGCGGCCGCGGTGGACTTCATGACCGACCCGTTCGGCGACGGCGCGAAGCTCCGCGCGAGCTTCGGCGCCTACGAGAGCAGCTTCCACGAACGCGCGCGCAGCGAGCCCGCCATGCGCGGCGTGACCCCGCACGAGACGCTGATTCTGCACGGCCCATCGGATCACGTGATCTATCCCGAGTTCGATCGCATGGCCGCCGTCGTTTTCCCTAATCACGTTGGCCCGTTCTTGCTGCGCGATGCGGGACACTTTCTGCAATGGGAGGCCGCGCACGCGCTGAACAGCGCGATCCGCGCGTTCTGCCGCGACCTCGCGTGACGCGCGCTCACATCGCGCTCGGCGCGAACCTCGGCGACCGTGCGGCCGCGATCGCGCGCGCGCTCGAGGCGCTGCGCGCGACGCCGGGTGTGCGCGTCGTCGCGGTGTCGCGGCTGTGGGAGACCGCGCCGGTCGGGCCGCCGCAGCCCGCGTATCTCAACGCCGCGGCCGCGCTCGACACCGAGTTGGATGCGCTCGCGCTGCTGGCGCGCCTGCACGCGCTCGAGGTCGAAGCCGGGCGCACGCGCGGCGAGGAGCGCGACCTGCCGCGCACGCTCGACCTCGACTTGTTGTTGTTCGGTGGACTCGCGATCGAGGCCGCCGAACTGGTCGTGCCGCACCCGCGCATGCACGAGCGCGCGTTCGTGCTGGAGCCGCTCGCCGAGATCGCGCCGGGAATCGTGCATCCGCTGCTCGGCGAGACGATCGCGGTGCTGGCCGCGCGCGTGCGAGACGCAGGCGCGGCGCGCCCGATCCCCTAATCCGCTAGAGCCACTCCACCCACGCGCCGTGGTAATGGCAGCGCGCGAGCAGGCGGTCCTCGCCGCCAGGCCACGTGCGCAGGCGCACCTCGCAGTACTCGTAGTTCGCGCCTTCCATGCGCAGCCACGCCAGCGGCGCGCCGGCGCTCGACCACTCGCCCGCCTGAGTCATTAGGCCGTGGATGCGTTTGCGCTCGGCCTCGGGCACGTACATCCACATCACGCTGTGGAACAGCACGCTCGTCGTGCCCGGGGCTGGGGCGGCGAGTTCGCGCGCCAGCCAGTCGCCCGCCCCGGCGCGCTCGAGCGCGACGCCCGACTGCAGCGCGCACTCGCAGGCGGCGCGCAGCCGCGCGAGCCGCTCGCGCTGATCGGGCCAGAAGAACGATTCGAGGCGCAGGCGCGCGCTGCGCTCGCGCAGGTCGATTGGCGAGGTGTCGCAGCCCGCTCGGCTCGCGATGTGCAGCGGCGCTCGCAGCACAGCGAGCGGTCGCCCGCGCCACTCACAGTCGAGTGTTAGGGGCGCAGCGGCCGGGCCGAAGCGCTGCGCGCCGAGTTCGTAGCGGAATTGCTCGAAGCACTGATTCAGCCCGGCGCTCGCGCCGATCTCGAGCAGTCGCAGCGGCCACGGAAACTCATTCGCGATCGTGAGAAAGCCGCCGAGCAGCGCGCAGCAGCGCCGCACCTCGTTGGTCTGAATCTGCTCCGTGAGATGCACGCGGATGCGCTCGGCGTGAGTTTCGAAGCTGCGGCACAGGGCGGCCCATGCGCGAGCCGCGTCGTAGCGCCCGCCCGACGAGGGGAAGCACGCTGCCAGCTCCGGCGCCTCGCCACTGAGCGCGAGAAAGTGCGCCGCGCCCAGCAGGCGCAGCGCGATGTTGTCGAGCACGGCGTGCCCGCTCCAGCCCGCGATGACACGCGCAACCAGCCCGCCTGCGGCGAAGTCGTCTGCACAGCGCGCGAGCAGCTCGGCGTAAATAGGTGAGCCCATCTCGCCGCACGCGGTCGCTTGCCTGCGAAATGCTCGCTCGATCTCCGCGCTGCGATCCGTCGCCTCGCTCATCTTCAGCCCGGGTAGAGCAGCAGCACGGCGAACGAGGCGTCGCGCAGCGCCGCGCGCCAAACGCGCGCATCGAGTTCGCTTGCGAGCCACGCGCCTGCGATGCGCGTGCCCGCCGCCGCGAGCCAAGCGCCGCCGAGCAGCGCGAACGCGACTTGGTCCTGCGCGAAGACCGCGAAGCCGCCGAGGCTCGCGAGCAGCGCGCCGTGAGTCGCGCGCAGTTCGCTGCGTCCGAGCGCATCCGCCGGCGCGAGCCCGTTCCGGCGCGCGAACCCGCTGGGCCGGGCGAGCGCGAGCGCGCCCCGCAGTAGCGTCGCGAGCGCGCCGGCCAAATGAATCGCGTGTGCGAGTTCCAAGAGCGCGTCTCCAGCGAGCCGCCCACAGTAGCCGGAGCCGTGCCTGAGTTACCGTGCGCCGCCCGATTCACAGCAAGCCCACAGCAAGCCCACAGCAAGCCCACAGCAAGCCGTCAGGGAGGAACGCACATGGCCGCGAACGCCAAGCGCATCCGCGATTTCGTTGCCGCTTGGGGGCGCAACAACCTCGACGAGATCATGTCGTTCTTCGGGCCCGACTGCGTCTACCACAACATCCCGGTGGAGCCGGTGAAGGGCCTCGAAGCGATCCGCAAGACGCTCCACGGCTTCTCGAGCATGGCGAGCGAAGTGGAGTGGGTGCTCCACCAGATTGGGGAGAACGAGAGCGGCGTCGTCTTCACCGAGCGCACGGACCGCTTCAAGATCGGCGGCAAGTGGGTGGAGCTGCCGGTGATGGGAAGCTTCGAGCTGCGCGACGGCCAGATCACCGCCTGGCGCGACTACTTCGACATGCAGCAGTTCACGAAGCAGCTGCCCGGGGCCGCTGGCTGAGCCTCACTCGCGCTTGCTCGGCTCGTGAGTCGCCGCGACCGACAGAAAGCCGGAACCCCGCGGAATTAATTCCGCATCCATCTGCTACGAAGTCGCGCCCGCTCCCGAAGCGAGATCCCCGAAATGACCGCTGCACTCAGTCGTGAACCCACAGAATTCAGCCAGTTGGTCGATTCGGCTGCTGGCTTCAACGCCTCGGCCACCCCCGAACAAATCCTCAGCTGGGCCGTCGAGAACTTCCATCCGCGCATGGCGGTTTCGTGCTCGTTCGGGAATCCCGAGGGCCTCGTCCTGATCGACATGCTGCACCGCATCGAGCCGAGCCTGCGGGTGTACACGCTCGATACCGGCCGCTTACCCCAAGCGACGCACGATCTGATCGACCGCGTGCGCGACCGCTACGGCGTCGCGGTCGAGGTGGTCTACCCCGAGGCCGAGGCCGTGCAGGCGATGGTCCGCGAGCACGGCATGAACTTGTTCTACGAGTCGCTCGAGAAGCGCCAGCAGTGCTGCCGCGTGCGGAAGGTCGAGCCGAACCGCCGCTATCTCGCGCAGCTCGACGCGCACATCACGGGCCTCCGCCGGCAGCAGAACGTCACGCGCGCTGGCGTCGCGAGAGTCGAGCTCGAGCAAGAGGGCCGGCTCGTGAAGATCAACCCGCTCGTCGACTGGAGCGCCTCGGACGTGTGGGACTACGTGCGCAAGAACGGCGTGCCTGTGAATCGCCTGCACGCTGAGGGCTTCCCGACCGTCGGCTGCGCGCCGTGCACCCGCGCGGTGCGTGCGGGCGAAGAAGTGCGCGCGGGGCGCTGGTGGTGGGAGCAGCCCGACACGAAAGAGTGCGGGATGCACACGAGCGAAGAGGGCGGCTCGGGGATCTGACGCGCGCAGGCGATGCGCAGCTTCGCGGCAAACTCCCCGAACTCGTGAGCCCGCGCACTCAAGGGATTGGCCGCCGGCGCCGATGAAGAGCGTGGCCACTTCGCTAAGGAGGCCGCGCCATGCAGACCGCGACGCCGACTCTTCTAGATCGCGTGCTCTTCAGCCTCGCCTTCGCGCTCTTGCTCGCGCTCTCATGGCCGGGAATCGAGGTGCGCGCCGACAGCGGTCTCGCCCCGTCTTCGCGCGAGTTGCTGAGTCTCGACTCGAAGCCGGCGCCCGCACCGGCCGCCCCGCTCGCGCAGGGCGATAGCTGCGCGGCCGCGGATCCTGAGCTCGTGGCGAAGCAGTACGCCGACCAACGCGAAGCGATGCAGCAGCTTGCCCAGGCGATGATGGCTGGCGACGAAGGCGGCGAGTTCAAAGTTCTCGACGGCCGCGGTTACGGCTACTTCCCGGAGCGAAGCCCCGGAATCGAATTGGCCCGCCTGCAGCGCGAAGCGCAAGAGCAGGCGAACGCCCAAGCCGAAGCCGCGAAGTAGCTCGCGCGGCCACGCCGCTTTGACGCGGCGCATGGCATCCGCCTAGTGTTCTCCCGGGGCGCGCCGGAGGAATTATGGGCCCGGGAGCGAGATCTCGCTTTCGGCGTTGGACCGCGTCGCTCGCGATCCTGTGGGCGCTCGCCTCCTTCGTCGTCGGCTTGCAGGCAAAGATCGAGCGGCACGGCCGACCGAGCCTGCCGTTCTCGTGGTCGACCGCGGCCGGCGTCCACGTCATCAACGAGCTCGGTCCCGAGGCCGCAGCGCGTGGAATCTCGCGGCGCGATCGGCTGATCGCGATCGATGGCCTGTCGGTTGGCGAGTGGTTGCGCGCGGGGATGCCGGGCGTCTCGGTCGGCGGCGAGAACTTGGTGCGCGTGCGCAAGCGCGACGGGCGCGAGCTCAATATTCGCGTCCCCGGTGTTCGCTGTGAGGACGCGTCGTTTCCGCTCGATCAGCTCGCGATGTTCGCGATCCCGTTCATCGGAATCGTCTACCTCGTGATCGGGCTCGGCGTCTGGCTGCTCAAGCCCGACCGCCGCGAGTCGTGGATCTTCTTGCTCTTCTGCGCCGCGACGTCAGCGCTCCTCACGCTGATCGGCCCGGCGCCTGGCCTCGTGTGGCTGTTCGTTTCGTTGACGCTTCCGTGGGTCGGCGCGACCGCCTTCCACCTCTTCACGGCGTACCCGATCGAGCCGGCCTGGATCGTGCGTCACCCGCAGCTACGTGCAGTGGTCTACGCGGGCGCCGGATCGCTCAGCGCGTTGGTCCTCGCGAGGTCGGGGCTCGGCATCTCTGACGACTCGACCGACGCCCTCGCCACCGGCTTCACGGTGGGGCTCGCGTTGCTGTGCCTCGCCATCGCGATCAGCGAGCGCCTGCACCGCCCGAGCACGAAGACCGCCGAGCGCAGCGACGTAATGCTCGTAGGCGGGCTGCTCAGCTTCGTGCCGATCATCGTCTCGCTCGCCGTGCACATCACGGTTGGTACGCCGTTCCCGTGGCCGCTCTCGATGGCGCTCTTCTTCTGCTTCCCCGCCGCGGTCGGCTACGGAATCGTGCGCCGCGATCTATTCGATCTGCGCGTCGCCGCGCGCTCCAGCGCTGCCTACGGCGCCGCGACGCTCGCGATCACCGGCGTGTTCGCCGCACTGATTACGCTCGCGGCGGGCGCGCTGCGCCGCATGGACGTCGATGCGCGCACGCCGGTCTTCTCGGTGGTGTTTCTGCCGATCGCGATTCTCGCCTTCAACCCGGTGTTGCAGCGCGTGCAGCGTTTCGTCGACAACGTGTTCGATCGCGAGCGCCGCGCTTATCGCCGCGCGGTGCGAGAGATCTCCGAAGCGATGGTCTCGATGCTCTCGGCGAAAGAGATCGTCGAACGCATCCTGATTGCCGTGACAGATACGATGGGAGTCGAGCGCGCGCTGGTGATGCTGCACGCCGACGCGAGCGAGCCCCTGCGCCCGACGGCGTCGCGCGGCGACTGGGACCCCGAGGCGCTGGCGCTCGAGCTCGAGCCCGATCATGCGTTGTGCCGCCAGCTCTGGATGCAGCGCCAAGAACTCGCGCGCGGCGATTTCGACGACGAGCTCGACCCCGAGACGCGCGAGGCCTGCCAGGACGCCTTCGACACGCTCGATGTCGAGCTGCTCGTGCCGATCCTGTTTGGCGTCGACTTGTTGGGGGTGATCGCGGTCGGGCGCAAGCTCACCAGCGAGCGGCTCGGCCCGGACGAGCGGCAGCTGCTGCGCACGCTCGCAAACCAGAGCGCGATTGCGATCGAGAACGCGAAGGCGTTCGACGAGATCGCGCAGCTCAACAAGACGCTCGAAGCCCGCGTCGAGGCGCGCACGCGCGAGCTGCGCGAAACCCAGGCGCAGCTCGTGCAGTCCGAGAAGATGCGCTCGCTCGGACAGCTCGTGGCGGGCGTCGCGCACGAGCTCAACAACCCGATCGGCTTCGTGCACGCGAACCTGCAGCTGCTCGAGGAGTACGTCGAGCGCCTGATGCGCGTCGACCTCGAGCCGGCGGTTCGCCAGCGCTCGCGCGATGCGATCGAGAAGCTGCTCGCGCGCAGCCAGGAGGGCACCGAGCGCGTGAAGCAGATCGTGCAGGATCTGCGCACGTTCTCGCGCACCGATCAGGCGGAACTCACGCGAGTCTCGCTGAACGACGCGATCGAGCGCACGCTCGCGCTGATGGAAGCGCGGCTGAAGGGCGGTATCGCAGTCGAGAAAGATCTCGGCGCGCTGCCCGAAGTGCGTTGTTATGCAGGCCAGCTGAACCAGGTGTTCATGAATCTGCTGATGAACGCCTGCGATGCGCTTGCGGGGCGCGGGAAGATCACGGTGCGCACGCGCCCCGAGAAAGACGGCGTGATGCTCGAGTTCGTGGACGACGGGCCGGGCATGAGCCCCGAAGTGCGCAGCCGCATCTTCGAGCCGTTCTTCACGACCAAGCCCGTCGGCAAGGGCACCGGCCTTGGGCTCTCGATCTCGCACGGCATCATCGAGCGCCACGGCGGCGCGCTGAGCGTCGACTCGGAGCCAGGTGGAGGAGCGCGCTTCACAATCCACCTGCCGCTCGCGCCGCCGCCCGAGCTCGAAAGCGCTGCGGCATGAAGCCGCGAGCCACGACGTTCCAGCGCGCCACGGGCATGGCGGCCGTGTTATGGGCAATCGCGTCGCTAGCGCTCGAAGTGTACGGGCAGGTGAGCGGCCCGAATCGCGCCGAGCCGCCGATTCTCACGAGTTCGCTCGGCGGCCTCGTCATCGTGAGTTCGGTGGGGGCTGAGGCGGAGGCGCTCGGCGTCGAGCGCGGGCAGCGCGTGCTCGCCGTCGACGGCGTGCCGGTGCAGACGTGGTACCGCGAGCGCGGTTGGGAACGCGTCGTCAGCGGCCGGCCGATGCGTTACCGGCTCGAGCAAGCCGGCGGGCGGATCGCAGAGGTGACGCTGCTGCCGAGGCCGGCGGGCAGCGCGTACCAGCGCTTTCTCGTGCCCGTGTTCGCCGCGCTCATGGCCGCCGGCGCGATCTACTTGTTAGTCGGCGCATTCGTCTGGCGGCTGCGCTCCGGGCGAACCGAAGCCTGGGTGTTCCTGCTGTTCTCAGCCTCGATGGCGACCACGCTGTTCAGCGCCGTGCACACCTTTGACGCGCCTTTCGGCTACGAGCGCATGGCGATCACGCTGCCGTTGCTCGGCGCGACGATGCTGCACCTCTTCACGCGCTTCCCGACCGAGCCCGCGTGGGTGGCGCGCCAGCCGCACGTGCGCGCGATTCCTTACGTGCTCGTACTCGGTTCGATCGCCGCGCTACCCGCAGAGCGCGCGGGCCTGTTGCCCCCGAGTTCGGCGATTTCCTTCGGCCTCGACCTCGCGTTCGTCTGCGCGCTCGCGTCGATCACGCTGCTCGCGGTCGAGCGCTTCAAGCTGCGCGGCAGCGCCGACACCGCGGCGGCGGATCTGGTGCTCGCCGGCGCGCTCGTCAGCTTCGTGCCCGTTGCACTGATGTTCGGCGTGCTGCTCCTCGCGCCCGTCTCGCTGCCGATCTCGCTCGCGCTCGTGTGGTTCGGCGTCTTTCCGCTCGCGGTCGGCTACGGAATCGTGCGCGGCCGCTTGTTCGACATGCGCAACTTCGCGCGCTCGTCCGCTGCCTACGGCGCCGCGACGCTCGCGATCACGGGTCTGTTCGCGGCCCTGATCACATTCGCCGACGCCGCCTTCCGCCGTTTCAACGTCAACGCCGAGTCGCCGCTGTTCTCGGTGGTCTTCTTGTTCGTCGCGATCCTCGCCTTCAACCCGCTGCGGAATCGCCTGCAGGCGCTCGTCGATCGCCTCTTCGATCGCAATCGCGCCGGCCACCGCGACGCGCTGCGCGAAATCTCCGAGGCGATGGTCTCGATGCTCTCGCTCGGCGAGATCAGCGAGCGCCTGTTGCTCGCGATCAACGACACGATTCCGGCAACGCGCTCGCTCGTGCTGTTGCTCGACGAAGAGACCCGCACGCTCATGCCGACCGCGTGGCGCGGCGAGTGGCGCGCTGAGGCGCGGCAGTTCTCGCTCGAAGCGAGTCATCCCGTCGCGCGCCACCTCTGGATGCGCCGCCAGGAACTCGGAGTCGCGGATTTCGAGAGCGCGGCCGACCCCGAAACGCGCGAGCGCTGCCGCGAGGTCTTCGACGCGCTCGATGTGCGGCTGCTCGTGCCGATTCTGTTCGGAGTCGACTTGTTGGGCGTGATTGCGCTCGGCGAGAAACTCTCCGGCGACAAACTCGCGCCCGAGGATCGCCAACTGCTGCGCACGCTCGCGAATCAGAGCGCGATCGCGATCGAGAACGCGCAGGCCTTCGACGAGATCGCGAAGCTGAACGAGACGCTCGAGGCTCGCGTCGGCGAGCGCACGCGCGAACTCGAGCAGACGCAGACGCAGCTGCTACAGAGCGAGAAGATGCGCTCGCTCGGGCAGCTCGTGGCGGGCGTCGCGCACGAACTCAACAACCCGATCGGCTTCGTGCACGCAAACTTGCAGCTGCTGCCCGGCTACGTCGCGAAGTTGATCGAGGCGCAGGAGAGCGGCGGCGATGCGGCGAGACCGCGCGAGGCGATTCGCAAGCTGCTCTCGCGCAGCCGAGAAGGCACCGAGCGCGTGAAGAACATCGTGATGGATTTGCGCGGTTTCTCGCGCATGGATCAGGCGGAGCTCTCGGACGCGGATCTGAATGCCGAACTCGCGCGCACGCTCGGCCTGATGGAACCGCGCTTCAAGGACGGCATTCGCGTCGAGCGTTCATTCGGCGCGCTGCCGCCGGTGCGTTGTTATCCAGCGCAGCTGAATCAGGTGTTCATGAATCTCGTGATGAACGCCTGCGATGCGCTCGATGGACGCGGCACGCTGCGCATCCAGACGGAGCCGCGCGAAAGCGGCGTGCGCATCTCGATCGGCGACGACGGCCCCGGCATCCCGCCCGCGCTGCGCGCGCGCATCTTCGAGCCTTTCTTCACGACCAAGGCCGTGGGCCTGGGCACGGGCCTCGGGCTCTCGATCTCGCACGGCATCGTCGAGCGCCACGGCGGCAGCCTCACGTTCGAGTGCCCGCCCGAAGGCGGCAGCGTCTTCCGCATCGACCTGCCGCTCGTCGCGAGAGCGCCGGGCGCGGAGGCCGGGGCAGGGGCGGCGTGAGCCAGCGGCGAGGTAAGTTGCCGGCCCCAACAAGGAGCCCGGCATGCGTCTCGGTTTGAATCTCGGCTACTCCGGCGCGGAAGCGTCCATCGACGTCGAAAAGGTGAAGCGTGCGGAGGCGCTCGGCTTCGATTCGCTCTGGAGCGCTGAGGCCTACGGCTCGGACGCCGTAACACCTCTCGCCTACATCGCGGCGCTCACCACCAAGATCAAGCTCGGCACCGCGATCATGCAGATGCCCGGCCGCTCGCCGGCCATGACCGCCATGACCGCGATGACGCTCGACGCGCTCTCGGGCGGCAGGTTCATCCTCGGCCTCGGGCCATCCGGCCCGCAGGTCGTCGAAGGCTGGCACGGCGTTCCGTACGGGAAGCCGCTCACGCGCACGAAGGAATACGTGGCGATCGTGCGGAAAATCCTCGCGCGCGAGAAACCGCTCGTGCACCAAGGCGAGCACTATCAGATCCCTAACACCGGCCCCGGCACGAGCGGGCTCGGCAAGCCGCTGAAGAGCATCCTGCACGGCCGCAAGGACATGCCGATCTTCACGGCCTCGATCGGGCCGGCGGGCATCGAGACGAGCGGTGAGGTGGCGGACGGCATCATTCCCGTCTGGATGAGCCCCGAGCGCATGGACTTGCTGCGCCCCTCGCTCGAGAAAGGCCTCGCGAAGAGCGGCGGCCGGCACAGCTCGGCGACGTTCCGCATCGCGCCGTTCGTGACCACCATCATTGGCGACGACCTCGAGAAGTGCCGCATGCCCGTGAAGGGTTTCCTGGCGCTCTACATCGGCGGCATGGGCGCGCGCGGCAAGAATTTCTACAACGATTACGCGAAGCGCCTCGGCTACGAGGAAGCGGCCGTGAAGATTCAGGACCTGTTCCTCGACGGGAAGAAGGCCGAAGCGATGGCGGCGGTGCCGGACGAATTCGTCGACGAGATTGCGCTGGTCGGGCCGAAGGAGCGCGTGACCGAGCGGCTCGCGGCGTGGAAGACGTCGGGTGTTACGGACCTGATCGCCGGCGCCGGACAGCTGGAGGCGCTCGAAGTGCTCGCGAAGGCAGTGCTCTAAAGGGCGGGCGCCCGCGGCCCGCAAGGAGGGACGCTTGCCGGAGATCGTGTTCGCGCTGTACCGCCCGAAGCCCGGGCGTGAGGCCGAGCTGCTCGCGCTGGTGAAGGAGCACGTGCCCGCGCTGCTCGAGCTCGGGCTTGTTACGGCGCGCGCGCCGATCGTCGCGCGCTCGCGCAAGGACGCCACGATCATCGAGGTGTTCGAGTGGGCCTCGGCCGAGGCAATCGAGCGCGCGCACCGCGATCCGGTCGTGCAGAAGCACTGGGCGCGCTTCGCCGAGTGCGCGGAGTATCCGACGTTCGGGCAGCTCGCAGAAGCCGGCGAGATGTTCGCGGGCTTCGAGCCGGTGGACGTGAACCCGCCGCGAGCCGTGCGTGAGCGCAAGCGCTGAACTCTGCTTCGCGAGCGCGCGCGAGCTGCAGCGCAGGCTGCGCGCGCGCGAAATCTCGGCCCGCGAGCTGATGCAGGCGACACTGGCGCAGATCCAGCGCGTGAACCCGCGCGTGAACGCGATCGTCGCGTTGCTCGATGACGGGCACTGCCTCGCGCTCGCGGACGAGGCGGATCGCAAGCTCGCTCGCGGCGACGCGCTAGGGGCGCTGCACGGGCTGCCGATCGCGATCAAGGACCTACAGCCCGCAGTCGGGTTCCCGTTCACGCGCGGCTCGCCGATCTTCGCGAACTTCATGCCCGCGGAGGATTCGCTGCTCGTCGAGAGGCTGCGCGCGGCGGGCGTGCTGGTGATCGGCAAGACCAACGCTCCCGAGTTCGGCCTCGGCTCGCACACCTATAACAGGGTGTATGGAACCACGCGCAACCCGTACGACACGACCAAGAGCGCGGGGGGCTCGAGCGGCGGCGCCGGCGTTGCGCTCGCGAGCGGCATGCTCGCGATCGCCGACGGCAGCGATCTCGGCGGTTCGCTCCGCAATCCGGCCAACTTCAATAACGTCGTTGCGCTGCGCCCGAGCGTCGGGCTCGTGCCCACCGCGCCCGCGGCACTCCCGTTCGCGAGTCTCAGCGTGAACGGCCCGATGGCGCGTTCGGTAGCGGACGCGGCGTTCCTGCTGAGCGCGATGGCCGGCGCAGACCCGCGCGACCCCGCTTGCGTGGCCTCGGAGCCCGCGCGCTTCGCAGCGCCGCTCGGCCGCGAGCTGCGCGGCGTGCGTGTCGCGTGGTGCCCCGATCTCGGCGGGCTTCCGCTCGATCGCCGCGTGCGCGACGTGCTCGCCGCGCAGCGGCGCACGTTCGAGGCGCTCGGCTGCAGCGTCGAAGACGCGTGCCCCGATCTGCGCGGCGCCGAGGAGTGCTTCCGCACGCTGCGCGCGTGGAGCTGCGCGGCGCAGCTGGCGCCGCTGCTCGCGCGCGAACGCGCGCGGCTCAAGCCCGAGGCGATCGAAGAGATCGAGCAGGGCGCGCGCCTAACAGGCGCCGACATTGCGAGCGCGATGACGCTGCACGTGCAGCTGCTCGAGCGCATGCGGCAGTTCCACGCCAAGTACGAGTTCCTGCTTTGTACCGTCAACCAGCTGCCGCCATTCGACGCGGAGCTCGACTGGCCGAGAGCGATCGAGGGCGTCGCGATGGAAAACTATCTCGGCTGGATGCGCTCGGCGTACCGGATCACACCGACCCTTTGTCCCGCGCTCTCGGTGCCCGCCGGTTTCACGCCGGAAGGGTTGCCCGTCGGCATCCAGATCGTTGGCCGGCGCTTCGACGATTTTGGCGTGCTGCAAATCGCGCACGCTTTCGAGCAGGCCACCGGCTTCGGCGCGCGGCGGCCGGCGCTCGCGGATTGTTAGGCGCGCCGGAACTCTTCGGCTTGCGCCGACAGCCCGCCAAGCATTTGCTCGGCGAGTCCGGAGGCGAGCCTGCGCACCTCGAAGCGATCGAGCGTGCCGCCCACCAGGGCGAGTTGGTTCTCGACCGACAACACCAGACCGATTCGCGTCACGCCCGCAACGCCAGGCTCGGGGCTCAGTGAGAACTTCGCCTCGCACGCGAACAACCCGAAGCGCACATGACCCCGCACGCAGCCGGGGATCACCTCCAGCACGCGCACTTCGGCCTTTACGGGAACGCCGCGCAGCTGCGAGCGGAAGCGAAGCTCTCCACGAGCCGAGAGCGAAGTAGGCGGCTCTCCGATCCAGCCACCGAAATACGGCAGCCAGCTTGCCGCGGCGGCAGGGTCCGAAAGCACGCGCCACACACAGCGCGGGCTCGCGGCGACTTTCGCGGTGAAGGCAAGGGTGAGCAGTGCCCGTTTCCCCCTTCGCCGCGCAACGTAACTCCCGAGATCGCGCGCGCATCGGGCATTCCACTGACACCGGATGGTGTGGAGCGACGAAGCGCCGCTTGCTCAGCGCAACCCGCGCAAGCGCTCGAGCGCGTCGTCGATGTCGCTCGCGCTGACGTCGAGGTGCGTCACCGCGCGCAGCCAGTGTGCGTCGCGCGTGCCCGCGAGCACGCCGCGTTTGCGCGCCTCCGCTGCGAAGCGCGCCGAGTCCTCGGTCTTGAAGAGCACGATGTTGGTTTCAGGCGCGTTCGTCTCGAAGCCCTGCGCTGTGAACCCAGCCGCGAGGCGGCGTGCATTCGCGTGATCGTCACGCAAACGCTCGAGGTGGTGCTCGAGCGCGTGCACGCCCGCGGCCGCCACTACGCCGGCCTGACGCATGCCGCCGCCGAACTGCTTGCGCACGCGCCGCAACTTCGCGACGAGCGCCTCCGAACCCGCAACCAGCGAGCCGACCGGTGCGCCGAGGCCCTTCGAGAGACACACCGAGACCGTGTCGAAGGGCGCGGCGAACTCCGCGGGCGCGCGGCCCGTCGCGATAGCCGCGTTCCAAAGCCGCGCGCCATCGAGGTGCAGCGCGAGCCCGGCTGCGCGCGCAGCTGCGACCACGCTCGCGAGCGCTTCCGCGGGAAAGATCGTGCCGCCCGCCACGTTGTGCGTGTTCTCGATCGCGACGAGCGTGGCCGGCGCGAAGTGCGGGTCGCTCGGCGGCAGCGCAGCGCGCAACTCGTCGCCGGTGAACGCGCCATCCGCGCCAAGCGTGTGAATGTGCAGGCCCGAGAGCGCCGCCGCTGCGCCGCCTTCGTACTTGAGGATGTGGCAGTCGCGGCTCGCGATGACGACGTCACCGGGCCGCGTGTGCACGCGCAGCGAAGCCTGGTTCGCCATCGTGCCCGACGGGAAAAAGAGCGCGGCTTGCTTCCCGAGTAGCGCCGCGACGCGCTCTTGCAGCGCGTTGACGCTCGGATCCTCGCCGTACACGTCGTCGCCAACGGGCGCCTTCGCCATCGCCTCGCGCATTGCGGGCGTCGGCTTCGTCACGGTGTCGCTGCGCAGGTCGATCGCGTGCATCGCGCCAGCATACGCGCGAGGCCTCCACTCGAAACAGCTGAATTCGTGCGCGTGAGGCCGAATTGAGAGGTTTTCCGCTTGACGATTCGGCGCGGACCTTCAAATATCCGCGCCGCGGCGCGCCTGCCCCGTCGGAGGGATGGAAGCAGGTCGCCGAGTTTCCAATTTCCGAAATTCCAACAAGGATGGTCCGAGCCAACGCTTCCGGTTTCTGCCGTGAGCCGCTCGGGTGGGAGGATTCGTTCCATGGCAGCAGTGAAGAAGAAGGCCGCGAAGGCCACCGGTGACCTGATCATTTCGAAGTCGCGCACGAAGGCTGCGACCAAGACGTGCAACGTCGGCGGCGAGTTCTACGGCGCGCTCGACCAGGCCGTGCGCAAGTTGATTGCGCAGGCCGAAGCCCGCGCGATCGGCAACAAGCGCAAGACGCTGAAGGCGCAGGACCTCTAGTCCAGCGTTTGCCAGGTACAAGGGCCCGCGAGAGCAATCTCGCGGGCCCTTCGTGTTTTCAGCCCAGCCGCTCGGCGGCTCGCAGTAACTAGTCCTGCTCGGGCTCGTCGACTTCGTCGTCGTCGAGAGGCTCGGTGAAGCGAGGCGCCGGCACGGAGCCGTCGTCCACCGCGAGCTGATGCCCTACGCGGAATAATCGCTCGAGCGTCATGCGGCGCAGCACTTCGGGCAGCGTGAGATCGTTCGTCTGCGCGAGGTGCTCGAGCCCGCGGCTCGCGGTGCGCGCGGCTTTCTCGAGGGCGATGGGCATGCTGTCGGCATCGCCGAGGGGCAACTCGTCGGCCATCGCGACGCGGTTCGCGAGCGCGAGGAACGCGAAGCCGTGCGGGCGGCGCTCTTCCTCGGAGAGCCCGGCGAGTGCGCGGAAGAGCGCGAGTTCCTGATCGCGCGAGACCGGCAGCGGCGGCAACCAGATCGCGAGCGGCCATTCGCCGACCGGGTGGTACTGCTCGCCTCTCGGCAGTTCCCCTAATTGCTCGGGCTTGATGAAGGCATAGACGCGCTTCGCGTCGTCGGCGGGAGGGAAGCCGAGATCCTGCATGCGGCCGTCGCGCCACTTCAGCGCCCACTCTTCGGCGTCGGATTCGAGTTCCCACTCGGCGCCCTGCATCAGCCGGAAGTAAATCCAATAATCGTGCTGGAAGAGCGCAGTCAGCAGCGCGAGCACGTCGGTGAAATCGTCGTCGGCGCGCTGCGGCACCAAATAGAACTGCCCATCGAGCGTGTGGCCGCCGTCGGGCTCTTCCCAGCTGTCGTCGCCGTTCGGTTTCAGGGAAACGATCGCGCGCTGGCGGATCTCGAGCACGAGCAATTCCATGTCGAGCGAGCGTGCGGCGCGCAGCAGCGTCTCTTCGCCGGCGTCCGCGAGCGCGGCGAGCCACTCGTCGAGCTTGCCGCGATCGGGCGCCACCGGAGTCCACGCGTCGAGGTCGACGCAGGCAACGAGTTGGTCCTCGGTCGCGTGCTCGAGCAGCCAGCCGGCGTCGTGCAGGCCGACCGCTTTCGCGACGAAGCACAGATCCGCGGGCGGTAGCCGCGGGATCAACTCTTCAGGCATCGGGGCGAGCCCAATCAGTTCGGCGCGGCGCACGGCGGGCGTTTCGCACACGAGTGCGACCTGCGCGTCGAGATCGAGTTCGGCCATCGCTCTGCGCGCGGCGGCGCGGTCGCGGCGGGCGAGGTCCAAGAGATTTCGCGCCGGAGGAGGCAGAGCGGGCTTGAACATCGGTCGCGCAAGGTAACGCGCACGCCACGCGTCGCTCGGGGGCGCGCGCAGCGCGATAGCCTGCGCGCTCACGCGAGGTGGACAGGGTGCGGCGCGTAGCGCGGTGGTTGTTGCTGGCGTCGGCTGTTAGTGCCGCGCTCGCGGCGTGGCACTGCGCCGATCGTGGCGTCGCGCGCAGCGAGGGGCTGCGGAACGCGGTGCTCGATCTCGATTCGCGCATCGCGCTGTTACCGCGCAGCGCTTGCGAGCCGCGCGTCGCGCGCTTCGCGGTGCTCGCCGCCGGCAGCGCGCCGCGCCTCGATGCGGAGGCGCGCTTCGTCTGGTTCGAGGCGCCGGGGCCCGATGCGCGCCGGCAGCTGCATCGCATCGAGCGCGCGACGCTGGCGCTCGCCTGCCTCACGTGCGCCGAGCCCGGCAATAATCGCCGCCCCGCGCCGCATCCCACGGGCCGCGCCGTGCTCTTCGACACCGACCGCTTCGCGAACTGGCAGCGGCCTCTCGACCGCGAGCTGATGGTGCTCGCAACCGACGACGGCCCCGAGCGCCCCTCGCGCCGCCTGACCTGGGACGCCGCGCGCGACACGCACGCGCTCTACGACCCGAGCGGCATCGGCGTGGTGTGGTCGCGCTTCACGCTCGTAGGCCGGGCGGTGCGCGCAGCGATTCGCATCGGGCACGGCAGCCTTTCGTTGGGGCGCATCGATGTGATCGCGCGCGGTGGCTTCGCGCCGGTGCGCCCGCTCGCCTGGTCGCCCGACGCGCGAGCGTTCGCCTTTTCGAGCGGTAGCGGGCTGTTTGAGAGCGCAGCGCTCGCGGACCTCGCGAGCGATTCCGTGCGCGCGTTGCCCGCAGCGAGCGCATTCGACGCGAGCGTCTCGTTCTCCGCGGAGGGCTCGCTGCTCGCGCGCGCGGAGCGCGAGCCCCGCGGCGGGGCGCGCGTGTGGCTCGGCGACACGCGCGGCGAGACCCGCGAGATCGCGCTCGGCAGCGAACTCGCTGCGTGGGGCGCGCCCACGGGCATCGCG
>JANNDT010000429.1:0-2689 GCA_031387905.1 Deltaproteobacteria bacterium
CGCGCTGATCCCCAGCGCGATCGAGGAGACGCTGCGCTTCGACGCTCCGATCCAGCTCGTACTGCGCACCGCGCTCGAGGACGTGGAGATTGCCGGCGTGCGCATTCCCAAGGGCGCCACCGTTGCGCCCCTGATCGGCTCTGCGCACCGCGACGAACGCCGCTTCTCCGATCCGGATCGCTTCGACGTCACGCGCAGTTCTCAGGGCCACCTCGGCTTCGGCCTCGGCAAGCACTTCTGCCTCGGCGCCTCGCTCGCGCGCCTCGAAGCGCGCGTCGCGCTCGAAGCGCTGGTGCCGCGGCTCGTCGGCCGCGCGCGCGTGGAGAAGAGCGTCGCGCGCGTCGACTCGTTCCTGGTGCGCGGGCCGAGAGCGATGGAGCTGACGCGCGCGGCGTGAACCGTGCGCGAGCTTCCGCGCTCGCCTACTCCGCGCCCTCACCGAGCAGTTCCTCGATCAACCGCATCACCTCGTCGCGCGCCGCGCTCTGCCACTTTGCTTCGAGCCGAGCCGCCTCCTCACCACGCCCAAGCCCGCGCAGTGCGTCCGCGTAGATCTGGCGTGCCTCCGTTGTGAGGCCGAGCAGCGCCATATCGTCCGTCGGCAGCTCCGCGACGCGCCGCAGCAGAGCCTCGGCACGGGCGTAGTCGCCTTCGAGCAGCGCAACGTGTCCAGCCGCCTCGAGCGCGCTCAGCAAGTCCGCATGTGGAAACTCGCGCAGAACCTCGAAGCTCGCGAGCGCTCGCGCCGCGAGATCCTTTGCCTCGCGGATCGACTGCGCGTCGCGGCGGCCATCCCGCAATAACTCCCTCGCGAGGAACAGCTCGCTGCCGGCAGTCTCTTCGTGGCTCGCGCCGAGCACTTGCCGGCGGATCGCCAGCGCGCGGCGATAGAGCGCCTCGGCCTCGGCGTCGGGCTTGCCATCTACCCCGGGTGCCTCGCGCCGCGCCACCGCGAGGTCCGCGAGCGCCATCGCCGTCTCGCGATGCTGGGTTCCGAGCAACGCCTCCACGCGCACGAGACGACCCGCGAGGTACGGCAGCGCGAGGTCGCAGCGCGAGCGTTCGCAGAGCACGAGGCTGGCCTCGAGCTCAGCCTCCGCGTGCGCGAGGGACGCCTCGCCGTGTTTGCTCGCGACTTCCGCGACGCGTGTCAGCAGAATCTGGTCGAGCGCAGCGTCCGTCAGTTCCTCGTCGGCAACCCGCGCGAAGCGTTCCTTCACACCCGCGGTCGGCGCCGCGAGTTCTAAAGGCGCAGGCAATTGCGGCGCGCCCGCGGCGTCGCAAGCCCAGGCCGCGACAAACAATGCGAGCACCGCACGAGGAACTCTCGCGCGCCGGCGGCCGCCGACCCTCCACAGCTGCGCAGCTCGCATTCCCATCTCACTCGTCCTCACGCATTCCGAATCGTGAGCCCGCCATCTACCGGCAGCACCGCGCCGGTGATGTACTGCGACGCCGGCAGGCAGAAGTTCAGCGTGCCGTGCGCAACCTCTTCGGGCTCGCCGTAGCGAAGCAGCGCCGAGCGGCGCTTCGCGAAGATCGCCTTGTGCTCGTCCTTGATCGACTGCGTCATACCGGTGTTGATCGGGCCCGGGCAGATGCAGTTCACCGTAATGCCTTCTGGGCCGAGCTCTACCGCGAGCGAGCGCGTGAGGCCGACCACGCCGGTCTTCGCCGCGGTGTAGGGCGAGCCGTACTTGGTGGCGCCGAGCGCTTCGGTGGAGGCGATGTTCACGATGCGCGCGGCATCGCTCTTGCGCAGGAACGGCAGCGCGGCGCGGATCACGCGGATGTGCGCGGTGAGCAACACGTTGAGCGAGTCGTTCCAGTTCTTCACGTAGTCGGCGTGGTCGATCGGCGCGAAGCGGCTGATGCCTGCGTTGTTGACGACGATGTCGAGGCGCCCGAATGCGGCGGCGATCTCGGGGATCACGCGCGCGACGTCGGCGTCGTCGCCCACGTTCATCACCCAGCCACGCGCGCTGCCGCCCGCGGCGCGAATCTCCTCGACGACGCGCGCGACGCCCTCGGCGCCAACGTCCGTCACTGCCACGTGCGCGCCTTCGTCCGCGAACAAGTGCGCAGTCGCGCGGCCCATTCCGCTGGCGGCGCCCGTAACAACAGCGCCGCGGCCAGCGATCGAGCGCGAGAGTTTCGAGAGGCGCGGCATCGAGGGCTCCTTCGTGAGGAGCGCATCCTACCCCGCCCGTTTTGCTCGCTTCAGCGCCGCGGACGCCCCACCAGCACGATGACGTCCGCGAGCGACGGCGCGAGGCGCGCGAGCGCGTCGGCCGCGCGCAGCGCGCCGCTCGCCAGCAGCGCGGGCACGCGCTCGATGAAGCGCGTCCAGTTCGGCAGGCCCCAGGCGAGCGAGAGGCCCAGAACGGATTCGAGCACGAGAGCGCGCTCGGCGTGGATCCGCAACAAGTCGAGCTCGTAGCGCGTGAAGTGATCTGCGGGAACGTCGTAGTGCCTGCGGCCGCGGCGCGGCTCGCGGCCGAGCGCGCTCTCGCGGAAGCGATCCTGCACGCGCGCCGCGCGGCAAGCCAGCGAAGCGAAGTTGGCGACCGCGAGCACCACGCGGCCATCGGGCTTGGTGACGCGCGCCATCTCCGAGATCGCGAGCTCGGGGCGATCGAAGTGATCGAGCGCGCCCTTGCAATACGCGGCGTCGAACGTCGCATCGGCG
>JANNDT010000515.1:0-11937 GCA_031387905.1 Deltaproteobacteria bacterium
GCCTCGTGCGCGCGCGCGGGCGCCGCCGCGAGCAGCGCGCACAAGGCCGCGACCGCGCCCGCACGCCTCAACGCGACACGGCGAGGTAGACGAACGAAGCCAGCGTGTAGAGCGTGCCCGCGCCGAGCGCGAGCCAACCGAGCCGGCGGTCGCGCTTCAGTGCCAGGAACAGCAGTACACCTGTTAGGGCGAACAGCAACAGCGCAACACTGAGGAGATCGACCGCGAGCGCCCACGCCAGCCGCCAGCCGCTCGCGCCGTTCGCGTTCGCGCGATGCAGCCGCTTGATGCCCTCGCCGAGAGCAGAGCTGCGCAGCACGACCTCGGCTTCCGCTGCGCCAGGCGCGAGTGTCACCTCGGCCGAGCGCGCCACGCGCGCAACGCTCACGTGCCACGCGCCATTCTCGAACTTCGCAGCGCCCGGTTTGCCAGCGCTGAGGCCCGCGAATGCGGCCGCTGCGGCGGCGATCGCGCGAACTCGCGCGGCGTCCTCGCTCGCGTCGCCCAGCGCTGCGATCGGCACGCGGCTCGTTAGGGTTGCCGGCTCGCCGCCGCCGGCGCGGTGGATGATCAGCCAACCGCTCACCGCATACAGCGCGAGTAGCCCGGCGAGCCCGAGCGCGACGACGCCGTGAATCGTTCGCAGCGTGGCGTGGCTCATCGCATCACCAGATCGCCACAGCCAGCGCGAGTACGCCCGCGAGCCCGAGAGCGCCCGCGCCAAAGCCGAGGGCACGTTCGCGGCGCCGCGGCCAGATCAGGATGACGCCGCTCGCGATCGAGAACAGCAGCACCGCGGTCGCGAGTTCGGTGTAGAGCGCCCAGGAGAGGCTCCAACGCGAACTCTGCGTGTCGTGGAGGCCGTGCAGATCGCGCAGCATGCCGGTCACGCCGCCGTTCGCTTCCTGCACGCGCGCCAACCCGCTCGCGGCCAGCTCGACCTGATAACTGCGGCCCGGCCGGATGGCTTTGAAGCGCAGCGTGCCGGCAGCGTCTCGCTTCACGGTGTGCGCGAGCACGCTGCCCGAGAGACCGAGCGCATCGCGTACCGCTGCGGCCTGCTCGCCAGGGCTCCCCGCCGCGGGCTGCGCGATTTCGCGTTGCCAGTTCGAGTGCGTCTCGGAGTGCAGGCCGTGATTGAGCAGGATCGAACTCACGCCGAACACGACGAGGTACGGAAGGCACAGCAGCCCCAGGTACAGATGCAGATCGAGCAACCAACGCCGCATGCGTTCGCCTTTCGTGGGCCGCGCAACATATCACTGCGCTGCGGGCGGCTCCGCGATCGGCGCGGCGTCGAGCGCGCGAATCAATGCGGGCCGCACGCCGAAGCGCGCGAGCAGCGCGGCCAGGCGCTCCTGCGCGCGCGCATCGAAGCGCTTCACGCGCTTCGCGAGGATCAACTCGTTCTTCAGCGAATGCTCCCAGCCCGCGAGTTCGGTGACCACCACCTGATAACCGCGCGCTTCGAGCGCGAGCGCGCGAATCACGTTGGTGAGGTGCGCTCCGAACTCGCGCCGGTGCCACGGGTGCTCGTGGAGCGCGGCGCTCGGCGCGTCTTCGCGCGGCGCTTTCCCGAGCAGGCGCGCCACTTCCGCCTGACAACACGGCACGACCGCCACGTAGTCGGCGCTGCGCGCGATGGCGAGCGCGAGCGCGTCGTCGGTTGCGGTATCGCAGGCGTGCAGCGCCGTCACGACGTGCACGCGCTCGGGCAGCGCCGCGCTGGCCTCGGCGATTTCGCCCGCGACGCAGCGGAAGCGCTCGAAGCCATATCGCGCGGCGCGTTCGCGCGTAGCGGCGGCGAACTCCGCACGCGACTCGATGCCGGTGATCGCACCGCGGCCCGCCGGCCCGACGCGCAGCGCGTAGAGCAGGAAGCCGAGCGCGCTCTTGCCCGCGCCGCAATCGACGATCGAGGGCTGCTCGTGGCGCGCGAAGACGTCGTCGAGCGCGGGGCCGAGCAGCCCGGCGAGGTGCTGTATTTGCTTCAGCTTGCGGCGCGCGTCGGCATTCAGGTCGCCGTCGCGCGTGAGCAAATGCAAGTCCTGCAGCAGCGCGACGGGCATGCCCTCCGGCAACTCGCTCGCAACGCGCTCGCGCGGAATTTTTTCTCGCGCTCGCGTCATGCCGGGGCGTGACATACGGCCTCTACGTTGTTGCCGTCGGGGTCGAGCGCGAACCCGCCGGGGATTGCCTCGGAGGCGTGGTTCTCCCAAGTCGCCGACTGCCCGGCTCGTTCGAGCACCGAAATCCTCCTTGTCGACTTCGCTCGGCTCCGCAGACTCCGCCTCACTGCGCGCTTCGCTTGCGGTCCCGTCTTCGGCGGCTGCGCGTTCGCACGCGAGCACTCGCGAGCTTTAGCGCAGTTGTTGGGGCGCAGGCGCGGTTACCGCCACACGAAGTGAAGCTCGACCTTCACGTCGGGGTGCAGGCTCTGACTCACCGGGCAGGTGTGCGCGGCGCGCTCGAGCACCGCGCGTGCGTTCAGAGGGATACCGGCGGGCATGGCGATCTGCAGCGCGAGGCGGCTGATGCGGCGCACCGGCGCGGCGACCATGTCCTTCTCGACTTCCGCGCGCGCGCCGGTCATGTCCCACGCGTGCCGCTTTGCAACGATGCCCATCACCGTGAGCATGCAGCTGCCGAGCGCAGCGCCGACGAGATCCGTAGGCGAGAAGCGTTCGCCGCGGCCCTCGTTGTCCTTGGGCGCATCCGTCTCGATGCTCGTGCCCGAGGGCTCGTGCAGCGCCTCGCTGTGCAGATCGCCCTGATAAGTGACGGCCATGCGAACGCTCATCGCGAACTCCCTGGGTCGGGCCACTGGATAGCGCCCGCGGGCCAGTCTACTTCGACGATCACTGCGATCGCGCGCTTGCGATGCACCCTACTTCGACCAGCTCGGCGCCCACTTCGGATGCCACGGCCGCTCGCGCTCGAACGCGAGCGCGGCGCGCAGCACGAGATCCTCGCGATGGCGCGGGCCGACGATCTGCAGGCCCACGGGCAGGCCGCGCTTCGAGAAGCCCGCGCGCAGGGTCGCCGCGGGATGCCACGACAAGTTGAACGGAATCGTGAACGCCGCGACGCCCGCCGGCGGCTGCTTGCGCCCCTCGGTCGTCTCGGGGAACGGCCCTCTCGCCGGCGGCGGGTCGTAGGGCACGGTGGGTGTAATTAGGAAATCCACGCGCGAGAACAGCTCCGCGCACCACGCGTTCAACTCATTGCGCAGACGGTTGATCTCGCCGAAGCGCTCGGGCGTCATCTTCGCGCCGGTCTTCACTCCCGTGATGAAGGCGCGCGTGAAATCGCCGTCGCGCTCGGGCAGGTATTTCGTGAGACGCGCGAGCATCTGAAACGCGCCGATCATGCCCCAGGCAGCGCCGAGCGCCGGCGGGCCGCCTGCGATCGGCACGAGCCGATGGCCGGCTTTCTCGAGAGCTTGCGCGGCTTCCTCGACGACCGCCGCGATGTCGGACTGCACCACCGCGTAGCCGAGATCCGGCGAGAAACCGAAGCGCGTGCCGGCGGGCAACTCCTCGGCGAGCGCCTCGACGTACGAAATGCCTGGATGCGGCAGAGAGTTCGGATCGAGCGGGTGCGGACCGCATGTTAGGTCGAGCTGGAGCGCAGCGTCCGTGACGCTCTTCGTGAGCTGGCCGGCGACGGCGGTGTCGCCCGTCTCCCACTGCGGGAGCATGTCGTGCGGGATGCGCCCGTACGAAGGCTTGAGCCCGAACGCGCCGACGAAGCTCGCCGGAATGCGCACCGAGCCGCCGCCATCGCTCGCGGTGACGAGCGGAACCACGCAGCCCGCGAGCGCCGCCGCCGAGCCGCCCGACGAGCCGCCCGGCGTGACTTCGAGATTCCACGGCGAGCGCGTGGCGCCGTACACCAGATTCTTCGTGATGGCGGTGTGCCCGAACTCAGGCGCGTTCGTCTTGCCCACGACGATCGCGCCCGCGGCCTTGAGGCGCGCAATCTGCGCCTCGTCGCGCTCCGAGACGCGATGCTTGAAAAGCAGGCTGCCCTCGGTGTTCGTGAGCCCGGCCGCGTGCTCGAGATCCTTCACGCCGAGGGGGATGCCCTCGAACGGGCGCGCCTCGCCGCGTGAGATGCGCGCTTCCGCCGCGCGCGCATCGGCGAGCAGCGCATCGCGATCGCGCAGCGCGACGAACGCGTTCAGGTCGCCATTCGTCTCGGCGATGCGATCGAGTACGCCCGTCATCAACTCGACAGGCGAGAGCTTCTTCAAGCGCAGCCGGCCAATCAGTTCCGTGAGCGAGAGCGCGAGTGTGTCGTTCATGGCGCACCACTCTACCCCTCGCAAAAGGCAACCCGGGGACGTTGGTGCCTTTTGGCGCGCGCAGGCGCACCGCGCGCAAAAGGCAAGAACGTCCCCGAATTGCCCCGAATTGCCTTCCGAATTGCCTTGTGTGCAATCGTGCGGCGCATGGACTCTAGGCTCCGCTACGGACTCGTCGGCACGGGCATGATGGGCATCGAGCATCTGAAGAACCTCGCGCTGGTGCCCGGCGCGGAGGTCGTGGCGTTCGCGGACCCGCACGCCGAATCGCGGCGCTGGGCGCGGCTCGTGGCGGGCGCGGGGCCGGCTGAGTACGCGAGCGCGGCGGAACTCTTCGCCGACCCGCGCGTCGATGCGCTCGTGCTCGCGACCCCGAATCACACGCACCGCGGCGTGCTCGAAGCCGCATTCGCGACGCGTAAGCCGATCCTCGTGGAGAAGCCGCTCTGCACCACGGTCGCCGACGCGCGCTGGGCAGCGGAGCGCGCCGCCGCACACCCGGCGCCGGTCTGGTGCGCGATGGAGTACCGCTACATGCCGCCCGTCGCGCGCCTAATTGATGAGGTGCGCGCGGGCACGATCGGCACGCTCCGAATGTTCGCGATTCGCGAGCACCGTTTCCCGTTCTTGCCGAAGGTCGGCGACTGGAACCGCTTCGCGCGCAACACCGGCGGCACGCTCGTAGAGAAGTGCTGCCACTTCTTCGACCTAATGAGATTCGTCGTCGCGAGCGAGCCCGTGCGCGTCTACGCCTCGGGGGCGCAGGACGTGAATCATCTCGACGAGCGCTACGGCGGCGAAACGCCCGACCTTTTGGACAACGCATTCGTCGTGGTCGACTTCGCGAACGGCGCGCGCGCACTGCTCGATCTGTGCATGTTCGCCGAGGCGTCGCGCAACCAGGAAGAACTCTGCGCGACCGGCGAGCGCGGCAAAGTCGAGTGCCTCATCCCCGAATCGACGCTCGTGATCGGCAAGCGCGCGCCGCGCAGCGTCGCGAGCGAGCATATTTCCGTGGACGAGCGACTGCTCGCCGCGGGCCACCACCACGGTTCGACCTACTTCCAGCACCTGCGCTTCTTCGACGCGGTGACGAAGGGCGCGCGCGTCGAGGTGAGCGCGGAAGACGGGCTGCGCGCGGTCGCGATCGGCGCGGCGGCGGAGAAATCCGTGCGCGAGAAGCGGCCCGTGGAGATGCGCGAACTGCTGTGAGGCGCGCGCGCGGCGCTACGGTGCGCCAACGTCGCGTGCGCGGCGAAGGAGGCTGTGATGAGCGAAGACCTGGAAGCGAAACTGGCGCGACTCGAAGCCGAGAACGCCGCGCTGAAGGCCAAGGACAAGCGCGGAACGTATCTGCGCGTCAGCGAGAAGGGCGGCGTGTCGGTGTACGGCATGCGGCGCTTCCCGATCACGTTCTATCGGGAAGAGTGGGACCGCATCCTCGGAATGAGCGACGAGATCCGTGCGTTCATTGGCGAGCACGCGGCGCAGCTCAAGACGAAGGGCGGCGGCACCGAGTGATGGCGCCGCTCGCGCTCAAAGCGCGTGCGAGCGGAGCATCGATTGGGGGCGAGAGGTGGGTCGAGCGCGAATAGGCGCCCCACCGGAAAGTGATCCACGCCGTCGGTTGAGAGCGGCTACTTCTTGCGCGGCTTAGCCGCGGTCGGCCTAACAGCGGCGGGCTTTAGCGGCCGTCGCGCGCTTGCTCTTTGCACGCGGCGCCTTCTTCTCGTGCGTCGCCGCGAACGCGATGCCGCGCGCGAGCCACGCTCGCAGATCGTCGTCTTCCTCGAAGCCCGCGGGCGCCACCTGCACGAAGCCGCGCATCGGGCGACCCGTGAAATCCATCGCGCGCGCATGTGGCTGCGCGATGGCTTCGTCGTGCGCAGCCGGGCCGATGCGGACCATCAACTCGTCCTTCATCGTGCCCGCGGCCATCCTGCCGTTCACCAAGAAGGCGACGCCGCCGAACATCTTCTTCTCGCTGATGCGCGCATCGTCTTCGAGTAGCTCGCGGATGCGCTGAACAAGCCCTTCGTCGTAGGCCATCGCCAGCCTCCCTTCGGTAATCCTCTCACAAAAGGCGGCTCGGGGACGTTCTTGCCTTTTGCGAAAGGCAAGAACGTCCCCGAGTTGCCCCGAGTTGCCCCGAGCCGCCTTTTGGCGAGATCAGCGCTGCGCGGCGTGGCGGCCTGCGCGGCGGCCGAAGAAGGTGCTCTCGCCGATGCAGGTGCCGCTCGAGTAGCCCTTACCGTCTTGCGCGATGTTCGACGCGCACGCGCCGGCGGCGTACAGGCCTCGCACGGGCGACTTGTCCGGTCGCAGCACCTCGCCGTCGCGCGAGACGCGCAGCCCGCCGAGCGTGAAGGTGCGGAACGCGCCGCTACCGAGCGAGCCTCGCAGCGCCGCGAGTGGCGGCTTGTCGAGCGGCTTCAGCCACTTCTTGTACTTGTGCAACTCGGGGTCCTCGCCCCGCGCCGCATTCGCGTTGTAGTCCGCGATCGTCTTCTGGAGCGCGCCCTTCGGCATGCCGAGGTCGGCCTCCATCGACGCGACGTCTTCCCACGCATCCACCACGTCCCAACCGCCGAACTCGGGCCGCCCGAAGCACTCCTCGTCGACGATTAGATACGCCTCGGCGTCGGGCTGCAGCGTGATCTCGATGCTCGAGCGCGAGTGGTAGACGTCCTCGGCCACAAAGCGTTTGCCGAGCTTGTTGACGAGGATGCCCTTGATCAGCTGTTCCGGTGGATAGAACGGGTAGGTGATTAGGGCGCCCGCCATGTGCAGCGCCTCGCCGCCCGCCGCGAGGCCGAGCTGAATGCCGGCGCCGTCGTCGTTCGGCGTGTACTGGCGCTCGAGGCGCTCGTCCAGCAGATGCGGCGCCCACTTCGCGAGCATCTCCGGGTTGTTGGTGAAGTGCCCCGTCGCGAGCATCACGCCCTTGCGCGCGCGCACCGTCCGCTCCGTTTCGAAGTTCCGGTAACGCACGCCGACGATGCGCTCGCCGTCGCGCACGAGCTCGCGCGCCCAGCACTCGATCTGGATGCGCGCGCCGAGCTGCTGCGTGCGCGCGATCAGCAGCTCCATCATCTTGGCGCCGCCCGCGTGCCCTTCGAGCGCCACCTTGTGCCCGCGCGGCGCCGGCCTCGCCTGCTCGCGATACGGCCACGCTTCCTCGTTGCCACTCGAGATCAGGCACTCGTCCGTCATCTGCAAGACATGCTTGCCCTTGTACATGGAATCATTGAACGGGACGCCCTGCGCGATCAGCCAGTCGAAATGACTGACGCTCTCGGTGCAGTAGAGATGAATCTTGTCGAGGTCGGGCTCCGGCGTGTTGGCGATTAGGTACTTCTCCATGTCTTCAACTGTGTCCGCGACGCCGACCGCTCTCTGCACGCGCGTGCCGCCGCCGGCGTAGACATGGCCTGCCGCCATCGCCGTAACACCTCCGCCGCCGCTCGCGCGCTCGAGCACCAGCACACTCGCGCCCGCGACCCGGGCTTCGATGGCGGCGCACGCGCCCGCGCAGCCGAGGCCCACGACCACGAGGTCGACCTCGTCGTCCCATTTCGAGATTTCGCGCGCTTCGAGAACCCGATATTCGTGCCTGGCCATGGCTTTCTCCCTGCCTGCGAGAGCGGCGGCGGACGCTAGACCACGCCGCATGCATCCGGACCGAGGCCTGCTAGGGCTCCCCGTGTAACGGAGCCGCCGCAAGCGTTCGACCGCGAACGACGCGCGTTAACAGTGCGTGAACACCCGAAGCTGAGTAGGGCCGGATCACTCCTCGGGGCCGCCCGCGCCCACTTTCGCGCAGGTACGACGCTCGCAAGCCGTCCCCTGCGTGACTTCGCCTCCCATTCTCGGCGCCGAACGCTGCAACAAAGGTCGCTACGCCCCGCGCCACTCCGAAGACAGCGTCCTGAACGAAGTGTTACGGACCAATCTCGAGCCGTTCCTCGCCCGCGCGGCCGCCCGCGAGCGACCCGCGCCGCGCTTCGTCGCGCGCGAACTGCGCGCGTTCCTGGGCTGCGGCTCACACGCCGCCACTCCGCCGCGCTCGCCTTCCGCAGCGCGCTGCCCGCTGCGCCTCGGCTGCCGGCGCGAAAGGCCGTAGCGCGCAGACGCGAGCACGCTTCCTTCCGCCCCTTGTGACCGCCCCTGTCACGCCCAGATCGGAAGCTCGCCCTTGGTCCCGAAAAGGAGCGAACAATGGCGAGTGCGGCCTTCGAAAGCGTGAAGATGGTGCGGGCGGCGATCAGGGCGGAGCAGCGGCGGCTGGCTCCTGAGCCTGTGCTCGCGGGAGGTGAGCCGCACTTCGCGGCGAGACCGGCGGCGAGTTCGCGCCTCCGGCGGGTGCTGCGCGGGGTCGGTGCGAGCGTGGTGATCGCGTTCGGCTACGTGGCGTTCGTGACCGGGCTGCGCTGGCTTCTGACCCTGGAGTGACGGCGTGGGAAGCCGCCGCCGTCGCCTACGAGGCGATTTATATCGAGTTTCGGGAGTTTATCTCGTTCTTGTAAACTCCCTAAACTCCAAATAACCTCCAGCGATGGATCCGGTCAACAACCCATACGCACCGGGCGCCGGGACCCCGCCGCCCGAACTTGCGGGGCGTGACGGGCTGCGGGAGCAGGTGCGCGTCGCACTGGAGCGCATCCGGCTTGGTAACTCTGCCCAGAGCGTCCTTTTGGTTGGACTGCGCGGTGTCGGCAAGACGGTGCTGCTCGAAGCGATGCGGGAGGCTGCCGAGAACTCCGGCCTGCGCACCATCAAACTGGAAGCACCGGAAGGCCGCTCGCTGCCTGCCATGCTCGCGCCTGAACTCCGGCTCGCGCTCCTAGCGCTCAGCCAGGTTGAGGCGGCGAAGGATCTCGCCCGGCGTGCCCTGCGCGCCCTTGCCGGCTTCGTCTCGAACTTGCGCGTGAAATACGACGACATCGAGCTGACGCTGCCGGAGGCACAGCCAGAGCCTGGCCTTGCTGACAGCGGCGATCTCGAGCACGACCTCTCGGCGCTGCTCGAAGCCGCGGGCGCGGCCGCGCAGCAGGCGGGTAGCGCTCTCGCGCTGTTCATCGACGAACTGCAGTACGTGGAGGAAGCGCAGCTGGCGGTGCTGATTTCAGCCTTGCATCGCTGCGCGCAGCGCAAGCTGCCCGTGGTTCTCGTCGGCGCCGGCCTGCCGCAGCTGCGCGGCCTAACAGGCAAGGCGAAGTCGTACGCGGAGCGGCTATTCGAGTTCACCGAGATCGGGCCCTTGCCCGAGCCCGAGGCGCGGCGCGCGATCGTGAAGCCGGCGGGGGCTCACGGCGTCGCCTTCGACGAGGCCGCGCTTGCGCGCATCGTCAGCGAGACACGCGGCTACCCGTATTTCCTCCAGGAATGGGGCAAGCGCGCGTGGGATACGGCGAGAGCTTCGCCGATTGCGCTCGCAGACGTCGAAGCCGGTTCGATCACGGCGCTCGCAGCGCTCGATCAGAGCTTCTTCCGCGTGCGCTTCGACCGGCTCACGCAGAATGAGAAGAAGTACCTACGCGCAATGGCGGAGCTCGGGCCGGGGCCGCACCGCTCGGGCGACATCGCTGAACAGCTCGCGCGAAAAGTGACTTCGCTCGGCCCGACGCGAAACCAGCTGATCGCGAAGGGCATGATCTGGAGCCCGAGTCACGGCGAGACGGCGTTCACGGTGCCGCTGTTCGACGAGTTCATGCGGCGGATCATCCCCGGTGAAGCGTGGCGAACGTGAGCCAGGCGCAGCTTGGCATTGCTGGCGACGCTGCCTCCCAGCTCGCGCAGCTGCGCGCACTGATCCTCCGCGTCTGGGGCTACGCCGAGCTGCGTCCGCATCAAGCCGAGGCGATGCTCGCCGCGCTCGCGGGGCGCGATTCGCTGGTGGTGCTCGCGACCGGCGGCGGCAAGAGCCTGTGTTATCAGGCGCCCGCACTGCTGCGCGACGGCCTCACGGTCGTAATCAGTCCGCTGATCTCGCTGATGCAGGATCAGCTCGCGGGGCTCGTCGAGAGCGGCGTCGATGCGGCGATGCTGACGAGCGCGCAGGACTGGGCCGAGAAGCGCGACGCGCAGGCGCGGCTCGCGAGCGGCGCGGTGAAACTGCTGTTCGTCGCGCCAGAGCGGCTCGTGATGCCGGGCTTCTTCGACGAGCTTGCGAAGTACGGGCTCGCGAGCCTGGTGGTCGACGAGGCTCACTGCATCTCGCATTGGGGCCACGACTTCAGGCCTGAGTACCGGCGCATCGGCGAGCTGCGCGCGCTGCGGCCGGATGTGCCGGTGCACGCGTTCACCGCGACCGCGACGCCACAGGTCAGACGTGACATCGCGGCGCAGCTCGGGCTGCGCGATCCGGCCGTGTTGGTGGGCGGCTTCGATCGCCCGAACTTGACGTACCGCTTCCAGCCGCGCGGCGACACGAGTTCTCAGGTGCTCACCGCGATTCGCCGCCACGCGGGCGATGCGGGCATCGTCTACTGCCTGCGCCGTCGCGATGTGGATTCGCTCGCGGTCTCGCTCAAAAAGGCCGGCGTGCGCTGCCTGCCATACCACGCCGGCCTCGACGCCGAGGTGCGCAAGCGCAACCAGAACCGCTTCCTCGCGGAAGAAATCGACGTGATCGTGGCGACGGTCGCGTTCGGCATGGGCATCGACCGGCCCGACGTGCGCTTCGTGATCCACGCCTCGCTGCCGAAGGGCGTCGAGCAGTTCGCCCAGGAAACCGGCCGCGCAGGGCGCGACGGGCTGCCGAGCGAGTGCGTGATGCTCTACGCGGGCGCGGATTATTATGGCTGGCGCTCGCTCACGGAGCGCAGCGCGCAGGAGGCGGAGGCCGCAGGCACGCCGGTCGACGCGACCGAGCAGGCGGGCGCGCTCGCGCGGCTCGGCGAGATGTACGGCTTCGCGACCAGCGCGACGTGCCGCCACCGCTTCCTGGTCGAGCACTTCGGTCAAGCGTGGGAGCCGCTCGCCGAGCGCTCACCCGAGGATGGCTGCGGGGCCTGCGACGTCTGCCTGCGCGAACTCACCCCCTTGCCCGATGCGCAGCGCGTCGCGCAGATGGTGCTCTCCTGCGTCGCGCGCTGCGCGCAGCGCTACGGCGCGCAGCACATCACCGACGTGCTTCGCGGCGCCGACACCGAGCGCATCCGCAGCGCCCGCCACGACAAGCTCACCACCTTCGGCCTCCTGAAAACCCATAATGCCCGCGAGATCCGGCACTGGATCGATCAGCTCGTGGCGCTCGGCCACCTGCGCGTGGCGGACGGGCAGTACCCGACGCTCTCGCTCACCGACAGCGGCGTTGGCGCGATGAAGGGGAGCGTGCCGGTGACGCTGTATGCGCTGCCGCTCGCGCCCAAGCCGAAGCGTGCCGCGCGCGCGGGCGCCGCCGCCGCGGGCTCGCGCGCAGCGGGCGACGCGGCGCCCGATTACGACGACGCGCTCTTCCAGCGCCTGCGCGCACTGCGCCGGCGGCTGGCCTCGGAGCGCGGCGTCCCGCCTTACCTAATATTTGGCGACCGCACGCTGCAAGAGCTCGCCGCCGCGAAGCCCACCGCAGTGGAACAGCTGCGCGGCATTCGCGGCATCGGCGAAGTGAAGCTGCGCGATCTCGGCGC
>JANNDT010000003.1:0-37536 GCA_031387905.1 Deltaproteobacteria bacterium
CCCGCAAAACGCCAACAACGTCCCCGCTTGCCTTTTTCTTAGAGCGCGAAGTCGTAGTGACGGAAGCGCTGCTCGCGCTTCCAGCCGTTGCGTTCGTAGACGGCTTGCGCGCGGGTGTTGTCGTGCGCGGTCGCGAGCGAGAGGCGCGCGGCGCCGGTGGCTCGCGCGTGCGCCTTGGCGGCTTCGAGCAGCGCGACGCCTGCGCGCGTGCCCCGCGCTGCGGGCGCGACGAACAGGTCGTTCAGGATCCAGATGCGCGCGGTGATCGTGGAGGAGAAGCTCGGGTAGAGCTGTGTGAAGCCGACGATCGCGTCTTGCGCGTCGAGCGCGGCGATGATTACGGAATCGCCGTTCGCGAAACGCGCCGCGAGGAATGCGCGGGAGCGCGCGAGATCTGGCGGCTGCTGATAGAACTGGCGATAGCCGTCGAAGAGGGGCGCGAGCGAGTCGAGATCGTCGGCGGTCGCAAGGCGAGTCCTCACACCATCACCAGCCCGCCATTCGGCGAGAGCCATTGGCCCGTAACAAAACTCGACTCGTCGCTCGCGAGGTAGACCGCGGCGTTCGCGATGTCCTCGGGTCTCCCAATCCGGCGCAGCGGCGTCTGCGCGAGCAGCGGCTTCAGCGCGGCCTCGGGCACGCCCGCGGCCATGGGGGTATCGATCACGCCGGGGCAGATCGCGTTGACGCGGATGCCGTGCGGCCCGAGCTCGCGCGCGGTCGCGCGCGTGAAGCCGAGCACCGCGGACTTCGAGGCGGCGTAGTGCGCGAGGCCCTGCGAAGTGAGCCCGGCGATGCTCGACATGTTCACCACCGCGCCGCCGCGTTTGTCGCGCAGCATGCGCTTCACGCCCTCGCGCGTGCAGGCGAACACGCCGAACACGTTGACCGCCAGCATGCGCTGGAAGCTCTCGTCGCTCATGTTGGGCAGCAGCAGGCCGCGGTTCTCCATGAGCTTGTCCGAGCCGTCGCCGGGCGTGCGGTCGACGCCTGCGTTGTTCACGACGATGTCGATGCGCCCGTAAGCGGCGTCGATCGCGTCGAAGGCGCGCACGACGCTCGCGCCGTCCGCGACGTCGCACGCGAAGACTTGATGCTTGCCGGCGCCGAGCAGCGCGACGGTTTCGTGCGCAGGCGCCTCGCGCACGTCGAGCACCGCAACGGTCGCGCCCTCGCGCGCGAAGGCGAGCGCGATCGCGCGCCCGATGCCCGAGCCCGCACCTGTTACGACTGCAACGCGATCCGCGAGGCGCATCTACCAGCCCTTGGCTTGCAGCACATGTTCGAGCTGCGAGCGGGTGGAGCCGTAGAACTGTTCGAGGGTCTTCACGCGCTTCAAGAACACGTGCGGGTCGTACTCCCAGGTGAAGCCGACGCCGCCGTGCATCTGCATGGCCTCGCCGCACACGAGCCGCGCGGCCGGGCCCGCCCAGGCTTTCGCGACAGCGATTAGGTACGCGGCCTGCTCCGGCTGGTGCTCGGCCGCGAACGCGGCGCGGTAAACCGAGGCCCGCGCGCTCTCCGTCTGCAGCAGCATGTCGGCAGCGCGATGCTGGAGCGCCTGGAAGCTCGCGATCGGCGCGTTGAAGGCTCGACGCTCCATCGTGTAGGCCACCGTGATCTCGAGCGCGCGCTCCATCAGCCCCAGTAACAAGGCGGAGGCGCCGAGGGAACCGAGGCGGTCGATCTCGCCCTCCACTCTGCAAGCTGCGGCGCCCTCGCAGAGCAGCGTGCCCGCGGCGTCGAACGTCAACTCCGCGAAGCGCTGCGCGTGGTCGATCGTCGGCATCGCCTTCGCGTTCCAGCCGGCGGCGGGTTTCTCGACGAGCACGAGCCCGCCGGTCGTCTCGACGATCAGCGCGTCGGCGTGCGCGCCGAACGGCACGAAGCGCTTCAGGCCCGAGACTTTGCCGTTCGCGAACGTCGCCGTCGGCGCGCCCACATCGCCGCTGATCAGCGCTTCACCGCGCGCGAGCACCACCAGCGCTTCGCCCGCGGACGCTCTCGCGAGCCACTTCTTCGCAGTCTCGCCGCCGCTGGCTGCGAGCACCTTGATGGCGAGCGCGAGGTCGAGGAACGGGCCGGGCAGCGCGACGCGCCCCATTTCGTGCAGCACCGCCGCGAACGCGATCGGCCCGAGCCCGCCTTGCTCCTCGGTCAGTAACAAGCTCGGGTAGCCGAGTTCGCCGAGCTGGCGGAACAGCGGCTTCGAGTAGCCCGCGGCCTCGCTCTCCATGACCTGGCGGTTGGTCGCGAGCGCGGCCTCTTTCTCGAGGAGTTCGCGCGTCGAGCGCGCCAGCAGCGCGCGGTCGTCGTCCAGTGCGAATTGCATGTTCGTGTGTCCTACTGCGTCGGCATGCGCAGCACGCGCTTCGCGATGATGTTGCGCTGGATCTCGCTCGAGCCCGAGTAGATCGTGCCCGCGCGGCTCCAGAGGAACTCGTAGGCCCAGTTCACGTCGGGCCGCGCGCTGGCGTGAGTGTCCAGCAGCTGTGCCTGCGGCCCCAACAAGTCGAGCGCGCCGTCGGTCAGCCGCTTGGCGTACTCGCTCCAGAAGATCTTCTCGATCGACGATTCCGGGCCCGGCGCGTTGCCCGCGGAGATGTTCGCGAGGTTGCGCATGCCGTTGCCGCGCAGCACCTCGTTCTCCACCACCAGCCGGCCGAGCTTTTCGCGCGCGTCGGCGCGCTCGAGCATGTCGTTCTCGCGCAGGCCCGCCGCGAGGCCGCCGAGGTAGCGGTCGTACTCCGCGGGGTACGCGAGCGTCGAGCCGCCGCGCTCGTAGCCGAGCAGCGTCATCGCCACTTTCCAGCCTTCGCCGATCTTGCCGATGATGTGCTCGCGCTTCGCGAGCCCGCCGTCGAAGAACACTTCGCCGAACTCGGTCTCGCCCGTGATCTGGCGAATGCCGCGCATCTCGACGCCCTTCTGGTCGATGGGCATTAGGAAGAACGTGATGCCGCCGTAGCGATCTTCCATGTCGGTGCGCGCGAGCACGAAGATCCAGTCGGCCCAGGGGCCGAAGGTGGTCCAGACTTTTTGGCCGGTGATGCGGAAGTCGTTGCCGTCGGGCACCGCGCGGGTGCGCAGCGACGCGAGGTCCGAACCCGAGCCCGGTTCGCTGAAGCCTTGGCACCAGATCTCCGAGCAGTCGAGCACTTTCGGGATGAAGCGGCGGCGCTGCTCTTCGGAGCCGTGATGGATTAGGGCCGGGCAGAGCAGCGAGAGCCCCAGAAAATTCGGGATCTGCGGCGTGTCGGCGCGGTACAGCTCCTCCTGGAGAATCGCTTCCTCGATCGCGCTCGCGCCGCGGCCGCCCCACTCGCGCGGCCAGCCCATGCCGAGGTAGCCCGCGGCGTGCAGCTTCTTCTGCCACGCGCGCCGCACGTCCACGAGCGAGTTCGCGTCGTGCTTCGGATCGCGCGCCTCCTGGCTCCACGGGCGCGCGAGGTTCGCGGCGATGAAGGCGCGCGTCTCGGCGCGAAACTTCTCCTGTTCGGGCGTGAAGTCGAGATCCATGCGGGGCCTCCTCGGGAAGCGCGCAGGGTATCGCGGGCTCAGCCCAGCCGGTGCTTCGCCGTCTCGTCGCGATGCTTGGCGAGATATTGCATGAACGGCGTGCCGCCGGTGCCGACATCGCTCGGGTTCGCGCCGCGCCCGGCCTGGGCGTGGATGTAGCTCGCGGCGTATTCGAGATGGAGCGAGCGAAAGGCTTCGAGCCAGCGCAGACACGCGTCGTAGATCTCGGCGAGCTCGGGGTGCGCGCCGCGCAGTTCGCGCACCGCGCTGCGCACGCTGCTCTCCGCCTCGACGTGCGCGAGAAACGCGCGATGCCCCGGCGGCATGTAGGCGCGCATCTCGTCGAGGTAGGCGCGCAGCGGATCGGGCGCGTGGCCGACGCCGAGCAGCGCATCCATTACGGGCACGAGCGTGCTCTGCGCGCCCGTTTCGCCGCGCAGCAGCTGCGGCGCGGATGGCTCGGTGACGCCGTCGGACACGACGCCCTCATAGATCACGCCGGCCGGCAGCGCGGGGTGATTCTTCCAGCCGTGAATGAAGGGCCGCACGCGCTGGAAATACACGTACGGGTCGCAGCGCTCGGGCATCCGGCGCAGCGTTGCGAGCATGGCCTCGAGCGCGCTCGCGACTTCTTCGAGGCGCGCCGACAGCAGCGCCGCGTCGCCCGCGCGCGCAGCGGCGAGGGCGGGCAGCGCGGCGTGCAGCGCTCGCGCCGCGAGCGCCTCGATCTCGACGTGGATCAAGATGAACCAGTCTTCGTCCTGGCCACCTAAGAAGTTCTGAAGGATGGCGAGGTTGTCGACCGTGAGCGGGCCGCGCGGATCGAAGCGGCGCCAGTTGTCGAGGGCGTAAGACGCGTAGGACAAGATCGGCGGGCGGCCGAGTCTGCGCGCGAGTGCGCACCACGGCGCTGCGACTTGTTGGGGGAGCGCGGGCTCGGGCACAGCGCCACCCCACACGAAGGCGTGCGCCACGAACGAGAGCACGCGCATCGCGGCGCGCTCCTCCGCAGGCGAGCGCAATGCCGCGAGCTCGAAGCGCGGCAGCGAGCGCACGGCCGCGCGCACACGCTGTGCCGCGAGCCGCTTCGGCAACTCGCTCGCGAACTCCTGCCAAAGCGCGAGCGGCGCGGGCAGTGCGCGCTCGGGATCGTGCTCGGGCAAGAACCCGCGCTCGGGGTCCACGTCGAAGCGTTTGAGGTCACCGTTCGCTGCGTTCGGGGCCATGCGCGAGTCCTCTCGGGATGCACTCGCCATCGGTAGCCGCGCGTCCCGCTTGAGCCTTGGCGCGACTGGGGCGGAAGCTACGCCTCGCGCGCGAATGCGAAACGGGCGCACGAGCCCCGCGCTTCCTGCGCAGCCGTGGCAACTTGCGCGGGAACTGAGGGATAGACGCGATGAATCGGAAGACCGGAGCACCGCTCGCGGGCAACGTGAACTCGGCCGCGCAGGCGACGCGTGGCTGGTTCGTCGGGCACTTCATGCCCGGCGCAGACAACCCGCTGCGCAGTTCCGACGTCGAGATGAAGTGGCACACGCACGCGAAGGGCGAGACGCGCAGCGAGTGGGCGCCCGGCAACCCGGTGCGCACGCTCAACATCCTGATTCGCGGAAAGTTCGTGCTCGTATTTCCGGATCAGGAAGTCTCCCTCGAGCACGAAGGCGACTTTGTGCTGTTCGGGCCGGGCGTCGCGCATTCCTTTCGATCGATCGAGGAATCGCTGGTGTTGACCGTGCGTTGGCCTTCGCTGCCGCCCGGAGACTGATCCGGCTACGGCGCGAGCCCCGCCTCGAACACGCGCTCGCCGTTCATCCACGTTTCGAGCACGCGCACCTCCGAGATCTCCGCGGGCTTGATCTCGAGCGGGTTCACATCGAGCACAATGAAATCCGCGAGCAGGCCCGGCGCGAGTGCGCCTAACTCCTTCTCGCGATGCAGCTGGAATGCAGCAACCGCGGTGTACGCGCGCAACGCTTCGCCCAGCGCGATGCGCTGATCGGCGCCCAGTGCGCCGGGCAGCGCGCCCGCGACGTCGCGCGAACGCTCGCGTGTTACGGCCGTCTCGATCGCGTCGAGGCGGTCGGATGGGTCCACCGGCCAGTCGCTGCCGAACGAGAGCGTCGCGCCCGCGTTCAGCAGCGTGCGCACCGGATACAGGCGCGCGTGCCGCTCGCTTCCGATGTAAGGCTCGAGCGTGTCGATCGTGTAGGCGTCGCGCTGCGCCCACTGCGGCGAGAAGTTCGCGATCACGCCGAGCGCCGCGAAGCGCGGCACGTCCGCGGGATCGACCAACTCGAGGTGCGTGATGGTGTGGCGGGCATCGCGCGGGCCGTTCGCGGTGCGCGCGACTTCGATCGCGTCGAGTGCGGTGCGCACCGCACGATCGCCGATTGCGTGGAAGTGAAGCTGCCAGCCGTCGGCCTCGAGCGCCGTGACAATCTTCGCGAGCACGCCTGGGTCGGCGTAGAGCTCGCCCGCGTCGCCGCCGAGGTAAGGCTCGAGCAGTGCGGACGTTTGCGCCGGGTACTCCATCACGCCGTCGAGGAAGATCTTCGCGGTGCGCACCTGTAGATCGGCGCGCTGCATGCCCTCGCGTACCGCGCGCAGGCGCGCGACGACCGCGGCCGGTTCGCGCTCGAGGATGGGGTCCACCAGGATCGCGAGGTGGACGCGCGGCTCCGGCACGCCGGGCGTCGCGAGCGGCGCAAACGCCGCGAGTTGATCCGGTGTTACGGCGGCAGCGAGGTAGGACGTGACGCCGATCGAGAGCATGTGCCGGTGCGCCGCCGCGAGGTGTCTCTGCTTCTGCGCATCCGTCAGCGGGGGCAGCGCGGCCTCCACCAGCATGATTGCGCCGTCGAGCAAATAGCCGCTTGGTGCGCCGCTCTTGTCGCGCAGCAGCCTGCCGTCCGGCGGATCGAGCGTTTCGGCCGTAATGCCTGCGAGCGCGAGCGCGCGCGAGTTGGCGAGCGCGGTATGGCCGTCGGCGCCGTGCACGAGAATCGGGCGCTGCGTGTCGATTCGGTCGAGCGTCTTCTTCGAGATGCGCGCGCCGGCGGGAACGATCGCTTGCGCTTGCCACGAGAAGGCTTCGAGCCAGTCGTCGGGGTCGGCCGCCGGCTCCCCAGCGAGGCACGCGGTCACGCGCTCGCGCACCTGAGTGCGCGTCAGCGCCTCGTAGCCGAGCGAGCACGATTCGAGGATCAGCCCACCGCCGAGCGGGTGGACGTGGCCGTCCACGATGCCGGGCATTAGGAACTTCCCGCCGAGTTCGATTACGCGCGTCGCTTTTCCGATGTGCGCCGCCACTTCCGCGTCGCTGCCCACGAACGCGATGCGCCCGCCGCTCACCGCGACGGCCTGCGCGAGTCGCGCGCCCGGGAGCGCCGTGAACACCACGCCGCCGCGCAGCACGAGTTCGGCGGGCGGAACAGGCGGCGCGGTTGGCACGGTCGGGCACGCGCTGAGCGCGAACAACGAAATCGCGGCGAGCATTGCAAGCGGGCGCATCGAAACCTCGGTGGATGAGAACAGCTCTCCGCGCCTCACTAGCGCGGCTCGAGCACCATCACGGGAATGTCGCGCTCGGTGCGCGCCTGATAATCCGCGTAGTCGGGGTAGACGGCGCACAGGCGCGGCCAGAGCGCCGCTTTCTCTTCGGTGTTCGCGCGGCGCGCGCGGTAGCTGCGCTTGCCGTTTTCGCGCGTCTCGAACGAGGCGTCGGGGTTCTGCTCGAGGTTCAGGTACCAGACGGGATGTTTGGGCATGCCGCCCAGAGAGGCGACCAGCACGATGCGCGGGCCGTCCGCCAGGTAGATGAGCGGCGCGACGCGCTTTGCGCCGGATTTTCGGCCGGTCGTGGTCAACAACCCGACGGGGGAGCCGTGGCTGAAGAACTTCGAGCCGAGGCGTCCGCCGGTGAGCCGGAACACGAACACGTTCGCGGCGCTCAGCGCCTTGATGAACGGCTTCGAGCGCCGCAGATCGGCTTCGGTGAATTGCTCGAGTCGTTCACTTGCCATGCTTTGATTTCTCCCGAGGTGTGCGCCTGCGCTCGCATCGCTCTACTCACCGCGTCGTCGAGATGCCGCCGTCCACGGGGATCGTCGCGCCTGTTACGTACGCGCCTGCGCGCGACGCGAGGTAAACCGCCACGCCCGCCATGTCTTCGGCCTCGCCGAGGCGCTTCATCGGCGCGCTCTTCTTGATGCCCTCGCCGAACTTTTGGAGCGTCTCGTGCATCATCTTGCTCTCGAACGGGCCCGGCGCGATCGCGTTCACCGTAATGGCTGGCGCGAGTTTCTTCGCGAGCACGCTCGTCATGTGATGCACGGCGGCTTTGCTCGCCGAGTAGGCGTACGTCTCGAGCGACGGCACCTGAATGCCGTCGATCGAGCCGACATTGATGACGCGCGCCGGGTCGCCGGGCGTGGCCGCGGCTTCGAGCTGTGGAATCAGGAAGCGCGTCAGATCGAAGACGGCCTTCAGGTTCAAGTCCATCACCTTGTCCCAGCCGGATTCGGGGAAGTCGCGCAGCGGCGCGCCCCAGTTGGCGCCCGCGTTGTTGACGAGCACATGCAGCTTTGGCTCGCGCGCGGCGATCGCATCGGCGAGCGCGCGTGTGCCGGCCTGCGTGCCGAGATCCGCGGCGATGGCGTGCGCGTTCGGGCCAAGCCTCGCGATCGCCGCGTCGCACTCGGACTGCTTGCGCGCCGCGATGTAGACCTTTGCGCCCGCTGCGACGAGGCCCGTGGCGATCATCTCGCCGATTCCGCGCGAACCGCCGGTGACGAGCGCGACCTTGCCGCGCAGTGAGAACAAAGCTTCGAGCGTGATCGACATGCAAGCCCCTCGATAGCGCGGCACGGTAGCGGCGGCGCGTGGCAGAATGCGCGAACGCACGAGGATGCCATGAAGAAAATGCAGTTCGGTTTCGCTGCGAGCTCATTTGCCCTCTACGCCGCCGCCTTTGTGGTGGCTTGCGGCGAGACGCCAAGCGCACCGCCAGCGCCAGCCAGCGAGGCGAGCGCCGCGGTCGACGCGAACGGCAACACGCCGCCCAGCGAGTTCACCAAGAACGCAAACGCGGCATTCGGCGCCGCGCTCGCGCTCGACGAAAGGGTCGATTTCGAGGAAGCGCAGCGTGGCCTCGTCGAGAGCGACGCCGCGATGACGATCACGTCAGCGACCGGGCGCACCTGGAGCCAGAGCCTGTTCGCGTTCGTGCAAGGCGACGCGCCCGCGAGCGTGAACCCGAGCCTCTGGCGCCAGGCGAAGCTCAACGGCACGAACGGGCTCTTCCGGGTCGCGGACGGCATTTATCAGGTGCGCGGCTACGACGTCTCGAACATGACGTGGATCCGCGGCAAGACGGGCTGGATCGTCGTCGATCCGCTCTCGAGCGTGGAATCCGCCGCCGCGGCGGTGAAGCTCGCGCGCAAGCACTTGGGCGCTGACCCGGTGGTGGCGGTGATCTTCACGCACAGCCACGTCGACCACTTCGCGGGCGTCGCCTCGGTGCTGCCCGAGAGCGGCGCCGAGAACGTGCGAGTGATTACGCCGCGTCGCTTCGTCGAGGAAGTCACCAGCGAGAACGTGCTCGCAGGCACCGCGATGGGCCGGCGCGCGACCTATCAGTTCGGCTTCTCGCTGCCCAAGGGCGAGCGCGGCTACGTCGACTCCGGCCTCGGCAAGCAGCCGCTCACCGGCACCTCGAGCTTCGCGATTCCCACCGACATCGTAGATCGCACGCCGCAGCCGATGACCGTCGATGGCGTCGAGTTCGTGTTCCAATACGCGCCCGATTCCGAGGCGCCCGCCGAACTCGCGTTCTACCTGCCCGCGCAAAAGGCTTATTGCGGCGCCGAGATCGTGAACCGCACCATGCACAACCTCTACACGCTGCGCGGCACCAAGGTGCGCGATGCGCTCAAGTGGAGCAGCTACATCGACGACGCGATCCAGCGCTTCACCGGCGTCGAGCTCGTCTTCACGAGCCATAACTGGCCGGTCTTCGGAAACGAGCGCTCGGTCGCGTTCCTGAAGGGCCAGCGAGACACGTATCGCTACATCCACGACCAGACGCTGCGCCTCGCGAACCAGGGCGCGACGCCGCGCGAGATCGCCGAGCAGCTCGAGCTGCCGCCGACGCTCGCGGCGTCGTTCGCGAACCGCGGTTATTACGGAACGCTGCGCCACAATGCGAAGGCCGTCTACCAGTTTTACTTTGGCTGGTACGACGCCAACCCGGCGAGCCTGGACCCGCTTCCGCCCGCCCCACTCGGCAAGAAGTACGTGGAGGCGGTGGGCGGCGCGGCGTCGCTGAAAGAGAAAGCGCGCGTCGCGATTGCGGCCGGCGACTACCGCTGGGCCGCGACGCTGCTCGATCACCTCGTGTTCGCGGACGAGAGCGACAAGGAGGCGCGCGAGCTTCTCGCGAGCGCGTACGACCAGCTCGGTTATCAGGCCGAGAGCGGCGTGTGGCGCAGCGTGTACCTGAGCGGCGCCAGCGAGCTGCGCCACGGGGTGACGAAGATCGAACTCAACGCGGCCGCCGCGTCGGCGATCCTCGGCCGCATCCCGCTCGATCTCTTCTTCACCGCGATGGCCACGCGCATGAACGGCCCGAAAGCGGCGGAGAGTGAACCCGTCACGCTGAACTTCGTGTTCACCGACATTGGCGAGACGCACGTACTCAACGTCGAGAACGGCGTGCTGCACAGCTGGCAGCGCGACGCCGACCCGAGCGCCGCGGTGACGGTGAAACTCACGCGCGAGTTGTTCCTGAAGATGGTGACAGGGCAGGTCGGCCTGAAGGAGCTGATCTTCTCGGACGAACTCGACGTGGACGGCAGCCGCGCCGCGCTGCTCTCGTTCTTCGCCCTACTGGATCCCGTGGACGGAAACTTCGCGATCGTCACTCCCTAAGGCGCGCGCCCAGCGCTTAGGCTTCGAGCCCCTCCGCCGGCACGCGGCACACGAACTCCTCGTACTTTCCGCTCGCGCCCTCTGGGATGCGATCCGGGAAGTACGTGAAGCGGAGCGCGAACGGAAAACCGAGTGAGGCGAGGATCACGCTGCGCAGGCTCTCTTCTTCTGCCGCGGTCGGCGGCCGCTCGCAGACCAGGCGTACCTCGATCATCAGCAGCGACTCTTGGATCAGCTGGTATTGCAGCACGGGCGCGACTTCGCGGAAGCGCGCGAAGCCCACCATCGGCCAATGCCGCGATCCGTCGGGCTTTGCGATCAGGTTGCGCTCGCGCCCGACAATGCGGCGCAGTGTGGGCAAGCCGCGGCCGCACGGGCACGGCGCAGCAACCTCCGCATAATCGCCGATCTCGTAGCGAATCAGCGGTGTCGCCGAGTTCTGGAGGTCGGTCACCAACACGCGGCCGATCTCGCCGTCCTTGCACGCGCGCCCTTGGTCGTCGACGACCTCCACCAGCAGACTCTCGGCCATTACGTGGTAGAGGCCGCTGTCCGGGCACTCGATCGCGATGTTGCCGACTTCTTGCGAGGAGTAGTTGTCTTCCACGCGCGCGCCGAACCAAGAGGCCGCCGCTTCGCGTACGAAGGGCGTCAACGTCTCCCCGAGCGTGCGAATGTGAGCGAGGCCCGGCAGAGTACGGCCGCGTTTCCGGAACTCGTCCGTCAGCGCGGCGAGATTGCCCGGCAGCACGATCAGCGAGCCCGGCTTGAAGCGCTCCAGCAGATCGGCTTGCTCAGCGATCGGCGTGCGAATCGGGATTCCCTGCGAAGGCCCGCTCGGGAATAACAAACTCACCGGCGCGCCCCAACTCTCGATCTCCTCGTATTCGCTCAAGTTCGCGCGGATGGCGGTGAGCGGCTCGCGGAAGTCGCGCGAGTACCAGAAGTGCTCGCGAAAAGTCATCGCATACCAGTGCAGACGGCTGATCGCGGTGCGCTTCACGACTACTGGTTCGCCCGTCGAGCCGGAGGTCTTGCCATCGCCGAGCGGCAAGTGTCCCGCCGGCACCTCGCGGCAAAACAAATGCTCGCCCGCGCGCTGAATCCTGCGGCGCGTGAGCGGCGGCAGCTTCTGCAAGCCACCAGGTTCAGAGAGCTCCGCGGGCTTCAGCTCCGCTTCGCGGAGCCGCAGGCGAAAGTGCGGAGACTGCTCCGCTGCGTACTCGGCGAGGCGCGCGAGCTGCACGCGCTGCAAGCGCTCGATCTGCTCGCGCGGGAGCCACTGCGCCGCGTCGAGGTAGTGCACGAGCGCCGCGAGCGCCGCGTGCGGTCCCGTAACGAGTGGCGGCCACGCGATGCCGTCGACGTTGCTGAAGGGTGGGAGCCAGCGTCTCATGCGCGCTCCAGCACGAACAATGGGCAGCGCTCCGCGAGTTCGTAACTACCGGCGTCAACGAAGCGCGCGTTGGTGAACTCCGGCGGCACGATCTCCAGTAGCTGGCGCCGCGTGGAGAACCCATAAATCGCGTTCGAGCCGGCGTACGTGTCGAGCGTGTCGATCTCGTCGCGCGGCCAGCCCGTATCCGCTGCGAGCGACGCGCGATCCGGGAACCAGCGCTCGCAGGTGTCGCGGATCTCGCTCACGGGGACGTTCGGTCCGCCGCGCTCGTGACCGATCGCCATCCCGATGCGCCACTTGAGCGCGTGTACGCTGCCAATCTCGCCGCGTCCGAGCGCGTTGCGCACCGCCTCGAGCGTCTCGCCCGTCTCCGGCGAGGAGAACACGCGGCACACGAAGCGCCCGCCCGGGATCAATACGTTCGCGGCTTCACGCAGCACCTTCGTCTGGAGCCCGGGATACGGGAAGGTCAGGGCGCCATCGCCGATCACGCTCGCGAAGCTCGCTGAGGGCATTCCGAGCTTTAGCCAGTTGCCGAGGCGCGCGCGCCGCTGCGGGGTATCTCCGGGCCACACGAAATCGAGCATCGGTTGCGTGCGATCGATGGCGGTCAGGTTCGGACTCAGATCCGCGAGCTCGGGCGTTACGCCGAGCAGCAACATCGGATCTTCGAGGTCGCGCACCAACTCGCGAAAGGCGGCGACCACGTCCGCGTCGGGCCGAAGCGGCGGGCGCATGCGGAAGAACGCGCGCTGGAAGCTGTTCCAATGCGCGCGGTCGCCGTCGTTCGGGTTGCGAGGATCGGCGCTGGACACAGCGGTGTGCCCGCGGGTCGCTGGGCTAGAAGCGGACGTGCAGGCCGACGCGAATGTTCACCAGGCCCGTCTCGACCGTGAACTTGTCATTGAAGAACGGGCCGACCGCTGTGGCGCTCTCGTCGAACGCGGCGTAGACGGCTTCCCCGGTCAGCGAGACGTTTTCCGAGACCGCGAGCTCGACGCCGCCGCCCGCGACCCAGCCGAGCGTCGCCGACACATGCTTCGTGGCCGGGCTTCCGTCCGAATTGTAGGTGTGCTTCAGATCGCCGATCGCGAGGCCGGCCGTCGCGAAGTAGAGCAAGTTGCCGGCCGCGTAGCCGACGCGACCGCGCACCGTTCCGAAGCCATGCATCTTCGAGCGAAGGTCGGCGCCTTCGCCGCCATCGAAGCGGGTGTTTTCTTCGAAGTTGAGGAGCGAGTAGTCCAGCTCGCCGCCCACGACGAGCGCGCCGTCTTGGTGGTTGTAACCCATGAGAAGCGCGCCTTGCGCACGACTCTCAGACGGGTGCTTCGAGCCGTCTTCAGTGGCAGAGAAGCCTTCGCCGCCGTCGATCTTCCAGTCGTGGTCCGCGGACGTGTGCCCAGCGGTCGCGCCGGCGTAAAAGCCCTTCCAGTCGTGATTGCCGGCGGCTTCGTCGGCGTACGCGGGCGTCGTCAAAGCTCCCAATGCGAGAGCGGATGCAGCGGCGGCAGTCTTCTTCACGCGTGTCCCCTAATAATCACGCCTCGATGCTAACCCCGGGCGATCGGCAAAGTCAATGCGAGTTCGTCGATGAAGGCGCCTGCGAGAGGCGCGACTCGCCCCGCCAGAGCCGAGGCGAGCGCCTGACCGGCAAGCGGATAGCCGAACTGCGCGTTTCGCATGGAGATGCGGCTGCGGGCCTGCGCCGTCGCCATCTGCTCGAGCGTGCGCCAATCCGCCTCGCTGAGACCTTCCGCGTCGAGCCCGATGAGGCCCGCGCGCATGTGCTCGAACTCGTCGAGGTAGACGCTGCGGCAGGCCGCCGCGATCAGCGTGTTTGCGCGGGCGTGTGGCCCCCCTTCGAGCGCGGCGAGTTCCATGCCTGACGAGAACAGCGTGCAGAAGCCGCCTTCGGTGAGACGTGCCGCGCGGGCGCCGAGGGTCGCGTTCTCGCGCTTGTGCGCGAGACGCAATTCCGCGAGCTGCCGGTCCTCCTCCCAAGCCACGAGATCGCGCGGGGCGAGCCGCGGCTCGTCGTCGATGGCCAGCGCGTCGTACACGTCGGCGAACGCGCAGTAGTGAGAGAACTCGTCGCGGAGTGCGTCCACGCGCGCGAGCACCTCGCGCCGGTCGAGCTCGACATCGATGCGGGGGAACGCGGCAACCAACTCGCGCGCGACGCCGAGAAACAGGCCTTCGCTCGAGCGCGCGAGGCCGGAACCCCAGATTTCCTTCCAGCACTGAAGTGCGAGCCAGCGGCGATCCGTCTCGCGCGTGCGCTTGCTCCAGCTCCAGTAATGCCGGAACACTTCGGCCTCGCCCGCCCAATAAGGAGCCAGGCCATCGATCAGCCGCCTTGCCTCGTCGCTCGCCTGCACGTCGTTGGGCACTCCCCGCGCGGGTCCGCGCCGGTTGCGACTGTAGACCGGTCTGCGCATTGAGCGCCGCGCAGGAACTGCTGCTCGAGAGCGCGCCGCGCGTTTGGGAGCTCTCGCGGACTTCGTGCCGCGTCGACCGCGCGACGGGCGAGTCCTGCCGCTGGCACCATGGGCTTTGGCCGTGGCTGCGCCTAATGAACCTGAACACGTCTCCGGCGCGCTTCGCGGAGTTCTACCGCGCGGCGCTCGCCCTCGCGATCGCGGACAACGCGGCGCCGCGCATCCTGCTCTCAGGCGCAGCGGACTTCGAGATGCTCGCGCAGGTGGCGAGCGCCTGCGCTACGTGCGGCACTGCGCCCGATTTGACCCTAATCGATTTGTGCGAGACGCCGCTCGCGCAGAGCCGCTGGTACGCCGAGCGCTGCCACGTGCCGCTCACGACGCAGCGCACCAACGTTCTCGACTTCGCCGTCGCACGGCCCTTCGAGGTGATCTGCAGCGATTCGTTCCTCGGTCAGTTCTCGCCGCAAGCGCGTGAGCGCCTGATTGCGCGCTGGGCGTCGCTGCTGCGGCCCGGCGGCACAGTGATTACGGTGAACCGGTTGCGGCCCGACGCGGATCCGAATCGCCGCGTTGGCTTCAGCGCCGAGCAGGCGCGCGCGTTCGTGACGACGGTCGAAGAAGCCGCGCGGGGACTGCCCGCGTCGATGCGGCCAGAACCCGCGGAACTCGCGCACTGCGCTGCGCGTTATGCGGCCACGCAAGGCGCGTGGCCCGTGCGCAGTGCCGCAGAAATCGAGGCGCTCTTCGCGCGCGGCGGCTTCGAGGTGACGCGGCTCGAAGCGGCGCCGATCGCTGGCGACGACGAGCGCGCGACCGCGCCGACCCTCGCGGGTGGCGCGGCCTACGCGCGCGTGGTGGCAAGAATGCGCTGAGGCGCGCGGCGCAGCCTCAGCCCATGAAGAACGCGTTCAGCTTGTTGCCGTCGAGGTCGCGGAAGTAGCCCGCGTAGAAGCCGTCGCCGCGCGGGCCGGCCGGGCCTTCGTCCTTGCCGCCGAGCTCGAGCGCCTTCGTGTAGATCGCGTCGACCAGCGCCTTGCTGTCGACGCGCAGCGCCACCATCACGCCGTTGCCGACCGTCGCGGCCTTCTTGTCGTTCGGCGGAGTGATCGCGAGGCAGCCCTTGTCCATCGACGTGCCCCACATGATGAAGGGGCCGAAGTCCATCAGGCGTTTCGCACCGATGAGGCCGAGCAGTTCGTCGTAGAACTTGGCGGCGCGGGCGGAATCGTTCGTGCCGAGCGTGACGTAACCGACCATTGGGGATCTCCTGGTTGTTGGGGCGACAGCGGGCGCGCGGCCGCGAGGGGCAAACCGTGGGGTGAGTGACGGGGATCGAACCCGCGACCTCCAGAGTCACAATCTGGCGCTCTAACCAGCTGAGCTACACCCACCACGGAAGGCGGGCAGGCTAGCCCCGCAGGCCGCGGGCCGCGACCGGCCCTCGCGCGCGAGCGCTGCGGCGAATCGTTCTATAGATAGGGCGGAGCGCCCCGGTAGCTCAGGGGATAGAGCGGCTGCCTTCTAAGCAGCGGGTCGTAGGTTCGAGTCCTACCCGGGGCGCCACGTAAACCGCGCGAGAATTCTCGCGTTTCTCCGAGCCGCTCGAAGCCCGACGGAGGGCGCGAGGCGCGAAGTACTGCATAAGTACTGCAATCCGCGTTTCCGGTCCTCGGCGGCGTTCGGCTTCAGCAGGTGCGTCGAGTGCACCTGGAATCATTCTTCGCGCGACTGGCGATGACGCCGCGGGGCAGCGGCGGCAAACGCGGGACCGATCCGCTGCCCGGCCGCACGCGACGAATCCTCTTCAACGCCGTGCGAAACGCTCTCGGCGATGCGGCTCGCTCGAAGCTCATTGTGCACAACCCGATGGAGGGCGTCCCGGCCCCGCCTGAGTAGCAGCGCACACAGCGTTTCATGGACCGTGACGAGATCGCGCGATTTCTCGATGCCGCAAAGGGCGACCCGTACGAGGCGTTCTTCGTGCTTGCGCTCACGACTGGCCTCCGCCCCGGTGAGCTATGCGGTCTGCGCTGGCGCGACGTGACCACCGCACGCGCACCCTCGGGCCTCTGAAGACGAAGCACTCACGCCGGACCCTCTCGCTCCCGAAGATCGCGGTCGAGGCGCTGCGGATTCATCGCGAGCAGCTCGGCGCGATTCCCCATGGCGACCGGCTGGTCATCCTGAGTCCGGAGGGCACGCCGATTCGAGCGAGCAACCTGCGGCGGCGCAGCTTCGCGTCGGTGCTCGAGAAGGCGAAGCTGATGGACAAGGGGCTCCGCATTCACGACTTCCGGCACACCCATGCGACGCTGCTCGCCGATGAAGGCGCTCCGCTTACCGCCATCCAGCAGCGGCTCGGGCACAGCTCGCTCGCGACGACGACGGTGAAGGTGTACGCGCACTCGACCGACCGCCGCGCGAAGGAGGCGGCGGACCTCGTCGATCAAGCGCTCTCGACGACGTAACAAGCGCCCTCATGCGGCCGGAACTCGTACGACGATGTCGCCGCGAGTGCTGATAGTGCGAGCCGCAGTGGTGAGAGGTGGGCGGGTCCGTCGCCAGTCCGGACGTCCAGAACCGCTTCCCCGAGAGCGGGCCTGCCGCGCCTCGCGTCCAGGCCCGGCAATCTGCTCGAGGACGCGCTCGTCACGGGCGATTAGCGCCTCGAACTGCAGCACGGAGCACGCGGTGAGCGCCGCGCGAAGGGACTCGTGCGCCTGCGATTCCGCGGTGGGGCTCCGGACCGGGCCGCGGCCCGCTTGATTCCCCGCCCATTGGGCGCTTCCCTCTGCCGGAGCCGGAGCCCGAAATCGCCCGACGTCACGAGCGGCTGAACTTCGGCACACTACGCCGTGGGATCTTCCGCACCGCGGCGAGGCGACGTGTTAGGATGGAACGGTTGAAAGGCGGTCGAGGAGATCGCGATGCTGCCTGGCAACCCGTTGCCCTCGCCATCACGCTTGTCTCCCCTCGCGGCGCAAGTTCCGTGGCGTTGAGCGTTCAATGGTCGCGCTCGGGGGATGGCTCCGGTAGCCAAGCCGAGGATCCTGCCGTCGTCGGAAGCGGGAGCCGTCCTCCGGTGCGGTCGATTGGCTGGCGGCTCGACGTCCACGAGAAGGCGGTGCGATCTCGGCTCGCGCGCAATCGGCGTCGGCAGCACGCCGCGGGAGCCGCCTGCCGCGCCTTGCTGCTGCTCGGTATCGGCCTGTGCCTGGCGCTGGCACCTCCGAGTGAGGCCGGGGGGCAGGAGCGAAGGCGCCGCGATGCCGACGAGATCCTGCTGAAATCGGGCACCTTCGTACCGCACCTCGCACAGCGCGCCTCGTCGCCTGCCCCGAAAGCGCGCCACGTGATCGTCCAGCTCGAGGACGGGCGCACGCAGGCTGGCCTTGCACAGCTGCGCGCACGCGGCATCCGGGTGCTCGAATGGGTGCCGCGAAACGCCGTATCCGCGTTCGTGCCCGCCAACGTGGATCCGACGACGCTGCCCTTCGTGCGCTGGGCCGGTCCGTTACGCGCAACCGACAAGATCGACGCTCGCGTAGCGCGCGGCGGCGGGCGCCTGCGCGTGCTCGTCGATTTCTTCCCCGACGTACCGCAGCAGCAGGCGTTAGGCGTCGTCGCGGCGAGCAGCGGGCACACGATTCCGCGGCGCAGACTGCGCTCGAGTTCCCTCTTGGTCGAGATCGAAGCGCAGAACCTCTCGGCGCTCGCAGCGCACGACGAGGTGAGCTTCGTGTACCTCGCGTCGCAGGCGATCGAGCGGAACTTGGGCTTTCACGCTTGCGCCGGTGCGTTGACGAATGGCGGCGTCGTCGCGAACTACGCCGTGAACGACGACGGCTGGGACGGGCCGGGGCTGGGTAGCGCGGCACTTCAGTACTTCTTCGTGAATGGCACACCCGACGTCGTGGGCGAGCAACCCGAGGTGGTGCGGGCGCTCGCGACGTGGAGCGAGGCGGCGGCCATCTCGTGGGCTCCGGCGGGGAGCGCTGCCCAGGGCCGCACCGTCGACATTCTCTGGGGAAGGGGTGCCCACGGCGACCAAGAACCCTTCGACGGCCCGGGTCAGGTCCTCGCGCATGCCTTCTTTCCGACGCCGGTGAATGCGGAGCCGATCGCCGGCGACATCCACTTCGATGATGACGAGACCTGGCAGATCGGCTCGTACGTCGACGTCTACAGCGTCGCGCTGCATGAGGCCGGACACGCGCTCGGGCTGGGGCACTCGTCGGATCCGCGGTCAGTGATGTACCCGTACTACGCCAGCGTCGTGACCGGCCTCGGCGGCGACGACGTCTGCGCGATTCGCTCGATCTACGCAAGCTCAGGCCGAACACTCCCCGACTGTTACGAGCCCGACGACGTCCCAGCCCAGGCTCATCTCGTCCAACCACCGACCACGGAGAACCACTCGATCGCCCCGCTCGGCGACGTCGACTACTACGCCTTCACGTTGCTCGAAACCTCCGACGTCACCCTCACGACGTCCGGTCCCGTGGGCGACACGCAGATGGCGCTGTACGACGGAAACGGCGTCGAGGTCGCTCGCGACGAGGACTCGGGCCCGGGTCTCTTCGCGCGCATCGACCGCACGCGTGCCGTAGGCGCTCCGCTCTCGCCGGGCTCCTACCTCGTGCGGGTCGAGGAGAGTGGAAACGACCAGGAGATCGACCGCTACGACTTCGCGATCGACGTGCAATCGCTCGCGCGCGACTCCTACGAGCCGGACGACACTCCGCAACAAGCGCACGTTCTCCAGGCCGGGACGATCGAATCCCACTCGATCGAGCCGCTCGGTGACGTCGACTTCTATCGTTTCGTTCTTTCTCAGGACGCCGACGTCACGATCGCGACCTCGGGCAGCGCGGGCGACACGCGAATGACTCTCTACGACGCAAACGCCATCGAAATCACCTCCGACGAAGACTCCGGCCCCGGACTGTTTGCACGAATCGAACGCACGCGAGCGTCGGGCGCTCCTCTGTCAGCCGGCACCTATGTCGTTCGAGTCGAGGAGAGCGGCAACGACGCGGAGATCGCCGCCTACGACGTTGCTCTCGAGATCGTGAACATCCCGAGCCGCGACCCTTACGAGCCGGACGACACGCCGGCGAGTGCGGTCCAGATGACGCGCTTCTACCTCGGCCAGACCCGCACTCTCGCCCCGATCGGGGACGTCGACTACGTGGTGCTCACACTGAGCGAGCTCTCCGAACTCTCGGTCGAGACGACCGGCGCCGCTGGCGCGGTCGAGTTGTCGCTGCTCGACGCCAACGGCAACGCGCTCGAGACGGCGACCACACCTCCAAATCTTCCCGCCGGTGTACCACTCGCCCGGATCGACCGAACGCGCGTCGACCGCGACTGGCTTCAGCCTGGGACTTATTATGTACGCGTCGGAGAGGCTGGCGGAGACGCGGAGGTCGACGAATACACCCTCTTCATCAACATCTGGCCAGTGCCTTATGGCGGAGACGATTCCTACGAGCCTAACGACACCATCTACGCAGCGCCGTATCTCCTGCGCACAGTCGAGACGGCCTATCAGTGGGACGACGACTACTACGAGCTCTGGACCCAACGCGAGCGGTTGAAGCTGGTCATCGAGAGCTCGGACCCGGATGGCTCTTCTCAGGTAGACCTGCAGCTATTGGACGAGTCGGGCACCATCCTCGCAAGCTCGACGAGCCCAGGTCCGAACGAACGAATCGAGGCGGTCGTGCCCCATTCGGGTTCGTACTTCGTTCGTGTCTCCGGCCGAAACGCCGGAGATCCGTACAACCTCGAGTGGTATGGCGAGCCGTGGATTCCCACCGAGCCGCCCCTGAACGACGCCTTCGCAGATCGAATCCGCGGGCCCTTCAACCCCTGGGATGTGAGGGCCTGGGGCGATACCTACGCGACGACTCGAGAGCCCGGCGAGCCGAACCACGTCGGCAGATCGGGCGGCAGATCGGCGTGGTGGACTTGGACCGGCCCGCGGAGCGGGGACGTCGAGATGACGGTCCGAAGCGACTGGGACACCGTGCTCGCCGTCTACACAGGCTCGCGCGTCGATGCGCTGACTCTGGTGGCCGAGAACGACAACTTGCCGGGTTCGCTGTCGAGCGGCGTCTCGTTCCGGGCGATCGGGGGGACCGAGTACGCGATCGCCGTCGACGGAGTCGGTGGCGCACAGGGACTCCTCGACGTCCTCATCGTGCAGCCTGAGCTCCCGCCTACGCAGCCTGAGTTCCCGCCTACGCAGCCGCCGCCTCCCGCGTCCCCACCTCGTCCAACCCTGGTGCTCTCCTGGTCGGGCGTTGTGAGCAAGTGCAACGCGTCAACCCAGAGCTGCAAGATCCGAGGCTCGCTCGCCACGCGGAACGTCGGATCGACTCCGTCGCAACCGGCTTCCGTGACGTTCTACCTCTCGAGCGACGCCGCGTACGACGCGGGCGACGCCGCCATCGGCGGGCGCGCCATACCCGGGCTCAGCGCCGGAAAACAGAAGAAGCTGAAGTTCAAATCCAATCTTCCTTCAGGCAGCACGCTGAGCGGCAAGTTCCTGATCGCGGTGTTCCTGACAGGTCCCGGCAGCCAGGTAGCGGCGTACGGGCCCTTGTTCTGAGTCTCCTGATCCATTGGGCGCTTCCCTCCGCCCGAGCCGGTGCGGTAGCGCCCGAGAGGGCCTGGATTTGACATAACGCCCTTTCTCGGGTCCTCGAAAGGGCGCTTGTTTTTCCTATCCCCCAACACAGGCGTTGGTGACGACAAAGTGGGCAAGCCGACGGATACGAAGGGGCGACGAACGGTGACACCGGACCTCCTGTTGGTCACGTGTGTCAAGACTGACCTGTGTTTCCAGGCCGACGACCTCATGTTCTCCGCCAAGCAGCGCGCCACAGCGTGCGGGGCCTGCTTTGGCGAAGCCACTCTGGACCCGGAAGTTGCCAAGGTCGCTGAGGGACTCAGGGATGCGATCGTGCGCTTCGCCGCCACCGGTGCCCCGGGCCCCTTTAATGGTGTTGACTGGCCCCTCGGTGGGCAGCTCGTCGTCAGCACGCACCCCCGCTTTGAAGCGTGGCCGGCGGATGGGGTGAACCCCGGGAGACAACTGGTGCGGGATATCGTTGAAGCGTTGGGGTGAGACCGACAAGCCCGCGGTCACGCCTTCGTATTCCAACCTTGCTCGGGATTTGGGCGAACTCTCGACCACAGTCTGCTTCACGTGTTTATGCCCCTAGACCTAGCTCTTGATGGTCTTGATGGCTTCGGGAATCTTGACGCGCTCCGTCGACGCAACCGAGGAGCGCTCCCTGTCCGCGGCAGCCTCGAGTCCTGCTCCCAGGGGCGACACCGACGCATGGCTATTAGGCAGCTTCTGCTCGGAGCTCGATCGCGATCGCGCCTTTCTCGATCAGAGTGCGCACCATCCGGATCGCGACTGGCGCGAAGGACTCCGCGGGCAGGCTGTGGTCGCTCGCGAGCGTGGCGATGATCTCGCGCACCGAACGCTCGCCGTTGCAGCGTCCGATCAGGTTCGCGACGCCGGGCTCGATCGGGAGCGAGAGATGCAAGCCGTGCCGCAAGACGAGCTTCGCAGAACTCGTCTCCCATCCCTCCCCTCGGCTCACCACGGTGTCCTCGATCACCAGTCCAGGGAGGATGCGAGGCCGCACGTCGAGGATGGCGCGATCGTCGAGGGAGGCGAGGTGCGCGCGTGCTTCGAGGAGATGCGCGAGTCTGGCGCCACCTTCATCATCCAAGTCGCGCACCCCGTCGAGGAACCACGCTCGCGCGGGTAACGCGCCAGCGCACTGAGCGATCAAGCCGCCGCCGATTGCCTCGACCCCGAGCAAGGCGAGGTACTCGCGCCAGCGTTGCCAGCTGGCTTCGAACTCTGGGGAATCAGGCGACAAGGTCTCGGCCAGCCAAACCGCGGCGTAGTCGTCCGGGGCGAAACGATCCATGCGGACGAACAGTGTGTCGCCTTCGCTCGCCCAGCGGGTGAGCTTCTCCTGCCAAGGAGTCCCCTGCGGCTCGATCCAGTTCGCGACGGAAACGCAATGCCCTCCCCGCAATAGGTGGAGTGGCGCGTCGCGAATCAGGCGTTCGACGAAGGCGTCCCCGCCTAGGCCGCTGTCGCGGAATGCGAACTCGCGTTCGGGCGCGACCACGAACGGCGGGTTGGAGACGATTAAGTCGAAGCGTTCGCCCGCTACCGGCTCGAACAAGCTGCCAGCCCTGAACTCGATCGAGTGGATGTCATTCAGCGCAGCGTTGAACGCAGCAATGCCGAGCGCGCGGGGATTCACGTCGGTCGCCACTACGCGCTGCGCATGGCGCGCGAGCATCAGCGCGGCGCCGCCGCAACCCGTCCCGATCTCGAGTGCGCTCCCGATCGGTTTCCGCGGCGTCGCGCGAATCCCGATCTGCGACGAGCGGCCGATCCCAACGACGAAGTCGCTCGGCGGGTGCCCTCGGGCTGGGCGGTCGTAAACAATTCGCAGCCCGTACACGCAGGCGATCGCGAAACGCGCGACCACTCCGGTTTCCTGCACGTCTAACAGCCCAGCGTCGCGCCAACGATCCAGTTGGCCGCGCGGCAATGCGCGCTCGACGGCGGGGCGAGGAACTTCGTCTTGCAGCATGAACAGGCGAATCGCGACATCGAGCGGCGTCGCATCGCGGGTGAGGTAGCGGAGGCGCGGCTGCTCGCGCGGAATGATTTGCGGGCGCCCGCCCAAACGTGTTGCGATCGCATCTGCGTTGAACTGCAGCGCGTCGAGGGCAGACCGCGCAGCGGCCGCGAACGATGGATCCGGCGGCTTCGGAGAGTCAGTCATCTCGAGCGGCTAGACCCGGTTGCGGGAGCCGCAGGCGCGCGACATCCGAGCCGCGTGCCCCGACTAGCGGAAGCAGTCCCGCCTCCGTCACGCGGGCGATCTCGCGCTCGGTCCACAGCCTTTCAAGCGGGCCGACGCTGGTCGGCTCGCCACCGCTGCGGAGCACATGCATCGGCAAGTCCCCTAGCTCGATCCCCCTCTGAGCGTCGCCCGCAACAAGCAACCCGCACACGACCGAGTGCGCCGGATTCCGCCAGCAATAACTCGCGGGCGAGCGCTCGGCGCTGATCTCCTCGAACGCGAAGCCGTCTACCGGGTCGGTGTCTTGCCCGTAGGGCAAGCGCGCCAGCACACGCGGGGTGACGAGGTGCACCGCGAGAGCATCGTCGTCGGTACGCCGCTCGCGCCAGCAAGGGTCCGTCGCGAGCTTTCCCGCCGCTGCGGTATCGGCGAGCTCGGGCCGCACGCCCGCAAACACCCGAGCACCGCAGCGCCGTCCAATCGCGCCGAGATGACTCAGCAGGCGCGCATCGTCATCATCGTCCCCGAACTCGAAGTCCACGATCAGGAACTCGAAAGGCGCCTGGCCGGTCGACCGAGGCGACTCGACACACAAGCGATGGAGCTTCGTGGCCTCGATCGGCAGGCCCACCGCGATCTCCGCGAGTAGGTCCTGCCGTGCGACATCGAGGACTTGGACTTGAATCCCACGATCGTCGGGCAGGCGGAACACGAGATCTCGCAGCGAGCGCCACGCTCCCTCGAGGGCCTGCAGTTGCGGGTCGCGCAACAGGACCGACAGGTTGCGTGCGAGTTCCTGGTCGATCTCGGCGCGCACGCGTGCGATCGCAAGGTGATCTCGTCCGTCACTGGACGCTTCCGCGACCTCTTTTAGGAAGGTCGAGAGGCCGAGGTCGCTCCTGGCGTCCGACCGCCGCCGCTCCCGCGCCACGAGCACCTCATCCAGCATCCCGTCGGATGGCGGCGAAGCGGCACCCGCGGCGGCCGCCGGGCGCCTCGAAGCGGGTTCGACTGCGACGCCCGCACGTTGAAGCGCCGCGACGAGCGCTGCGGGCTCGCCAGCCACCGCCCGTGCGCGCAGCAAGGCCTCGGTCCACGGCACGCTGGCGGCCAGGATCTCGGGCCGAAAGTCACCGAATCCTTTCATCCGGAAATCTGTTTGGGATCCCCCCAGAAGCTCGAAGCGGAGGTGCGGCCCGATCTGCTCAAATAAGGCGTCGAAGCAGTCGCGGTCCACGTCGGCGAAGCGCGCCGCGAAGGTCTCGCGCCAGCGCGTACAGCCGGTGCAAGCGCTCAGGTTGGCGATCACGCCCACTCGGATGGGGCGGCGCTCCCGCGAGACCCGCGCACCGCCTGCCCCCCCGAAATCGACCCACGCGCTCGTCACGGGCAGTTCCTCGCTTAATGGCGAATTAAAAGTGTATCCCGTTTCCAGGCCGCTCAGCTGCGGCGGAGTTTGGCAGCCCCTGTGAACCCATTCACAGCGAACGCTGCGCAGGTGGCAAACTATCGCCCGCAACGCAGGAGATTCAGTTGCTCTCGCTCAGGCAACCACGACGCAGAAACCGGGACGCGATCTGATGACGACAGCTTTGCGCTTGACCGCGATTAGGGATCGGGAGCACAATCCGCTTTGGAGAACGCGCATAAACGCGCCACCTCCGACCGTAAGCAGTGCACTATCAGGTATCGCCTCGGAGCGCTGTCGATGATTGACCTCGAGAAGATACTCGCTCCGATCTCGCCGGATCATCCGACGGGCTTGGATCTTCGATCCGTCCCTGAAGACGGAACGTTCGGGAAGATCGAGGATCTGCGACGCGAAGTGGACGCCGCGATCGACGCGGCCGGTGGCAAGGCCGCCAACTGGCCGGGCGTTGCCGCCGCCTGCGAGAACGCACTCGTAACGCTGTCGAAGGATCTGCGGCTCGCGGGTTGGCTGACCGAGGCACTCGCCCGCACCGATGGGTTCGACGGCCTCCGTAACGGGCTGCGCGCGACCCATCAGTTGCTCGAGACCTACTGGGACGGCGTGCACCCGCAAGGTGAGCGTGACGGCGAGGAAGTCCTGATGGCGCGCCGCGCGGCGACGCTGAATTGGCTGTCTGCTGCGCGCGGAATGTTGCCGTCGGTCCGCGCGATCGGTCTCGTCGGCAACGCGGAGCGCCGCGAGCAGTGGCTTCCTTGGGAATCGCTTCTCGAAGCCGATCGCGTCGATTCCGCTGCCAGCGGCAATCGCGAACGCTTCGATGAACTGATCGCCGCCGGCGCGTGCACGCGAGAGCGCTGGAAGGCCGCGATCGCGGCCACCCCAGTCGCGCGCTTGCGAGCAGGCATCGATTCCCTGCGAGGCTGCGACGCCGACCTCGTCGCGCTGGACACGTTCTGCGAGGCGCACTTCTCCGCGGACGAGGCACCGAGCTTCCTCGAGCTGCGCACGCTGCTCTCGGATATTCGCGAGGGGCTGGAGAAGGCACTACCGGCCGAGCGGATTTTGCAGGCAGGAGGAACCGGGGCCTCTGCCCAAGCGGGCGGAGCCTCGGGCCCGCTCGGCAGCCGCGCGGATGCGCTCGGGCGTTTGTCCGAGGTCGCTCAATTCTTCCGCCAAACCGAGCCTCACAGCCCGGTTTCACGGTTGATCGAACGAGCGGTGCGCTGGGGCAACATGCCGTTCGAGGAGTTGCTTCAGGACGTCCTGAAGAATGATCAGGCGCTCAGTCAGATCTGGGAGACGCTTGGCGTCAGTCCGCCGAGTGGCAGCAAGCCGACCGAATAACGGACGAAGGGAGTAGGCCATGGGTAGCGAGAGCGTTTTCGACAAGAAGGGCCGCGTGCGACCGCCGCGCGTGCACATCACGTACGAAGTGGAGAAGAACGGGGCGATGGTCCTCAAGGAGCTGCCGTTCGTGGTGGGCGTGATGGCCGACCTCTCAGGGCAACCGAAAGATCCGCTCGCGAAGCTCAAGGATCGCAAGTTCCTCGAGATCGACCGTGACAACTTCGACGACGTACTGCGCGGCCAGAAGCCGCGCGTCGCGATGAAGGTCGACAACACGCTAAAGGGCGACGGCAGTCAGCTGTCGGTGGAACTCGAGTTCAAGAAGCTCGCGGATTTCGAGCCCGAGCAGGTCGTGCGCCAAGTGAAGCCGCTCAATGATTTGCTCGAGGCGCGCAACAAGCTGAAGGATTTGCTCTCGCGCACCGAGGGCAACGATCGGCTCGAGGAACTGCTCGACACGATCATCTCGAAACAGGATGTGCGCGAAAAGCTCGCGGCGTTGAACCCCGGTGGCAAGGAAGGGAGCGAGTAGTTCCATGGCCAAGGCAGCTTCCTCACAAGTCCCCGTAGACAAACTCGCGGAACTCGACGGACCGAGCCTGCTCGATCAGATGATCAGTGCGACGAAACCGCGCGACGATGTCGCGCGCGAGCGCGCGACCGATTTGGTGCAGACGCTCGTCAGCGAGTTGATGTCGCCCGGCATGGTCGTCGCGAAGGGAGTGACCGAGACCATCAACCTTCGCATCTCAGCGATCGACGAGGTGATCTCGCGCCAGCTCGACCAGATCTTGCATCACGCGGATTTCCAGAAACTCGAAGCGTCGTGGCGCGGCCTCAACAAGCTCGTGATGAACAGCGAGACCGGAGAGTCTCTCAAGATTCGCGTGCTGAACGCGTCGAAAAAGGAGCTGTTGCGCGAGTTCCAGGCCGCCGCCGAGTTCACCGAGAGCGCGCCTTGGAAGGCAATTTACGAGTACGAGTTCGGCTTGTACGGCGGCGATCCGTTCGGCTGCCTGCTCGGCGACTACGAGTTCGGCAAGGGGCCGGCCGATGTCGAGCTACTGCAGCACATGTCACAAGTAGCGGCGGCGTCTCATGCGCCGTTCATCACGGCGGCCAGTGCCGGGATGTTCGGCATGGAAAGCCTGACGGAGATGCCGAACCCGCGCGACGTCGCGAAGATCTTCGACAAGAACAACCCTGAGAACACCAAGTGGCTGTCGCTGCGCGACTCCGAGGACGCGCGCTTCCTCGGCATCGTGCTGCCCCACGTACTGCGACGGCTCCCGTACGGGAGGGCCACCAAGGAAGTCGACGCGTTCGGCTACGAGGAGGACGTGAGCGGCGAGCACGAGCACTACCTGTGGGGTAATGCTGCGTACGAGTACGCGCAGACGTTGACGGCCGCGTTCGCAAAGCATCATTGGTGCGTCGCGATTCGTGGTCCCGATGGCGGCGGAAAGGTCGAGGACCTGCCGATCCACGTGTTCAAGTCGAAGGAAGGCGTCAACGCGGCGAAGATTCCGACGGAGACGCTGATCTCGGACACCCGCGAGAAGGAGCTCTCCGATCTCGGGTTCATTGGGCTTCTGAACTGCAAGAACACGGACTACGCGGCGTTCTTCGGCGCCAACTCGATCCAGCGCCCCAAGAAGTACGACCAAGCGGACGCGACCGCGAACGCCAAGCTCTCGAGCCAGCTTCCGTACCTGATGGCTACCTCGCGCATCGCGCACTACCTGAAGGCGATCTGCCGAGACAAGATCGGGTCCTTCATGTCGCGAAGCGATTGCGAGAACTTCCTGAATCGCTGGATCACGCAGTACGTGACGATCGATGACAATGCGAGCCAAGACACGAAGGCGTCGCATCCGCTGCGCGAGGCGCGCATCGAGGTGGTCGACGACAAGGCTCGGCCGGGTTGCTATCGGGCGATCGCGCACCTGCGGCCGCACTTCCAGCTCGACGAGCTGAGCATCTCTTTGCGGCTGGTGGCGGAGCTTCCGCAGTCAGCGAAGTAACCGGGTCGCAGGACCCACTAATAGTCCCGGATTTCGGGAAGCAGGAGAAGAGGGGCGATGGCAACCGACGCTTTTCTGAAGATCAAAACGATTCCTGGCGAGTCGTCCGACGCCAAACACCCGGACGAGATCGAGGTCCTATCTTTCAGCTGGGGAGTGAGCCAGCAGGCGACAGTGTCGGGTAGCACCGGTGGTGCGCGCACGAAGGGACGCTCGGACCACCAGGACCTCCACATAACTAAGACCCTCGACAAGGCGTCTCCGAAGCTGTTCCTGGCGTGCTGCAACGGCGAGCACATCGCAGAGATGACGCTCACGCTGTTGCGCCAGACCGGCAAAGAGAAGCAACCCTACATGAAGTACCTAATGACCGACGTGCTCGTCTCGTCCTTCGCAGGGTCGGGGGCGAGCGACGGCGACTCGGCGGAGCAGGCCTCGTTCAACTACGGGAAAATTGAGCTGATCTACACGGCCACGGATCACAAGACCGGCGCGGCAAAAGGCGACGTGAAGGCTCACTGGTCGGTCATCGAGAACAAGGGAGGGTGATCTAGCCAGCGCGTGGCCGCAGCTGCCGGCAGGCCGGCGGAGGGGGCTCGGTCGCAGGGCGATCCATTATGTCGTCTACTGCACAAGAGCTATTCGACGCTGGCCGGCTCGCGGAGGCGATCAAGGCACAGACCGAGGAGGTACGCGGCCGACCTGCGGATGCGGAGCGCCGATTCCTGTTGTTCTCGCTGTTGAGCTTCGCGGGTGATTTCGAGCGCGCCGCACGCCAGCTCGAGGCATTGGGGATTGGCACCGGGTCCGCGGTCGAGTCGCGCACTCTCCTTTGCCGGGGCCTGCTCGCGGCCGAGTCGCATCGGCGTGAGATCTGGTCGGGCGTCGCGCGCCCGTTGCTCGCGCCCGATGCACCGGTCGACCTGACGCTGCGACTCGACGCACTTGGCGTGCTGGCTCGCGATCGAGGTGCGGCGGCTCGCGCGCTCGATGACGCCAACGCGCAAGCGACTGCCTCCGCCGGCACGCTGAACGGTCAAGCGTTCGAGCAGATTCGCGACACGGACGACGTCGGAGCGTCGTTTGTGGAGTTGTTCGCTCAAGGGCGCTGCCTGTGGCTCTCGTTCCGGCAGATCCGGCGGCTCGAGATCGCGAAGCCCGAGGGCATGCTCGATCTGCTCTGGCTGCCGGCGCTGTTGTCGGATGCGCGCGGCAACCAGGCTCACGTTCATCTACCGACGCTGTACGTCGGCACGCCGCTCGAGGCCGACGACCTGCTTCGCCTCGGTCGCGGCACGGAATGGCGCGAGGAGCCGGGGATCGGCGCACGTGGAATCGGCCAGAAGGTGTGGCTGACGGCGCGCGCCGACGGCGAGGAGGAGCACGGCCTCGTGGATGTGCGGCAGCTCGAAGTGAGCGAGTAGATGGCTTCGCAGCGCACGACGAGCGTGCTCAGGCCCAGCGTCCTCGATCGGTTGTTACAGCCCAAGGGGGCGGCCTCGTACCCGACGATCGGGTTGCGCGAGCTGAAGGCGGCGGTCGCCCGCGACCTCGAATGGCTGCTGAATGCCAAGAATGTGCTCGGGCGGGAACCAGGGGTGTCCGGACTGCCGGAAGCGCGCGCTTCGGTCCTGACCTACGGCATCCCGGACTACTCGATGATGTCGTCTCGCAGCTCAAACGACGTGCGGCGCATCACCAGCGAGATCGCGGGCGCGATTCGCATCTTCGAGCCGCGACTCGTGCCCGCGACGGTGCGCGTGACGATGCTGCCGCCGGGCGCCTTGGAAGAGTTCAACATGCGTTTCCGCATCGAGGGCACGCTCCACGTCGAGCCAATCTCGGAGCCGGTGTTCTTCGATAGCGGCTTGCAGACATCGACTGGGGAAGTCGTGGTCGACGGGTCCCTCTGATGCGCGACCAGCTGTTTGCCTATTACAACCGCGAGCTCGAGTTCATCCGCAAGATGGTCTGGAGCTTCGCGGAAAAGTACCCCGAGGTTGCCGGGCGGCTCTTGCTCGAGCCCAACAAGTGCGAGGACCCGCACGTCGAGCGGATCATCGAGGCCTTCTCGATGATCGCCGCGCGCATCCATTTGCGGCTCGACGACGATTTTTCGGAGATTTCCGACGCGCTCTTGGGCGTTCTCTACCCGCACTTCTTGAGCCCGATTCCTTCCGCCACGATCGTGCAGCTCGCGCTCGATCCGCAGCAGGGGCGTGCGGGTGCCGGCGTTTCCGTAGAGCGCGGCTCGCTGCTCCATGCGCGACCCGTCGAAGGCGTGCGCTGCCGTTTCCGGACTTGTTACGACGTGCGGCTCTGGCCGCTCGAGGTCGCCTCCGTCGATGTCGTTCCGCCGCCGTCGCTCGGCGCGCTGCTGCCCGCGGACGCGCGCTCGGCGCTGCGAATCCGCTTGCGCGCCACGGGCGGCGCAAAGCTCGAGGAACTCGCGATCGGGCGGCTCACGTTCTATCTCGACGCAGCGCCCGCTCTCTCCGACGCGCTCTATCGCATGTTCGCGCGAGATGCCGTCGGCGTGCTCGTCCAGCGCGGCTCCGCCAAGCCCGCGTTCCTCGGAGCCGATGCCGTGCGGCCGATGGGCTTCGCGCGCGACGAGTCGCTGCTCAGCTATCCACTCGAGTCCTTCCCCGGCTACCGCTTGCTCCAGGAGTTCTTCGCGTTCGACGCCAAGTTCAACTTCGTCGAACTCTCGGGCTTGCCGACGCAGCCGGTGGGGCCGCATCCGCATCTCGACGTGACGCTCTTGATGCGCGAGCCGCTGCAGGAGATCACGGTCCGGCCCGCGCCCGAGAACTTGCGCCTCGGTTGCACGCCTGCGGTCAATCTGTTTTCCCACACCGCCGACCCCGTCGCTGTGAACGAGCTCTCCGTCGAGTATCCGGTCGTCCCCGACGCGCGAGCGCCGCTGTCGTACGAAGTTCACTCGATCGCCAGCGTCACGAGCGCCGTGCCCGGCAGCCTCGAGATACGCAACTACCAGCCGTTCTACGGACTGCGCCACGGCGCCGCGCTCGATGAGGGAGACGCGTTTTGGCATCTCGCTCGCCGCCAATCCCAACGCAAAGACGACATCGGCACCGACGTGTTCCTCTCGACGGTCGATCGCAGCTTCGCCGTCACGAAGCCGGAGACGGAGGTGCTCACCGTCCGCACGCTCTGCACGAACCGCGACTTGCCGCCGAGACTTCCCTTCGGCGATCCGGCCGACTTCCAGATCGAAGCGCGCGCGGAGATCGCCAGCATTCGCTGCCTGAGCAAGCCCACGGCCCCGATCCGCGCGCCGCTCGGCGCCGGCTCGCGCTGGCGTCTCGTCTCTCATCTCGCGTTGAACCACTTGTCGCTCTCGGATGTGACCGTTTCGAACACGACGGCCACCGAGCAACCCCAGGCGCTCCACGCTTTGCGCGAGATCCTGAAGCTCTATGACTTCGCGGACACGGCGGTGATGCGGCAACGCATCGCCGCGCTCTCGGGCCTCCGCGCCCGTCGAGTGGTGCGCCGCGTTGGGCCGGCCGCATTCGCGCGCGGGGTGGAAGTCGAACTCCGCTTCGACGAGGACGCGTTCCCGGGCGGAGGCGCGTTCCTGTTCGCCTCGGTACTCGAACGCTTCCTCGGCATGTACACGTCGATCAACTCGTTCACCCAGACTGTGGCGCGTCCGCGCCAAGGAGAGGGAATCCTCAAGCGATGGCCTCCGAGAGCCGGCGAGACACAGCTTCTCTAAGGGACCGGCTGGAGAGCGAGGCGCGACGCTTCGAGTTCCTCCAAGCCGTGCGTCTGCTCCAGCGCGTAGCGCCTGATCGCGAAGCGATCGGGCGGGATGGCGACCCGCGCCGCGAAACCGTGCGGCTGCGCTCAGATGTGTCGTTCACCTTTCCGCGTTCCGATGTCGTGAAGATCGAGCCGCCCGAGCAGCCCGGGGGGCCGCCGGAACTCACGGTCGCCTTCCTCGGCGTCGCGACTCCGAATAGCCTCGGCTCGTTGCCGACGGCCTACGTCGAGCAGATGATCGAGCAGGAGAAGAGCGGGCCGCCGGTCTTGCGCGACTTCCTGGATTGCTTCAACCATCGCATCGCCTCGCTCTACTACCGCGCTTACGAGCGAAGCCAGCTTGGTCTCGCGTTTGAGTCGCGGGGCCGCAATTCCTTCGAGGCAGCCCTGCGTGCGGTGCTGGGTCTCGGGACAGCGGGGCTGCGCGACCGCCTGACGCTCCCGGACGAGGCGCTGTTTTCGCGCGCCGGGCTGCTTGCGATGGCGCCGCTCCCGGCGCCGGTGCTGGAGAACTTGATCGAGAGCTACTTTGGCGCGCCCGCTCGCGTCGAGCAGTTCGTGCGGGCCTGGTACCCGCTCGATCCCGAGGACCTGAGTCGCCTTGGCTCGACGAGTGCGACGCTCGGCATCGACCTCGCGCTGGGAACCACGGTTCAGCTGGCGCAGTTCCGCTTCCGTGTGCTGGTCGGCCCGCTCTCGCTCGAACGCTACGAGTCGATGCTGCCGAAGTCGAGCGGCTTCGAGGCCCTGTTCGACATGATCCGGCTCGCGACGAACCCAGAACAGACGTTCGAAGTCCGCCTCGTGCTCCGCAAGCAAGAAGTCCCCGCGCTCGAGCTGTCGGCGACGAGTTCGTGTCGCCTCGGCTGGACGACCTGGCTCGCGGCGGGCGACGGCCCGCGCGAACGCGACGCGGACGATGCCATCTTTGCGTCGGAGTCTTGTGTGCTCGCCCACATGGCTCCACGCTCCCTGCCGCTGGAGGAAGCTGCATGAGCCTCAACCTCAGGTCCCTGATTGGGAAGCTCACCGACACGTGCCGCACGACTCTGGAAGGAGCCGTCGGCCTGAGCGTGTCGCGCACCCACCACGAGGTGGACCTCGAGCACTGGCTCGCCAAGCTGCTCGAGCCGGCGGAGGCTGGCGACATCCATCTGCTGCTGCGGCACGGGGGCGTAGACCCGGCACGCGTGCTCGCCGATCTCGCCAAGGCGCTCGGCCGCTTCCGCACCGGCAGCGGCGGACGCCCCGAACTCTCGACCGCGATCGAAGACCTCGTGCGCGAAGCCTGGCTGCTCTGCTCGATCAACTTCGGCATCGCGCGCGTTCGCTCTGGCGCGATCCTGCTCGCGGCCCTCGGGCAACCGCGCCTGCAGCGGCGGCTGATCGACATTCACGGCGAGCTGCGCAACCTGAACGTCGAGGCGCTCACCAAGGATTTCGCGAGCATCGTCGAGCCGTCGCCCGAATCGCGCGAGGTGCTCTCGCTCGCGACCGGGATCGCGCGCGAGGCCGGCGCGCCGGACAGCGCGCGGGCAGGCGCAGGCGGCGCGACGCCCGCACTCGACCAGTACACCGTCGACCTAACAGCTCAAGCGAGATCCGGGAAGATGGACCCGGTGCTCGGCCGAGACGCCGAAATCCGCCAGGTGATCGACATTCTGATGCGGCGCCGCCAGAACAACCCGATCCTCGTCGGCGAGCCCGGCGTCGGGAAGACGGCGGCGGCCGAAGGCTTTGCGCTTCGTATCGCCGCAGGCGATGTGCCGGAGCCGCTGCGCAACGTCTCCGTGCGCAGTCTCGACCTCGGGCTGCTCCAGGCCGGCGCAGGCGTGAAGGGCGAGTTCGAGAACCGGCTCAAGAGTGTGATCGAGGAGGTTCGCTCCTCGGCGCAGCCGATCATCCTGTTCATCGACGAAGCCCACACCATGATCGGCGCAGGCGGTGCGGCTGGGCAGAACGACGCCGCCAACTTGCTGAAGCCTGCGCTCGCGCGCGGCGAGCTGCGCACGATCGCGGCGACCACCTGGGCGGAGTACAAGAAGTACTTCGAGAAGGACGCCGCGCTCGCGCGGCGCTTCCAGCCCGTGAAGATCGACGAGCCGAGCGAGGCGTCCGCGATCGCGATGATGCGCGGCGTGATGCCGAAGCTCGAGGCGCATCACCGTGTGCGCGTGCTCGACGAGGCCGTCGTCGAGTCCGTGCGCCTCTCGCACCGCTACATCCCGGCGCGCCAACTCCCTGATAAGTGCATGAGCGTGCTCGACACCGCGTGCGCGAAGGTCGCGGTCGGACAGACTGCCACCCCAGCGCAGATCGAGGATCCGCGGCGGCGCATCGACGTGTTCTCCGCGGAGCACGCCGCGCTCACGCGTGAGCAGGCAACCGGCGCGAACCACACCGAGCGCATCACCGAGGTGGAAGCCGCGCGCATTCGGGTGGAGACGGAACTCGCGGCGCTCGAGCAGCGCTGGGAGCAGGAGAAGTCGCTCGTCTCGCAGCTGATCGAGCTGCGCACCCGGCTCACCGCGCCGCCGAAGGATGGCGCGGCGCCGCTCTCGCCCGACGACGCAGCCAAGCTGCGCAGCGAACTCGAGGCTCGACGCGCGGAGCTGCGCAAGCTGCAAGGCGAAGAGCCGCTCGTGCTTTTCGAGGTAGACGGCCAGGCGATCGCCGAGGTGATCTCGTCGTGGACCGGCATCCCTGTCGGCAAGATGGTGGCGGACGAGATCAAGACGGTGCTCTCGCTGGCTGACAAGCTCGAGGAACGCGTGATCGGCCAGCGTCACGCGCTCGACACGATCGCGCGACGCATCCACACCTCGCGCGCGCGGCTCGACAATCCATCGCGACCGATCGGCGTCTTCCTGCTCGCCGGTACCAGCGGTGTGGGCAAGACCGAGACCGCGATGGCGCTTGCAGATTCGCTGTACGGCGGCGAGAAGAACGCCGTCGTCATCAACATGTCCGAGTACCAGGAAGCGCACACCGTCTCGAGCCTGAAGGGCTCGCCGCCCGGCTACGTCGGTTACGGAGAAGGGGGCGTGCTCACCGAGGCCGTGCGCCGCAAGCCGTATTCGGTGGTTTTGCTCGACGAGGTCGAGAAGGCGCACCCGGACGTCATGGAGCTGTTCTTCCAGGTATTCGACAAGGGCATGCTGGAGGACGGCGAGGGCCGCGAGATCGATTTCAAGAACTGCGTGATCCTGCTGACGACCAATATCGGCACCGAGACGATCACAAAGCTGTGCGCGGACCCTGAGACGATGCCGCTGCCGGATGCGCTCGTGGAGGCGGTCCGCCCGGATCTGCTGAAAGCCTTCCCGGCCGCGCTGCTCGGCCGGCTCGTCACCGTCGCGTTCTTTCCGCTCGCGGGCGAGAACCTGAAGAAGATCATCCGCCTGCAGCTCGACCGCATCGTGCGGCGCGTGCGCGAGAACCACCGGGTGGAGATGGTGTACGACCCGCAGCTCGTCGAAGCGGTGGCGAAGCGCTGCACCGAGAGCGAGAGCGGTGCGCGCGCCATTGATCACATTCTCACCCACGGGCTCCTGCCGGAGATGTCCGCGGAGTTCTTGTCGCGCATGGCATCGGGCGAGAGTTTCGCGCACGCGGGCGTCGGGCTCGACGATTCGGGTCGCTTCAAGATCCAGATCACCTGAGCGGAGCCGCGATGGCCTACAAACAGGACACACGGGTTTGCACGGTGAAGGCGCCAGGCGGTGTCGAGTTGCTGCTCGAGCGCTTCCAGGGCGTCGAGCACCTATCCCGCCCGTTCCGCTTCGAACTCGACCTGCTTTCGGAGAGCGCAAGCATCGACTTCTCCGGGTTGCTTGGGAAGCCGCTCAGCGCGCACGTTGAGTTGGAGGACGGCACCAAGCGTCACTTCCACGGGCGCGTGGTGCGGTTCACGCAGGGCGTCACGCAGCAAACCGTCAAGACTCCGCTGACCGCCTATCACGCCGAAGTGGTTCCGTGGCTCTCGCTGCTCGACTTCGCGAGCGATTGCCGAATCTATCAGGACAAGTCGGTCCCCGAGATCATCAAGGACGTCTTCAATCGCCGCGGCTTCAGTGACTTCGAAGACAAGCTGACGCGCTCGTACGGGCCGTGGGGCTATTGCGTCCAGTACCGCGAGAGCGACTTCGACTTCGTCTCGCGCCTCATGGAAGAAGAAGGCATCGCGTACTGGTTCAAGCACGAGGAGGCCAAGCACGTGCTCGTGCTGTCCGACTCCAACTCGGGCTGGCCGGTCAGCGCGCAGGCGGAAGCCGAGTACATCCTGACCGAAGGCGCTGAACGCCTCGCGGGCGAGGTCGAGAGCTGGCACAAGACCAGCGGCGTCTACACCGGCAAGTGGGAAGTGGACGACTGGAACTTCGAGACGCCGAGCACGAGCCTCGTCTCGCCCGTGCAGAGCAAGGCTTTCACCCAGCTCTCGCGTTACGACTACGCCGTCGGCCACGACAAGCTCGACCACGGCGACGAGGCCGCGAAGCTGCGCATGGAGATCGAGGAATCCGCCGCGCCGCCGAGCGAAGGCACCAGCACCTGCCCGAGCTTTTGCGCGGGCACCCGCTTCACGCTGAAGGGTCACACGCGCAGCGAGTTCAACGAGCAGTACTTGCTCACGAGCGTGAGCCACCTCGTAACGCAGGGCGTCGGCCGCGACGGCGACGACAGCGGCAGCTACGAGAACTCCTTCAGCTGCATCCCTGCGAAGATCGTGTTCCGCCCGCCGATGCTCACCGCGAAGCCCGCGATCCACGGCATCCAGACCGCGACCGTAGTGGGCCCCAGCGGTGAGGAGATCTACGTCGACAAGTACGGCCGCGTGAAGCTGCAGTTCCACTGGGACCGCGTCGGGAAGCGCGACGAGAAGAGTTCGTGTTGGGTGCGCTCCTCGCAGCCGATCGGCGGCACCGGCTTCGGTGGCATGTTCCTGCCGCGCATCGGGCAAGAGGTGGTGGTGTCATTCGTCGAAGGCGACCCGGACCGCCCGCTGATCACGGGGCGTGTCTACAATGCCGGCGAGATGCCGCCGTACGAGCTACCGGGGAACATGACGCAGAGCGGAATCAAGACGCGCAGCACGAAGGGTGCGGGGCCGGACAACTTCAACGAGATCATGTTCGAGGATAAGAAGGGGAGCGAGGTCTTCTCGATTCAGGCGGAGAAGGACAAGATCGTGCTGGTGAAGAACGACCGGAGTGAGAAGGTGGGGCACGATGAGACGATAGAGATTGGGAATGATCGAAGTGAGGAAGTGGGACGCGATGAGGAGGTTTCGATCGGTGGCAATCGCAAGGTGAAGGTGGGCAAAGCGCACGATGAAGAGGTCTTGGACCGCGAGACGCTCTCGGTCGGCAAGAACCGCAGCCGAAGCGTTGGCGAGAGCGAGACGATAGACATCGGCAAGAACCAAAATCTCACGATCTCCGGCGCCCGCTCCCTGATCGTCCAGAAAACACAAACGATCGAGGTACAAAAGGACCAGGAGGAGAAGGTCGGCGGCCGGTATCAGACGAGCGTCACCAAGGAGTACATACTCCAGGCGAAGAAAATCCAGCTCGTGGCCGAGGATGAGGTCTCGATCAAGGCGGGGAGCGCCGAGGTGACCATGAAGAAGAACGGCGACATCACCATCAAAGGCAAGAAGATCTCGATCAAGGGCAGCGGTGACGTCACCATCAAGGGCAGCAAGATTGCGGAGAACTGAGATGGCACGAACCAGCTCGAAGCGGAGGGAAGCGCTGCCTGACGCAGATCACCGGGTCGGCGAAATCGTCGAGGTCGACGC